>CALAQT010000342.1 GCA_937888775.1 uncultured Actinomycetes bacterium | reverse complement strand
GCCCGGTGGATCCACGACATCGCACCCCCCGGCTTCGAGGGACTGGAGCCACGTCGTCCGACAATCACCAGATCAGGCGACGTGAAGTAGCAGGCCGACAGGGAGCGGACGACCGACCCGACTGACTAATGTCGGGGCGTGATGCCTGCGGCGCCGAGTTTCATACAAGCCCTGGTTGGCCGGTTTGACCTGTCTGTCTTTGACGCGCGGCGGCGGCGGACCCGGATCCGGCTCGCCGTGAGTGATGACGGCGTCTGGGACGTCGTGGTCGCGGACGGCGCCGCCTCGATCGCGACGCCAGATGGACGCCCGGACGCGGTGCTCACCGCCGACGCGGACACGTGGCGGCAGATTGCTGTGGACCTGAGCCGCGGAATGGACTCGTTCCGGTCGGGGCGTCTGTCCGTGCGTCGCAACCTGCATGTCGGCGTTGGTTTCCTGGCTGCGACGAGCGGGGCGACCGAGCCCGGGCGGCTGAGGTTTCGCACGATCGCTACCTCCGGCGCGCGATTGTCAATCATGGAAGCCGGGATCGGGCCGCCTGTCCTGGCTCTGCACGGCCTCGGCGGCACCAAGGGGTCGTTTCTGCCTACGGTGGTGGCGCTGGCCGGTCGCTTTCGCGTGATCGCGGTCGATCTGCCCGGGTTCGGCGAATCGGACAAGCCGATCGGCGCCTCCTACGACGCGCGCTTCTTCGCCGGCGCTGGCATCGATCTGCTCAACGCGCTCGCACTGGACCGCGTCCACCTGGTCGGCAACAGCCTCGGTGGTCGGATTGCGCTGGAGATCGCCCTGCGTCATCCGGGCCGTGTCGGCCGTCTCGCGCTGCTGGCGCCCTCTCTGGCTTGGCGACGCGACCGGCCGTGGGTTCCATTGCTCCGCCTCACGCGGCCGGAGCTCGGGCTCGTCCAGCTCGCCCCGCGGCCTCTGGTCGAGGCGATTGTTCATCGCGTCATCCCGGGTGCGGATGATGGTTGGACCGCTGCCGGCGTCGATGAGTTCCTGCGCGCCTATCTCACGCCGGCCGGTCGCGCCGCGTTCTACGCCGCGGCCCGGCACATCTATCTAGAAGAACCTCACGGGGAGGAGGGCTTCTGGACGCGGCTGCGGACACTGCAGCCTGATGCGCTGTTCGTCTGGGGCCGCCGCGACAGGCTCGTACCGATCGCCTTCGCGCGGCACGTCGCCGACGCTCTTCCGCGCGCACGCCATCTCGAGCTCGACTGCGGACACGTGCCACAGGTCGAGCGTCCCAAACAGACCCACGCCGCTCTGGCCGCGTTCCTATCCGAGGCCCCCGACGCACCCCCCAGCCCGCGATCTCGCGAAGATCGCTGACCTCAGAGACGTCCCCAGCCACGCGGGGCGCGCAAATCCAGACTTCCTTCGCTGCGCCGCGGGTGGCGAACCCGCCATCACGATTTGTGAGCCCTCAGGTGCAGCCGCGTGTCAAGTCGCAGGCTTGCGCGCGGCCACGAACTGCGCCAGGCCGGACACGTGCTGCCGGACGTCGGTGAGACCGCGGGCGGTCAGTGCACGTGTGAGCTCGTCGCGGCCGAACACGCGTACGCCGGTGAGGCTCTTCACGAGCGGGCTGGTGATGGCCGCGGGCAGGGGACCTCGGTTGCAGCTCGAGAGCAGCGCGACCCGGCCGCCCGGCGCGAGCACACGCGCGATCTCATCGACGGCTCGCATCGGACGCTCGATCAGGTACAGCGCAGCGAAGCAGCAGATCGCGTCGACGCTGCCGTCGCGGAACGGCAACGCGCAGGCGTCCCCGCGCAGGTAGGCGACATTGTCGGCGTCGGTCTCCTGCACCGCGCGCGCCAGCATCGTCCTCGACGCGTCGAGACCGACTACCACGCCGTCGCCCGCGGCGCGGGCGAAACTGCGCGTGAAGTTGCCGGTGCCGCAGGCCACGTCCAATACCCGCTCGCCGCCCGAGAGTGAAAGCATCTCTAGCGCGATCCGGTGCTCGCCGCGCATGCCAGGCCCCATCGCGCCCATCAGAAGGCGTCCGCCCAGCGGGCGCCATAGCCGCTCGTAGATCAGCGGCAGCGCGCGGCTGGCCATCAACCGCTGGCCCGGGTGGGAGCCGGTCGGGTTCTCGTCGCCGAGCAGATCGAGATACCCGTCCCGCAGTTGCAGACGGGCCGGCCGCCGCGCCGGCTGAAACAGGTCGAGTGCGCGACCGACCGCGGATGACTCCGAGACGCTGCTCATGGACAGCGCATCATCGCCCAGACGGGCGCATGCGTCCATCGATGGCACGCCTGTCGTCCATACCAAACAAACCGGGACCAGTGCCTGCTTTCAGGCATCTGATGAACCGCTGCTCCACCGCCCGTCGATCCGTTCGATCTACCCGACGATCTGATCGAGCTGCTCACCTGGCGGGATGGTCACGAGGCGCGACACAGTGCTGCAACCCAGCGATAGCAGCGGCCCGGACGGCCACTCGACTGGCCGCTACTATCGCGTGCGAGCAGCGGTGCCGGCCGGGCTGCCGGGGCCCGACTCGTCGCTTGTGCGTTCGCCCAGGAGGACGCGCCGGCGACCCGGCCGCTGACGATCGCATGCGTCGTCAGGTCCGGAATGCGCTGACGGCTCCCATGGCGGCAGAGGGAAGCCCGCTGACGGGTCGAACCGGCCGCCGACGGCGCGATCGCCTTCGCCCGACCCAGAGCGTCGCCCGGCCTTGGTGCGGGCCTCACGGGAAGTCGGCGGCGGTAATCCCGTCGGCGTGCCCGGCCGGCCACTGCACCAACTCGATCCGGTAGCCATCGGGGTCGGTGAGCCAGGAGGTCCACGGGCCGTCCGGACCAGCGGGATGTTGCTCGGGTTCCGGCTGTAGCCCACGTTGCGATAGCGCCGCGATGGTGCCGGCAAGTTCGTCTACCTGGACGACGAGGTGGCTGAACCCGGTGCCAATCTGCACCGGCCCGTCGGCTGGCCGGTGCACCAGCTCAAGCGTGACGACGTCC
>CALAQT010000341.1 GCA_937888775.1 uncultured Actinomycetes bacterium | reverse complement strand
CTGACCGGGGTCGCGATCAACGAACTCACCTCGCTGCAGTGGCGCGACCCGATCGTGGGCACGCCCTGGCACAAGCACGTCCCGGCGCGGGTCGAGGCGGTCGGGTAGTCGTGGTCGCATCAAGGCTCGGTGCACGGCGCGTCGTGGCCGCGACCCGAGGAGCTGCAAAACGCGGCCGCCTCAGGTGGTCTTGACGCCGCGAGCGCGGTGCTCGGCGCGGTCCGCAAGGCCAAGTCCGACGCCAAGCGCAAGCTGAGAGCGCCGCTGACCTCACTCACGGTCTTTGACACGCCGCGGCGGCTTGCCGCGCTGAGGCCTGAACGACCGCGCGGACGGCCGCTTCGAGCCGTTTGCGTCGCTCCGGCGGCGGCCTGGTGCCATTGCGGATGTGTGGCAGCGCTGCGCCGAAGGGCAGGTCGCGCACCGCGAGCAGAGCCACGTCCTGCTGGCCTGGTCCTCCGAGCTGTCGGGCGAGCGCGGCAAGAAACGGGTTGATTCGGTTATTCAGCCCCTCGAGCTGTGATCGGGTTTCGTGTGACAGGTCCGTGGCGAAGTCGCTCCGGCGAAAGCTTGCGGCGAGTAGAGCTTCCTCTCGATGACGCAGGCAGAAGTCATACACGGCGAGCGCACCGGCCACAGCTGCCGCCTCGGGGTCCTGCTCTTCGCTGCTGAGCAGTGCCTCCTGCACGCGGCGCATTGCGCGCATCCACGTGCGGGCGAGTAACTCGTCGACGGAGGCGAAGCGGTGATAGATCGATCCCGTCGGAGCCCCGCTCTGATCGGTTATCGCACCGATCGTCGCTCCTCGCGCGCCCCGCTTGAGCACCACGGCGCGAGCGGCGTCCATGATCTCGCCATCTGAGTAGAGCGGCGGACGTGACATCGTGTAGTAGCGTATTGGTTCTAGAACGAAGCTCCTAATAAACCGAGGCGGAGGAGGCACAAAGATGCCCAATTACGAAATCGCGCATAGCTATGAGACCGTGACCCTCCTGCGCGACGGTGCGGCGGCACGGATCGAGCTCAACCGCCCGGAGACGATGAACGCTTGGAACCGGCAGCTCGGTTCTGATCTGCTCGATGCGATCACGACCGTCTCTCACGACACCGGCGTGCGCGCCGTCGAGATCGGCGGGGCCGGGCGCGGCTTCTCCTCCGGCGCGGACCTCCGCGCGGGCTTTGACTCCACGCCCGAAGGCCATCCGGACGTGCTTACGGTGCTGCACGAGCTCTATCACCCGATTATCCTCGGGGTTCGGAACATGTCCAAGCCCGTGGTCGCCGCGGTCAACGGGCCCGCGGTCGGGATAGGCTGCTCACTCGCCCTCGCTTGCGACCTCATTGTCGCCGCTCGCAGCACCTACTTCCTGCTCGCGTTCGTGAACATCGGGCTGGTCCCCGACGGGGGCTCGTCGGTGTTTGTACCGGCCCGTGCGGGCTTTGCCCGCGCGATGCAGATGTCGATGCTGGGCGAGCGGGTCGGAGCCGATCAGGCGCTTGTGTGGGGGTTGATCAACTACGTCGTCGAAGACGCTGAGCTCTCGGTCGAGGTGGGCGGGCTCATAGAGCGACTGGCCGCCGGTCCGACCCGGTCCTACGCTGGCGCCAAGCGCCAACTCAACGCCCGTATTTACGCTGGGATAGAGCAGCAGCTCGAACTCGAGGCGCAGATCCAGCAACAGCAGGCCGCAACGGCCGACTTCGTCGAAGGCGTCACAGCCTTCGCCGAGAAACGACCGGCGCACTTCACGGGCCGCTAGAGCGTGCGAATGAGCCAGAGGTGTCGGTCTGCGCTGGCTCCACGGGCACGACGCCGACGCCCCATGGCGCGAGCTCCATTCGTACCCCGTCAGCTCTGCGACACGTCGCGGCGACCTTGGCGATTGGAGCCTATTGTGCATTCCGTGCTCAATGCACAAGCGGACGAGGGGTCGCTTGGGCTCGACATTGACCAAAGGAGCAGCAATGGGTGGCGGTGGCGATGTTCGTTGGGATGAGCTCAAGCCTGTGCTGCGGCTGATCAACGACCGGTTGGATCACATGGAGGCGTTTCTCGTGGCTTCCGCTGCCAGAAACGGTCCTGCTTACACTCTCTCCGGGGCCGCGCCGCCTCCTGCGGCGGAGGTCGTGGAGCTTGCCCGGGCCGGCAGGACGCTTGAGGCGATCAAGGCCTACCGGCAGCAGACGGGCCTGGACCTCGAGCAGGCGAGGACCGTCGTCCTCGGAATCTGACGGGGCGACGCGCGGAACTCGGCTTGTGTGAAGGAGCAGCCGTGGCGAGCACCGAAGCGATCCGTGCCGTGGTGCGCGGAGACGTGCAGCGCGTCGGGTTCCGCTACGCGACCGTGCGCAGGGCTCGCGAACTCATGGTGATGGGCTGGGTGCGCAACGGCGATGCCGGCACCGTGCAGGTTCACGCCGAGGGTGATCGGCGGGCGGTGGCTGAGCTGGTGGCGTTCCTGCACGACGGGCCGCCGCTGGCACGGGTTGCCGGGGTCGAGATCGAGCCGGTCGCGGTCGAGGGCCACGAGCAGTTCGCGATCCGCGGCTGAGCGCCGGAGCCTTCGTCGTCCAGGAGCACGCGGCGACCGCGCACCATTTCGACCTGCGCCTGGAAGTCGGCGGGGTGATGCGCTCGTGGGCGATCCCCAGGGGTCCGTCGCTCGACCCCGCCATCAAGCGCCTCGCCGTCGAGGTTGCCGATCACGCCAAGGCGCACAACACGTTCGAGGGGACGCTCGACGCGGGCGGGGTGATCGTCTGGGATCACGGGACCTACGAACAGGGCGGACGCGTCGCCTGGCCCCAAGCGCTGGATCGCGGCCACGCGGTCTTCGTCCTGCACGGGCGAAAGCTGCGCGGCGGCTTCGCCCTGCAGCGAACCGGTCCCGGCGCCAAGGCGCAGTGGCTGCTGATCAAGCGGCGCGATCAGGAGGCGCGCCCTGGTTCAGACATTGTGGCCGAGCGCCCTCATTCGGTCCTCAGCGGCCGCCGACTTGACGAGATCCTCGGATGAGCTCCCAGTCCTGCCGGCAGGCCGAAGCACAAGCCGGCCACCAGACGAGCCAGGCCAATTGGTTGCGTCTAGCTCTACGCCCGGCCTTGTGCGAGTATCGCGGCGAGAGCGATGCGTCAGCTTACGAGCCTGGACAACCAGTTTCTGGCCTTGGAGAACTCGCGGCAGAGCGGTCACGTGGCCGGGGTCGCGGTGCTCGATCCATCCACCGCACCTGGCGGCGCCCTGAACGCCGCCGACATCCAGGCGCTGATCGTCGAACGTTTGCCGATGCTCCCGCTGCTGCGCTGGCGCTTGGCCGAGGTGCCGCTCGGTCTTGACTATCCCTTCTGGGTCGATGACGCGGACTTCGACCTCGACTTTCATGTGCGCGAGCTGGCGCTCCCTTCGCCGGGCTCGGATGGGCAGCTCGCTGAGCAGGTGGCCCGCATCACCTCCCGGCCGTTGGACCGCGCGCGCCCGCTGTGGGAGCTCTATCTGATCCACGGACTCCAACACGGACACGTGGCGATGCTGACGAAGATTCACCACGCCCTGATCGACGGCATCTCCGGTGCCGAGATCATGGGACTGCTGCTCGACCTCGGGCCCGATGGTCCGTTGCCGCCGAAGGAACGCAAAGGGAAAGCCCAGGGCGAGAAGATGCCGGGAGCACCGGAGATGCTCGCGCGCGCCGCGCTCGGGATTCCCCGTTATCCGTTACGGCTGCTGAGGGCACTTCCGAGCGCGCTTCCCAACGTCGAGGACACTCCGTTTGGTGTTCTCCCCGGCGCGGCGATGGCGGGCGGCCTGACGACCCGCCTGCGCAGGCTGCTCGGCGGTGACACGGTCGCTCAGGGGCAGGAACGGTTCACGGCGCCGCGGACGTCGTTCAACGGACGCATCTCTCCGCACCGGCGGTTCACTTTCGGCCAGCTGTCACTCGACAAGGTCAAGGCAATCAAGAACCACCACGGCGGCACGGTCAACGACGCGATCGTCTCAATCTGCGCCAGTGCCGTGCGGCGCTGGCTCGTCGAGCACGACGAGCTCCCCGATCAGCCGCTGGTCGCACAGGTGCCGGTCTCCGTGCGCAGCGATGAGGAGATCGGCACTTACGGCAACCGGATCCTGCTGATGAGCGCACCGCTGTTCACGAACATTGCCGACCCAGTGGAGCGCCTGCATCGCACCCACGAGGCGCTCAGCGATATGAAGGAGCGGCACAAGGCGCTGCCCGCCACACTGCTCCAGGACGCCAACCACTTCATTCCCGCTGCGGTCTTTGCCCGTGCGGCGCAGCTCACGTTCCGGCTCTCGACAAGTGGCGCCGCGCACCCGACCTGGAACCTCGTCATCTCCAACGTGCCCGGGCCGCGGATCCCGCTCTACTGCGCGGGCGCCCGCCTCGTCGCCAACTATCCGGTCTCCGTGATCACGGACGGCATGGGCCTGAACATCACGGTCATGAGCTACCTGGGCAACCTTGACGTCGGCATCGTCGCCGACCGTGACCAGATGCCCGATCTGCACCGCCTCATCGACTGGCTGAAAGACGGAGTGACCGAGCTGCTCCCGCCGCGTCCTTCCAGCGCCGCCGCCTCAAGAGACACGCCCGGTCGGAGCGGAAATCCCCACGACAGGCCACCGGGAGGTAGGGTGCAGCCAGTCGTAAACTAGGTTCGAGGAGGAAAAATGCCGCAGGCTAGGAGTGGTGGTTCACAGTCGGGGTCGGGTGCAAAGGCGACGTCGGCGAGCAGGAAACCAAAGCGCGCAACCGCCGCATCGTCGGCGGGAGGAGCGCGGGCCCCACGTGCGAGCGCCAGCTCGGCTCGGGGCTCGGCATCGACGACGAGCGCACGATCGACCAAGGCGAAAGCTTCGGCAAGCTCGCCGGAGGCCCGTCTCGAGGCGGCCGCAGTGCGTCTTCGGAAGCTCAACGAGCGGATTATCGAAGCGGGCAAGCAGACAGGCGAGACCACGTTGTCGAGCTACGAGAAGGCGCTGAAGGCGATGGCAAGTGCCGTCGAACGCGGTCCAGGGAGTAGCGACATCGACTGGATCTCGCACCTGGCCACCACTCAGGCCAAGTTCATCCGTGACGTCACCGAGACTTGGACATCCGCCGCTCGCAAAATGCTGAAGTAGTCCGGCGCTCCCAATAGAGCAAGCACTGACAGTCTTGGCCGCAATTCGCGGGCGCGTGTCGGTCGCCGGGGTGGACAGCGTGGGCGTGGGGGGTTTAGGGTTGTTAGTGGGCGCGAGCGACTGACGAAGCGAAGCGCAGACGTCAGGAGCTTGTGGTCTGCCGCGCGGCTATGCCCTCCCAGGGCCTAATTTATGCGCGCTCCGGTGTCACGCTCGCGCCCACTCTCCTTGGTGCTGTGGCTTGTCAGTCTTGCCGGCGTAACTCTCCACGCGAATGACGCTCGAGATCTCCCTCGCTATGGGTTGAGGACGCCAATTGGTGATGTCGCCAAGTGCGGGGCGGCAGCTGTGATCAGGGCAATAGTCACAGCAAGTCGGCCGGAAGGTCGAGTTTGCGCAGGCGCGCGGGGTCGGCGAGCACGTCGATTGCGACGATCTTGTCGTGTGCCACGGTGAAGCCCATCACCGAACGGCGCGGCCGCCGAGGAGCATGAACCCGCCGTAGGTCAACAGGTAGCCGCTGGGAACCCAAACCAAGCTCTGAACTGAGAAGTGCAGGTCGCGGCGGATCGAGGGAAGCGCGACGTTGACGATCGACGCGTCGACGAAGTCGAGGAAGGCGACCGCGCACAACAACGCCAGCGTGAGCTTGCCGCGACGCGTCGCAAGAAAGGACGATGTAGAGGCCATTGTTGTCATGTGGGACCCTCCGGTTTCGGGGTGTTATCCCGATGACGGATGCCGGCGCAAGAATGTGACCGCCCCGGGGCGTGGTCGTTGGCGGCTGGAACCGCATCCGACGGTCCTCGTCCCGACTGGCCCGATATCGTGCGTCCTCCCAGACGATGGCCGGAGGAGTGCCCGTGACCAGTAGGCTCAATCACGTCAGCGTGAACGCTCGCGACTTGCAGGAGTCGGTGGACTTCTACGTCGAGCTATTCGGCGCAGAACCGATCCCGACGCCCAACTTCGGCCTCCCGGTTCAGTGGCTCGCCCTCGGTCGCACGCAGCTGCACCTCTTCGAACGCGACCTGCAGCCGACCAGCCACCATCACTTCGCGATTACCGTGGACGACGTCGAGCCCGTGTACCGCGCCGCAGAGCGCCGCGGCGCCTTCGACCGGCAGGCGTTCGCCAACCACCTGGTCGAGTTGCCCGGGGACGTTGTCCAGCTCTACCTCCGTGACCCCGCCGGCAACCTTGTCGAGATTGATCATTTCGGTGTCGACCGGCTACCGGACGACCTGCGCCAGCAGCTGAAGGGGCTCTGGGACTTCAGCCCGCAAAGCGAAGAGCAGATGCGCGGGCGTCTCTTCGTGCCCGAATAGCGGCGACCCAGGTTGGGCTCAGCGATCGACCGGGGCCGGACGCAACGGCTTGGAGGCGCGCACCTGGCGGGCGAACACCCAGCTGCGCAGCGCCACGTACCGGCTGACGGTGGCGAAGGCGCTCGCGACCACCAGCACGATCACCTCCAGCGCGCGGGAATGATGGGGGTCCAGGCGCCCCAGCACGCTCAGCGCGCCGTCGGTCAGGCCGAGCGCGATCAGGTACACGAGCGCGCCCGCGGCCTGCTGCCGTAAGAGGCCGGCGCGGCCACGGATCCTGAAGGTGAAGTGGCGATTGGCCTGGGTGTTGGCCACGGCGGTGATCGCCAGAGCCAGCGCGTTGGCTGCGCCGGCGCCCAGCCAAGCTCGCAGGGCGAGGAACAGGACGGCGTAGGCGATCGTGGAGGCCACACCGATTGCCAGGAAGCGCGCCACTGGTCCCTGCATCCGCAGGCGCACGACGCCGCGCAGGTCGGCCATCGCAGTGCTAACGATGTCAACACGGGAGTCGGGATCGTCGACCCAGTCGACTGCCACCTCGTGGATCCGCAGCCCCTGGCGCTGGGCCGCCATCAGCAGTTCGGTGTCAAAGAACCAGGCCTGGTCCTCCACGGTTGCCAGCAGGCGGCGCGCTGCGTCGGCCGTGATCGCCTTGAAACCGCACTGTGCGTCGGAGAACCGGGCGCCCAGCGAGATCCGCAGCAGGCGGTTGTAGGTGCGCGAGATCAGCTCGCGCTGGCGGCCGCGCACGACGCGGGAACCGGGCGCCAGGCGCGTGCCGATGGCCAAGTCGCTGTGGCCGGAGATCAGACCGGAGACCAGCGGCAGCAAGGCGCGCAGGTCGGTGGAGAGGTCGACGTCCATGTAGCAGAAGATCTCCGCATCGCTGGCCGACCAGGCGGTGCGCAGCGCCCGGCCGCGGCCCTTGGCCTCCAAGTGCAGCACGACGGTGTCAGGCAGCTCGAAGGCCAGGCTGCGGGCGATCGCCAGGGTCGCGTCGGTGCTGGCGTTGTCGGCGATCACGATCCGCCAGGCGTAGGGCAGGTTCGTGGTCAGAAAGTCGTGCAGGCGGCGGATCGAGCGCTCGAGCCCGGCCTGCTCGTTGTAGACCGGGACGACGATGTCGATCCGCGGGAAGGGCGGCGCCGGTGACTCAGCGGGCGCCGGGCGCAATTGCAGAAGGGTGGAGGTCATTTGGCGTGCTCTGGCTCGAAGGGGATGGCTTTCTGGCATCAGCATCGCCGGACCGCAGAAGTCGGCGTTATGAAATCCCTAAGAGGGACGTGTGAAGCGTCGGCGTCCTGCCGCGAGGACCTCGAGCCCAACTCGGGTTATGATCGACCACCCATGGCTCTTGCCCCAGGCACCCACTCGGTCGGGCCCGACAGCGGCAAGCTGCAGGTTCAGACATACCGTGAAGGCGTGGCGCAGAAGGTCGGACACGATCTGATCATCGACGTCGGCCAATGGCAGGCGACCGTGCAGGTGGGGGAGGACGGCAAGCCGGCGGCGATCTCGCTGGAGGCCGATCCGCGCTCGCTGCAGATCAGCGAGGGACATCATGGCCTCAAGCCGCTAACCGATAAGGACCGAGCCACGATCGTCAAGGAGATCGACGCGAAGGTCCTGCGCGGCCAGTCGATCAAGTTCGTCTCGAGCGCGATCCAGCTGACCGGAGACCGGCTGACCGTCAACGGAGACCTGGCCCTCGGCGGAGCGACCAAGCCTGCGCGTTTTGAGGTGCAACTGGCCGACGACGGCACGGTCGGTGGCACCCTGCCGGTGACCCAGAGCGAGTGGGGAATCAAGCCCTACCGTGGGCTGATGGGCGCGCTGAAGGTCAGGGACGCGGTCGAGATCGTGCTCGACGCCCGGTTGCCCACCGCCTAATCGACCTCCACGTGGATCCGCTGTTCGGCGTCGCGCAGCGAACCACCGCTGCGACCGGCGCGTACCGCCAGGATCTCGGCGAGGATCGAGAGCGCGGTCTCCTCCTGGGACTCGGCCCCGACGTCGAGCCCGCACGGGCCGTAGATGCGGTCGAACTTCTGCTCGTCGGCGCCGGCCTCCAGCAGCCGCGCACGCCGTTGCTCCTGATTGCGCCGTGACCCCAGCGCCCCGATGTAGAACGCCTCCGTGGCCATCGCCGCCATCAGCGCCGGCCGGTCGAACTTGTCGTCGTGAGTGAGCACCACGACCGCGGTCTGGTGATCAGGGGCCACCTGCGCGAATGCTTCCTCTGGCCAGGCGACGATCAGCTGATCGGCGCTGGGCAGGCGCGCCTCGGTGGTGAACATCGGTCGCGCGTCGGCCACGATCGTGCTCCAGCCGATCACCCTGGCCGCGCGGCACAACGCTTCGGCGGTGTCCACGGCGCCGTACACGAACAGGCGCGGTGGTGGCCCGTAGACCTCGGCGAAGACCCGCGTCTGGTCGAGCTCCAGCAGGCGGTTGCGACCGGCGCGCACCACCTCCTCCGCCGCCGTAGCCAGCTCGGGCGAGAGCTCGTCGCCGCTGCCATCCTCCAGCCACAGCAGTTTGGTACCGGCGCCCTGGCCGTCCAGCACGGTCAACAGCACGCCCCGCCGGCCATCGGCCATCAGCTGCGCCAGACGCGCGATCAGCCCGATCAAGACAGCCGCTCCAGGAACACGTCGATCTCGCCACCGCATGGCAGTCCAATCTCCAAGCCCTGCTCGTCGGCGATCCCGTAGGACAGCATCTTGGGCCGTCCGCTGGCGAACACCTCCTGCGCCTCATGGTAGATGTCGCTCTCGACGCAGCCGCCGGAAACCGATCCGGCGAGCTCGCCGCCCTGTGAGATGGCAAAGCTCGCTCCGATCGGCCTGGGGGCCGACCGCCGGGTCGCGACTACGGTGGCGACGCAGACCCGCTCGCCCCGCGCGCGCCAGCGCTGGATGTCCTTCAACAGCTCCTTCATGCGGCGCCTCTCCTTTGTATCGCGGGCTAGTCCCGGGCTGATGACCTATTTTCTCATCCACGGCGAGTCCGGTCGCCCAGGCCGGACTCAGAACCCGTGAGTCAAAGGAGCCAGCTGAGCGATATGTCCGAAACGATCGCAGTTTCAGGTGCGACAAATTTCATCGCCGGCAGATGGATCCCCAGCCTCGACGGCTCGGTATACAAACGGCGAAATCCCTGGCGCCCAGCCGAGATCCTAGGCGAGTTTCCCAACTCTGGCTCTGGTGAGGTGGCCGCCGCGGTTGGCGCCGCGGAGGCCGCATACCCGGACTGGAGTGGGCTGCCCGCCGCGGTGCGAGGCGCCTATCTCGCCCGTGCGGCCGACGCCATCGAGGCTCGGGTGGAGGAGATCGCGCAGGACATGACCCGTGAGATGGGCAAGCCGCTGCGCGAGTCACGCGGGGAGGCGGGACGCGCCGCGGCGATTCTGCGCTTCTTCGCCGGCGAGGGACTGCGCCCGGTGGGGAGCCTGTTCGAGCAATCGGCGACCGGCGCGACCGTCTACACCCGACGGCGGCCGCTGGGGGTGGTGGGCCTGATCACACCGTGGAACTTCCCGCTGGCAATTCCCACCTGGAAGGCGGCTCCGGCGCTGGCCTACGGCAACACGGTGGTGCTGAAGCTCGCCCAGGACTCGCCCCTGACGGGGATTCACCTGGCGCGCGCGTTCGAGGCAGCCGAACTGCCCCCCGGTGTGCTCAACGTCGTGATCGGCCGGGGCTCGCAGGTCGGCGGACCGCTAGTCGGCGACCGTCGGGTGCGGGCGATCTCGTTCACCGGATCGGTCTCGGTCGGAGAGGGCGTGCGTGACCGCGCGACGGCGGGGGGGAAGCGGGTCCAGCTCGAGCTGGGCGGTCATAACCCGCTGATCGTCGCCGCCGACGCCCAGCTCGACGCCGCCGTGCAGGCCGCCTTCGCCGGCGCCTACTTCTCGGCCGGGCAGAAGTGCACGGCCACGCGCCGCATCTTCGTGGCGCGCGAGATCTATGCGGAGTTCCGTGCCGGGCTGCTGGCGCGGATCGGTCAGGGCCGGGTCGGTGATCCGGCCGATCCGGACACCGAGGTCGGACCGCTGGTCAACCAGAACCAGTTCGATGAGGTCATGGCGGGCATAGCGCGGGGGAGGGATCAGGGTGGGACCGTGATCGCCGGCGGTGAGCGGGCCGACGCCGACGCCTACCTGATCGCCCCGACTCTGTTTGAGGGCGTCGCCGACGATGCATTCCTCTCCTGCGAGGAGGTGTTCGGGCCGGTCGCCTCGCTGTATCCGTTTGACACGATCGCCGAGGCGATCGAGCGCGCCAACTCGGTCCGCTTCGGCCTCTCGGCGGCGGTCTTTACCGGCAGTCTGGAGACCGCGCAGCGCTGCGTGAACGGACTTCAGGCCGGGATCCTGCACGTCAACTCGCAAACCGCCGGCGCCGACGTCCACGTGCCCTTCGGCGGGACCAAGGAGTCGGGCTTCGGACCGCACGAGCAGGGCAGTGCGGCGGTGCAGTTCTACACCGAAGAGGTGACGGTCTACCAGGATGTCTGAAGCGTCCTGACGGCGCTCCGCACTGCATCGGCTACGGCGGCACGATCAATGGGGCGCTCACCGGGTTGCTGAGCGTTCCGATCTCGTCGATCTCCACCTCGACCGTGTCACCGTCATGCAACCACACCCCGGGGCTGCGGGCCATCCCCACGCCGGCCGGAGTGCCGGTCGCGATGATGTCGCCCGGCTCCAGCGTCATCACCCGGGTCAGGAACGCGATCGCTTCGGCGACGCCGAACACCATCAGCGACGTATTGGCGTCCTGCAGCGTCTCGCCGTTGACTCTGGTGCGGATCCCGAGCGCCTGGAGGTCGGAGATCTCGTCGCGCAACACGAGCGCGGGACCGCACGGGGCGAAGGTGTCGATCGCCTTGCCCATCGTCCACTGACTGGCCTCGCCCTGGAGATCGCGGGCGCTGACGTCGTTGAAGGCCATCGCGCCGGCCACGTGGTCGAGCGCGTCGTCGGCGGCGACGTCCCGGCAGCGACGGCCGATCACCACGGCTAGCTCGGCCTCGTAGTCGACCTTGCGGCTGGCGAAAGGCAGCACGATCTGATCGCCGGGTCCGATCAGTGAATTGCGAAACTTGGCAAAGAACAGCGGTACGGTCGGCAGGTCCAGGCCCGCCTCCGCGGCGTGGTCTCGGTAGTTGAGCCCCATGCATAGGATCTTGTCGGGGTCGGGGATCGGCGGCCCGAGCCTGAGGCCGTGGACCCCGAAGCTCTTGGAGGCCAGCTCGGCCGCGGCGCGCTCCAACGCGGCCCGCGTCGCCGCCGGAGCGGAGATCACGAACCGGTTCGAAAACCAGTCGCCGTAGCCCAGCCCGGCGCGATCGGCGGCGTCGGCGGTGTCGACGACGGCGTCCTCGACCAGGATGCCCGATCGCCAGGCACGGTTGACTTCATAGGTCACGAGTCGCATTCGGTCTCTCCGGGGTCGATTTCGGATGCAGGGCTGCGGGCTCGAGTCTCGCTGAGTGACGCGGTCGGCGTCAGCGCCTCGGGATCGGTGAGCAGCTCGATCAACGCCGGCCCACCGGCCTGGCGGGCGCGCGTGAGGGCAGCCTCGAACTCGTCGTTGCGCTTTACCCGCTCGGCGTGCAGGCCGAAGGCCCGCGCGTAGGCTGCGAAGTCCGGGTTGATCAGGTCGGTGGCGATCACCCGCCCGGGAAACCGGCGCTCCTGATGCATGCGGATGGTTCCGAGCATCCGGTTGTTGGCGACGATCACCAGGATCGGCAGACGCTCCTGCACGATCGTCGCCAGCTCCTGGCCGCACATCTGAAAGCAGCCATCGCCGGCGAACGCCACCACCGCCCGCTGCGGGTGGCACAGCTGGGCGGCGAGCGCAGCAGGGATCCCATAGCCCATCGCGCCGCTCTGGGGAGCGAGCTGGGTGCCCCAGCCGCGGTAGCGCAGATAGCGGTGCAGCCACACCGTGTAGTTGCCAGCGCCATTGCAGTAGATGGTGTTCTCAGGCATGCAGCGGCCCAGCACCGAGACGATCTCGCCCAGATCGACGTTGCTGCGTTCGGGCCGCGCCGTGGGCTCAGACCACTGCTCGTAGTCGGCTCGCGCCGCCTGGGACCACTGCGCCCAGCGCCGGCCGTCGACGCTGACGGCGTCGTTGACTGCGCCGGCGAACGAGCGCATCCCGGCCGTGATCGCCAGCGTCGGTTGGTAGACGCGCCCAAGTTCGCCCGGGTCGGGGTGCACATGGACCAGAGGCTGCTCGGGCACCGGCACGCGTAGCAGCCGATAGCCCTGGGTCTCGATCTCGGTGAGGCGAGGGCCGACCGCGATCAGCAGATCGGCTTCGCCGATCCGCTGCGCAAGGCGGGGGTTGATCCCGAGCCCGACATCGCCCACGTAGCAGCCGAGCTGATTGTCGACGATGTCCTGGCGGCGAAACGAGGCGGCCACGGGAAGCCCGCTGGCGGTCGCCCAGGCGCTGAGCTGGGCGCATGCGGCCGCGTCCCAGGGGCCGCCGCCGACCAGTACCAGCGGGCGCCGTGAGGTCTCAAGCTGTGCTCTGAGAGCCGAGATCTGCCGCGGGTCGGCGACCGGTTCACTGGCCCGGTAAGGCTCGGCGTCGGGCACGTCACAGAGCTGAGTGAGCGCGTCCTCGGGAAGGGAGATCACCACCGGTCCCTGTCGGCCCCCGGCGGCTAGCGCGAACGCTCCGGCGACCACCTCCGGGATGCAGTTGGGATCGTCGATTTCGAATACTCCCTTGGCGATCGAGCCGAACACCTGGCGGCAGTCGATCTCCTGAAAGGCCTCGCGTCCGCGATGGCCCCGGGAGATCTGGCCGACGAGCAGGACCAGGGGCGTGGAATCCTGGCGCGCGGTGTGTAAGCCGACCGCTGCCTGCATGGCCCCGGGACCCCGGGTCACCATGCACACGCCCGGGCGCCCGGTGATTTTGCCGTAGGCCTCGCTCGCGTTGGCCGCCGCCGTCTCGTGACGGCAGGTGATCACGCGCAGACGATCGCGGTGGTCATAGAGCCCATCCAGCAGCGCCAGATAGCTCTCGCCCGGCACGCAGAAGGCCAGCTGGCAGCCGTGCAGCGCGAGCTGGTCGGCCAGCAGCCTGCCACCACTGCGCAGGGCGCTCACCTCGCCGCGATGGCGGTCATCTTGGACGGATCGCCGCGGCGACTGAACGCCCGGCGACCGCGAACGGCCTGGTCGCACAGCGCGCGAAATAGGGCAGCTGGGTCAGCGGAGCGCTGACCACGGCACTGCGCGGGCCGCGGTACGTGCGCCCGTCGTCCTGGGAGCGCCAGCAGCCGGCGGGAAAGAAGACCGTCCGGGAATTGGCGCCCTCGGTGACCACGGGGGCAACCAGCACCTCGGGCCCGAGCAGCCACTCCTGATCCTGGCTGCGGGCGCGGCGCTCATGGGGGAAGGCGAGCCACAGCGGCCGCGTGATCGGCATCCCGGTCCGGTCGGCCTGGTGCCAGAGGCTCATGATCAGCGGCACCGCCTTCAGATGCAGGCGTGAGAGCGCTTCGTAGACGCGCACGGTCTGCGCATCGTAGGACCAAGGCGTGTGGGTGCCGGCGCGTCCGGAACCATGCAGGCGGAAGATCGGGCTCAGCGCCGCCCATTCGGCCCAGCGTAGGAACAGCTGCTTGGTCGTCGGCGGGGTGACCAGGTCGTAGTAGCCCCCGATGTCGGTGCCGTAGCCGTAGGCGCCGTCGACGGCGCGGCTGAGCATGTCGGTGGTCAACGAGGCCAGGCCGGAGGTGTGACTCCAGTCGGTGGTCTCGTCGCCGGGAAAGTTGCCGCCCTCGTAGGCGGCCGATCCTGGCAGCCCCGAGTAGCCCGCGCGCGAGTAGAAGAACGGCGTGCGTCCGGGATGCTGGCGCTCATAGCGGGTGAACTCCTGGCGCGTGGCCCGGGCATAAAGTACCGGATAGCGATTGTGCATCGTCGTCCCGGCCTCACCGTCGTGGAAGTGCATATCGAACAGCACCTCCTCGCCGAAGTCCTGCATGAAGCCGTCGGCGCCGAGATCGAGCGCCTTGGCGACCTGGCGTTGCCAGAAGCGCACTGCGGCAGGATTGGTGAAATCAAGCAGGGCAATCGGATGCCCCGTGGTATCGGTGGTGTAGTAGGGCGCCCCGGCGGCCGTGCGCACGACCAGCCCCTGACTGACCGGCGCCGAGCCAGGCGTGACCCAGGGGCGCAGGTAGACCAGCGGATGGATCCTGCGCCGGCGCAGCTGAGCGATTAGGCTGGCCTGGAGCTGTGGGGTGATCTCAGTGTGCAGCGCGAAGCCGTCGTTGTCCGCGCTGGGAAAGCCCCAGCCCTCGATTCGGTACGCCGTCATTGGCAGCTTGTAGCGGGCGATGTTGACCAGGTCGGCGCGTACGTTCGATTCGTAGTCGGCCCGGGTCTCGCCGAAGATCTTCACCAGCCGGTCGAGCATCGGGCCCAGCGCCCAGCTCGGCGGGGCCGGCTGGCGGCCGCTCATCGCGGTGAGCGTCCGGATCGCGCGCGGTGCGTTGCCGGGCGCGACGACGTAGTTCAGCGACCGCGCCGAGGCGGTGACGTTCCATTCCTCACGACCGCCTGCATCAAGCTTGAAGCGCGCGAGCTGCGGTTGGGCGAGCAGGAAGCCGTACGGGCGGGAGGAGTAGAACTCGGCCTGCGGGTAGTAGGCGCCGGTGACGCCGTTGGGGTACAGCGACAGCAGTCGGTTGGTGGCGCCGAAGTCGTCGAGGTTCTCCTCAGATACGAAGCTCGAGAAGATCCGCCCGCGCTGATCGATTGCGTTGTGGCGCCCCCCGAAGCCGAAGAACCCCTCGTCCGCCCCCGACTGGAACGAGTCGCCGATCTGCGCGACCCCGGCGGTGGGGCGCGGCGTCGCCGAGACCTGGATCGCGGCGCCGCCCCGCGCGGTGACGGTCACGATCAGCCGACGACCGCTCGGGTCGTTGGTCGACAATGTCAGGCGCACACCACCCCCGACGCGCTGGGCAGTGAGGACCCGGCGCGCGGAGTACTGGATCCCCTTACGCACCCCGCTGAGGAGATTCCCGCCCCACACCAGCCCGGCGTGCTGGACCAGGTTCTCTGAGCCGACGAGGAACGACAGCGGCGCATACAGCGTGCGGGTGCTCTGGCTGTCCAGACCGGGTGAGATCGGGTCGATCGTGGTGGGAAGCCCCAGCGCGGGCCCCAGCCGATTTGCCACTTCCGCCAACGCGGGCGCTCCGCCGCCTCGCTCAATCGCCAACCGGAACGGGTCGCGCATGATCACGGCGCGCGCTCCCGGTGCGATCACCGTCAGTGACCGGCGCGTGATCAGCAGCCTGGTGTGAGCCGCCGACGGCGCCAGCAGCATCAACGCCAGGCCCAGCGCCGCCGCCAGCCGCAGATGACGACCGCGGGAGTGAGATCGACTCATCGTTCGGATCCTTTCGCAAACCGTGCCCGCAGCGCATCCCGGAGTAGCCGTAGGGAAATTCCTGTCGGAAGCCCCGATACCCGAACCCAGTCGCTCGGCCAGCCCGGTTTCGCTACCGTAGCGAGGCCCGTGCGTGCCCTCCGATCAACCGCCGGTCCGTTCTTCATCGTCGCCGGCGCGCTGCACTTTGTGATCGCGAAGGTTTACCGGCGGATTATGCCGCCCTACGTGCCGGCCCCGATGGCACTGGTCTATGCCAGCGGGGTGGCCGAGATCGCCGGCGGGGCGGGGCTGCTCGCTGAGCGCTCGCGACGGCCGGCCGGCTGGTGGCTGATCGCCACCCTGATCGCGGTGTTCCCCGCCAACCTGCACATGGCTCTGAACCCCGACAACTACCAGCAGGTCCCCGGGGGCGCCAAGGCGCTCTGGGCCCGGCTGCCTCTGCAGGGCCTGTTGATCGCCTGGGTGCTGGGGGCGATGCGTCGCTAGCGTATGACCGGGCGTAAAGCTTGTGCGCGCTTCATTAGATTGCCGCCAATGCGAGTCTTCATCACCGGGGCCGGTGGATTCATCGGCCGGGCTCTGGCCGAGCGGTACGCCGCCGAGGGCCACGAGGTGCGCGGCTGTGATCTGGTCGCCGATCCCGACCGCGGCGTGGTCGGTGGCGACGTGGCCGGGCCGGGCCCCTGGCAGGAGCACGCCGCCGGCGCTGAACTCGTGATTCACACGGCGGCGACCGTGTCGTTCCGAGTCGAGCGCCCGGCGGAGATCTGGCGGGCCAACGTGCTGGGCACCGCCAACGCGCTCCGGGCCGCCGAGCGCGGCGGCGCGCGGCGCTTCGTGCACTTTTCCTCGGTGACCGTGTTCGGGTTTGAATTCCCGGACGGCGTCGACGAGCACCATCCGGTGCGCAACACGTTCCTGCCCTACCCGGACTCCAAGATCGCGTCCGAGCAGGTGGTGCTCCAGGCGCACGCCGAGGGGCGCATCCAGTGCACGATCGTGCGACCGGGGGACGTCTACGGGCCGCGGTCACGGGCCTGGGCGGTGATCCCGGCGCAGCTGATCGCCGATCGGCGCCTTACGCTGCCCGGCCGGGGCCGGGGGATCCACTCGCCGGTCTACATCGACAACCTCGTCGACGGCGTGCTGCTGGCCGCGGTCGCGCCGGAAGCGGCCGGTCAGGTGTTCACGCTGTCCGACGGGATCGGCGTTCCCTACCGGGAGTTCCTGGCGCCTTACGCCAAGCTCGTGGGCCGCCGGCTGATCACGCTGCCGACCCCGGTCGCGATCGCCGGCGCGGCGGTGATGCAGCGCTTCGCACGGCTCTCCCCGGGCGACAACGAGATCAACCCGGGCGCGGCCCGTTACCTGCTGCGTACGGGTACCTACTCGATCACCAAGGCGCGGCGCGTGCTCGGCTGGGAGCCGCGGGTAGGGCTGGGCGACGGGCTGGCGCGCACGGTCGCCTGGCTGGCCGAGCAGGGCTACGCTGCGCCGGCTGGCCGGCGCACACAATCGACCGGCTGAGCGAGCAGGCACGCTCGCATCGCCTCGATCGCCTCGATCGCCTCCAGCTGACCGGCCGCGTCGGCCTGTGGCGATGACCACGCCACGTGCGGGGTCACCAGCAGGCCCGGAGTCAGCAGACGGTCGTCGTCAGCGTCCGGAGGCTCGGCCGGCTAGACATCCCAGGCCGCACCGCCAAGTCGCCCGCCGACCAGCGCGTCCACCATCGCGTCGAGATCGACGAGCGCCGCCCGCGCGAGGTTGACCAGCAGTGCGTCGGGCTTCATCAGCGTCAGCTGGGACGTGCCGAGGATCGGCGGCGCCCCCGGCACGGCGGGCAGGTGCAGTGAGACGGCGTCAGAGCTCGCCAGCAGATCTTCCAGCGCAAGCTCCTGCACCCCCGCGGGCGGTGGCGCCAGCGGATCGTGACCGACGACCTCGATCCCCAGCGCCAGCGCCCGGCGTGCAAGTGCCGTGCCGATCCTGCCCAGGCCGACGATCCCCAGGCGCTGGGCGTCGAAGCGGCGCAGCACCGCGCCCGCGTCCCAGCGTCCTGCCCGCACGCCACGATCCAGCCGCCAGAGGCCGCGCCAGCCGGCCAGCACGCAGGCCAGCGCGTGGTCGGCCACGTCGTCGCTGCAGTAGGTCGGTGTGTTGCGGACGGTGAGACCCCTGGCGCGCAACCCGTCGACGTCGAGATGGTCGGTGCCGGTCGAGCAGGTCAGTACGACACGGAGGCCGGGGTAGTCGAGCACGTCCCCCTGCGCCACCGGCTCGCTGCTGGTGACGAGCGCCACCACCGCGTCGCGCTCCTCCGGGGCGACTCGCTCACGGCAGGCGAGCTGTGGTGACAGCGCGTCGGCGAACGGCGCGGGGTCAAGCTCGCGGTCGATGAACAGGACGATCGGGATCGGGGTCATCGCGCGCCAGAGTCCGTGTCGGGCGATGCACGTCTGCCACTGGGCCGCCGCATCCCGCCGTCAGCGCGCGCTCAGCCGGTCTCGATCAGGATCGGGTCGTGCTCGAACTGGGTCACCCGCCGCAGGTCATCGACCCGGCCGACGATCTCCTCCGAGGTCAGCCGCGTGACGCGCTCGGTCCCGAACTCCTCCACGTTGTAGGAGGCCAGGGCGGTGCCGTAGGCCATCGCCTGCCGCAGTGTGGTGGCGCTCGGTGAGCGCTCGGAGCGCCGCGCCAGATAGCCGACGAAGCCGCCGGCGAACGTGTCGCCGGCGCCGGTGGGGTCCACCACCGTCTCCAGTGGATAGGCGGGCAGCGCAAAGAAGCCCTCATCGGTGATCAGCGCCGCTCCGTACTCGCCCTGCTTGGCCACCACGACCGACGGTCCCCAGCCGAGGACCTCGCGGGCCGCCGCGATCAGATTCGGCTTGGCGGTCAGCTGGCGCAGCTCGGCGTCGTTGAGGATCACGCAGTCGACTTTGGTGATCACGTCGACCAGCGCCTCGCGCGCGACGTCGATCCACAGATTCATCGAGTCCAGCGCCACCAGCTGCGGCTCGCCGCACTGCTCCAACACGCGGCGCTGCAGCTCAGGCTGGATGTTGGCCAGAAACAGGACATCGCAGTCACGCGAGGCCTGAGACAGCTTGGGCTCGAAGTGCTCAAACACGTTGAGCTGCGTGTCGAGCGTCTCACGAGAGTTCAGGTCCCAGCCGTACTCGCCCTTCCAGAAGAACGTCTTGCCATCCGGCACGCGCTCGACGTCGCCGGTGTCGGTCCCCCGCGTGGCCAGTGTGGCCAGCTCCTGCTCGCCGAAATCCGTGCCCACCGGGCCGACTACGTGCACCTCGTCGAAGAACGAGGCGGCTAGCGCAAAATGAGTCGCCGCGCCGCCGAGCATCCGCTCGCGCTCGCCGAACGGCGTCTTGACGGCGTCAAAGGCGATCGAGCCGACGACGGTGACGCTCACCGGCCCACCTTCCCTTCGGTGGGGGCGTTCATGCCGTGACTACCTCCGATTCGGTGTCCAGTCCGGCGGCGGTGCGTAGCAGGGGGGCCTTGTCGGTTCGCTCCCAGGTGAAATCCGCGTCCTCGCGACCGAAATGACCGTAGGCCGCCGTCTTTTGATAGATCGGGCGATGCAACCGCAAATACTCGCGAAACGCGCCCGGGCGCAGATCGAAATGCTCTGAGATCAACGCCAGGATCCGCGCGCGGCTGATCTTCTCAGTCCCGAACGTCTCGACCATCACCGACACCGGACGCGCGACCCCGATCGCATAGGCCACCTGCACCTCGGCCCGATCAGCCAACCCCGCCGCCACCACATTCTTAGCCACATACCGCGCCGCATACGCCGCCGAACGATCCACCTTGGACGGATCCTTGCCAGAAAACGCGCCACCCCCGTGACGCGCCATCCCCCCATAGGTATCGACAATGATCTTGCGGCCCGTCAACCCACAATCGCCCATCGGCCCACCAATCACAAACCGGCCCGTCGGATTGACCAGGAAATTGCGTCGCAACTCCCGCGCCTCAAACAACCCCTCCGGCAACACCGGCAACACCACGTGCTCCCACAAATCCTCCCGAATCACCGCTTCGGCCCCCTCCCGATGCTGAGCCGAAATCAACACCTTCTCAATCGCCACCGGCCGCCCATCCACATAACGCACCGTCACCTGCGTCTTGCCATCCGGACGCAAATACGAAACCACCTCCGCCTTGCGCACATCCGCCAAACGCTTAGCCAACTTATGCGCCAAAGCAATCGGCAACGGCATCAACTCCTCCGTCTCATTTGACGCATACCCAAACATCATCCCCTGATCCCCCGCCCCCGCCAAATCCAACTCATCATCATCAGACGGATCCGTCCGCGACTCATACGACCCACTCACACCCTGCGCAATATCCGGCGACTGCTTATCAATCGCATTGATCACCGCACACGTATCACAATCAAACCCAAACGCCGCATCCGTATACCCAATCCGCCGCACCGTCTCCCGCACCACAGCCTGAATATCCACATAGGTATCCGTCGAAATCTCCCCCGACACCAACACCAAACCCGTATTCACCAACGTCTCACACGCCACCCGCCCCAACGCATCATCCGCCAACACCGCATCCAACACCCCATCCGAAATCTGATCCGCGACCTTATCCGGATGCCCCTCCGTCACCGACTCCGACGTAAACAAAAACTCATTCTCAGAAAGACCGGTCATGTATTCGCCTTCATACCCTTTCGTGTGACTTCGATCAGGTAAGCGACCATCGTGTCACTGTCGCCCAGCTTCAAGTGGTACGCATCTGAATGTTCTTCGACGCGCGCGATCTGCTCTCGCTTCTCGTCGAACACGGCATTGAACTCGAAAAAGCCGAAGTCGACGACGCGGGACTCGAATCCGGCGCGGTCCAGCAGCTGCGCGGTTCGCCGTTCGCCGATGATCGACAGCTGCATTATGTACGCCGTGCCGTCCTCGGCGAGGGCTTCGGGCAGCAGGCGGATCAGATGGTCTAGCAGGTTGCGCCCCCAATAATCCAGCGGGCGGTGGGTCGTCACCTGCTCGAACGGATCCACGGGCATCTGGTAGAGGCTGGCGACGACCAGGTCATAACGCTCCTCCGGGACCCACGGGAACAGGTCCTGCCGGGCCGCCGTGACCCGGTCGGCGACCCCGTTGCGAAACGCGTTGGTGAGGGTGTTCGTGACCGCCGCCTCGTCGATGTCGATCGCGTGGACGTGAGAGGCGCCGTTGCGCGCCAGCTGGACGGTCAGCAGGCCCGTCCCACAGCCGACGTCCAGGCAGCGCTGGTGGGCGCCGAGGGCCTCCCGGTAGACGTATTTCCAGATCAGATAGCTGCCCTGGGTGGGGACGAAGACCCCCGGCTCGACGGTGAGGTCGGGCACGCTGAGGGGGAACAGGTCGCGCCCGCGGGCGTCGGTCCAGTGTGGCAGTGAGCGCCCGTCGGTCGGCGGCGGCTCCAGGCTCTCGGCCGAAAGCGCCGGCGGGCGCCGGTGCCCTGGCTTGGTGTCACTCAGCGCGGCGCGGGCAGCGGCCAGATGCTCAGGGCCGACGCCGCAGCAGCCGCCGATGATCTGCGCACCCTCCTCGCGCCAGCTGAGCGCCAGGTCCGCGTAGCGCGCACCGTCGATCGCCGCCTCGTCGCGCCAGCCGGCGGCCGACAGATAGCCGAGGTTGGGATACACGCCCAGCGGCAGGTCGGTGAAATCACGCAGCCAGGAGAGCATTCCGGTGACATGGTCGGGGGGCACGCAGTTAATCGAGAGCGCGCCGACCCCCATCTCCTCAAAGCGACGCGCGGCACGGCCGAAGGCGTCGCCCTCCGGGCCGCCCCAGTGCTCGCCGTAGACGCCGCAAACGCCGTTGCGACAGCGTCGGAAGCTCAACCACACCGGCAGCCCGGTGGCCAGCAGGCTCTCGACCGTGGCGTAGGTCGAGCTGCGCACCAGCGACAGCGTCTCGAGCAGGATCAGGTCCGGCGGATCCTGCTCGAACGCCCGCGCCAGCAGCCGGATCGTCTCCCGCCCGTCAGGCGTGTCGACGTCCCCGTTGATGCTGAAGGCGACCGTCACCTGCTCGCCGCGACCGGCCTCCACCGCGGCCGTGCGCGCCAGGCCGACCGCGTCACGCGCCACATCCATCCAATGGATCGCCCCCAGGGACTCCCACAGGCGCTCGCCGCCGTCGCGCAGGGCGGTCGGCAGGCCCCAGGTGTTGGTGGAGATGATGTCGCAGCCCACGTCGACGTAGCGGCGATGCATCGACTTGACCTGCTCGGGCGAGTCGATGATCGCGGTCAGCCCCCAGAGATGCTCGGCGGTCTCCGGCCGTTCGCCCGCGACCTTGATCAACTCCGTCCCGTTGGCGCCGTCGAGGATCACGCAGCGGTCCATCGCCAGCAGTCGCGTGATCCGGGCGTAACGGTCCTCTGGCTGCATCATCCGGGCGCTCCCGCGGTCGGGAACGGCCGTGGCGGGAATCGATCGTGCGTTCATTGTCCCATCTCCCTCTGAGCCGGCTCGCTAGCAGCGAGGCTGTGTCCGACAGCTTGCAGCGGCGGTCCTCGCCCGACCACTCCCACAAAGCCGATTTGTCCTAGACTTTCGAGTAGGTCGTTGGATCTCTGTCTTCCTCGGAATCGAAATCCATTATGTCGCGTCCCCCAAATGGTCAGGTAAGTTAGGCATAAGGAGCAGGGACAAGCGTCGGCGGCGGAGTTACCTTTCCATTGTGTCCATCGCCGTCCCGTCAGAAGGCGCTTCGGAGTCACTGCAGGCGGTTCTGCGCCAAGCCGGTGCCGTGCTGTCTGCCCGCGAAGGTTCGACGGTCGCGGTCAATTACGGCTCGGCCGCCGGAGAGCTGGCCGTGTGCGTCAGGGCCGTCGGCCTGGTCGATCGTGCCGACCTCCGCACGCTGGTGATCAAGGCGTCGCCCGGGCAGCTACAGCGCGTCGTGCCCCGGCTGCTCGGAGGTTCGCTTCAACCCGGCGGGATCCGCTTCGCGGGTGGCGCCTGGTGGTGTGGGGCGCGCGCCGATCGAATCATTGTCGTATGCGAGCCGCGTGCGGCCCGCAGGCTTGCCGCCAGGCTGGGTGCCTCACAGCAGCTCGCCGTCAGCGTCAGCGATCACTCGGCGGCGTGGGAGGCGATCGAGCTGCTGGGCAGCGCGACCCCGGACGTTCTTCGTGCACTCCTGGTCTACGGCGACGCCGGCGATCCGCGCAGCGTGCCGCCGTTCAGCACCGGGACCGTCGCCGGTGCGGACGTGATGTGGCTGCTGGACTCCGATCGCCGTGCGCTGGCGCTGGTGCCCTGCCGGTCCGCCGGCTCTGTCTGGCGAGCGATCGAGACGGCTGGGCGTCCGTTCGGCATCAGCTGCGTGGGCTGGGAGGCGGCCGCCCGCTACGCCGTCCTGGAGCGCACCCGTGTGCGCACCCGATGGCCCTGACGGACGCTGTACCAGCCGTCCACTGAGCTGAGGGGCCTATATTTCGCTCACGCCGGTGAGCGCCCTGAAACGCCCCCATGAGCAGGACGAAGCGGCCGCGGTCAAGCGCACGCTGGTGGAGTTGCTGGCGCTCGAGCGAGAGATCGTCGAGCTGGGGTACGTGCGTCGCGCGGACGCCCTGGAGCGGGTGCGCGATGCGGTGCGCCGCCTGGGCGAGGTCGGCTCGGCGCAGGGGATCCTCGACCGCGCCGCCGAGGAGCTCGGCGGTGGGTCGCAGTTCGACCGCGTCATGATCGGTGAGGTCGTCGACTCGGCGCTGCTCCCTCGTTCGATCTGGGTCAGGGAGGGGGAGACCGACGCCAAGCTCACGCTGGACCGGCTCCGCGGATCCCCGATCGAGCTGCGCTATCCGCTGATCGAGGATGAGGTGGCGCGTGCTCAACGCGTCGAACTGGTCGTCGTGCAGGACGCACGAGCCCGCGCCGCCGCGCCTCTGCGCGAGGCGCTGGGCTGGGACTCCTACGTGGTCGCGCCACTGACGGTGCGAGGCGCGACGGTGGGACTGCTGCACGCCGATGCCTCGAGCTCCGGTCGGGCGCTGGACTCGCTGGACGTCGAGGTCGCCTCGCGCTACACCGAAGCTCTGGCGGGTGTGTTCGAACGCGCCGTGCTCCGGGACACGCTGCGGCTGCACCGCCGCGAGTTGCAGTCAGCGGTGCAATGGATGAGCGAGCGCCTCAGCCGGCTGGCGAGCGATGCGGCCGAGCTGGGGGCCGGAACGCGGGCGGGGCAGGCCGACCCCGACCTGGTCGACGCACTGACGCCGCGTGAGCGTGAGGTGCTGCGCCTGCTGGCCCGCGGCAAGACCAATCTGGCGATCGCGCAGCGACTGGTCATCCGCGAGGGGACGGTCAAGTACCACGTCAAGAACATCCTGCGCAAGCTGGGGGCGACCAGTCGCGCCGATGCGGTGTCACGCTACGTGCGCGCGGCCGATGCGCGCTCCGGACGATGACCGCCACCCGGCCATCCTCCGAGTCTCTGTCGGCGGCGATCGGCGACCAGCTGGAGCGCCGCCTTCAGCGGGCGGCCGACGATGCCGCCCGGCTGCTCGGCCGGGCGCCTGAGCTGACGCGGACGGCGGACCTTGACCGCCTGCGATCGCTGATCGCGGGGCTCGCCGAGCGACTGGGGGCGGTTGGGGACGAGGATGCGGGTGCGTCGGTGACCGAGCATGAGGCTGCGTTGGCGCGCATGCGCCAGCGCTTCGAAGGCCGTGTGCAGGCGATCGCGAGGGTTCAGGCGGTGGTCGGCGAGCTGCGGGAAATCACCGCGCCCGCCGCGATGCTGGCGCGTGCTCCGGCCGCGCTGTGCGAGGGCTCGACGCTACGGCGCGCGATCCTCAGCACCGTTGCGGGCGGGCGGATGGTGGCCGAGGTGGCGTATTTCGCCGAGGACCCGGCCGGCGCACAGGCCGTGCTGGAGCGGCTACGGGCAAACCCGGTGGCGCTCGAGCATCCGTTGCTGGAAACCGAGCTGCTGCGGCGCCGCCGCGCCACGATCGTCCTCGACGCCCACGTCCATCCACGCGTTGACCCGACGATGGCGCAGTTGATGGGCTGGACGGCCTACGTGGCCGCCCCCCTGCTGGTCGGCTCGCAGGTGGTGGGGGTGATCCACGCCGATCACGGCCGCGGGCAGTCGCTCGACGTGCTGGACCGGGACGTCCTGTGGGAGTTCGCCACGGGGCTCGCGCACGCCTACGAGAGCGCCAGCCTGCGGCGAACGCTGCGCCGGGAACGTGACGAGATGCGCGTCTTCCTGGACTGGCTGGGGGCACGCTCCAGCGAGCTGACCGACGCACCGGTCACGCTGGGCACCGGACAGCAGGCTCCCCGGGCGCCGTGGGAGGCCGGGGAAGCCCAGGGCCTCGCGGCGTCGGTGCGCCAGGACCGGACGGCGCTGGAGGGGCTGCTGACCAGGCGTGAGCTCGACGTGCTGGTGCTGCTGGCCGACGGTGCGTCCAACAACGCGATCGCGGGCGCGTTGGTGATCTCCAGCGGCACGGTGAAGTTCCACGTCAACAGCATCCTGCGCAAGCTGCATGTCGCCAATCGCGCCGAGGCGGTGGCCCGATATCTGCACTTGCTCGGCATGCGGGGACCATGATCGGCGTGCCGGATTGCGGCTCGGCAATTCAGATGGTTTGCGCGGGGGGCCGATCTCGGTTGACCCGGATTGCGGCTCCGCAATCCAGATGGTTGCCTGCGAGGGCCTGGCGCCGTCGACCTGGATTGCGGCTTGGCGGGAACTATGAAAGGCTGGGCCCATGGCCAACGTGATCGGACAGCGTGTCCGCCGCCGCGAGGATCCCCGGTTCCTCACCGGCGCCGGACTCTATGTAGACGACGTGCAGCTTCCCGGCGCCAAGCGCGTGACCTTCGTGAGGTCGGATTGGGCGCACGCCAGGATCCTGGGGATCGACACCTCGGCCGTCGCGGAGATCCCCGGCACGCGGGTGTTCACCGCCGCCGACGTCGATCTGCCGACCAATCCGCTGCCGCCGTTCCTCGGCATCGACGCGCGCATGCAGCGCCCCTTCCTGGCCTCCGACACGGTTCGTTTCGTCGGTGACATCGTCGCGATCGTGGTCACCGACGGGCGTGAGCTGGGCGTCGACGCGGCTGAGCTGGTGCAAGTGGAGTACGACTCGCTGCCGGTCGTCACCAACCTGCGAGACGCGGCCCGCGACGAGGTGCTGCTGTTTCCTGACGTCGGCACCAACGTCTGCATGCGCCACGCGCCCGAGTCCCCCGACGAGCATCTGTTTGACGACTGCGAGGTGGTGACCAGCGGCACGTCGGTCAGTCAGCGGATCGCCGCCTGCCCGATCGAGCCGCGCTCGAGCGCGGCGGTCGTGGGCGACGACGCCCGGCTGACGGTCTGGCTCTCCACCCAGACTCCCCATCAGGATCGTGACGGCCTGGCCGGCATCCTCGGCCTGGACCCCGGGCGCGTGCGCGTGATCGCCCCGGACGTCGGCGGCGGCTTCGGCGGCAAGGGCCTCTCGGCCGAGGATGTGCTGCTGGCCTGGGTGGCGCGGGCCCTCGGAGAGCCGGTGCGCTGGACCGAGACACGCAGCGAGAACCTGGTCGCCATGCATCAGGGTCGCGCCCAGGAGATTGACTTCGAGCTCGGCGGGGATCGCAACGGGCAGATCAAGGCACTGCGGCTGAAGATCCTTCAGGACGGCGGTGCCTATCCGGGCCTTGGCGCGTTCCTGGCCAGGCTGACGGCGATGATGGCCAGCGGGGTGTACGCGATCCCCAAGATCGAGATCTCGATCGAAGCCATGGTGACCAACACGACGCCCACCGGGCCCGTGCGTGGCGCTGGGCGTCCCGAGGCAACGCAGATGCTGGAGCGCGCGGTTGACATGTTCGCCGCGGACCTGTCGATGGACCCGGCGGAGGTGCGCCGGCGCAACTTCATCGCCCCCGACGCGTTCCCGTACACGACCGCAGCCGGGACGCTCTACGACAGCGGCAACTACGTCGGCGCGCTGGACCGCGCGCTGGAGACCGCCGGATACGAGCAGCTGCGCCAAGCGCAGGCCGAGCGTCGCGCCCAGGGCGGCACGCTCCACCTGGGCATCGGCCTGAGCGTGTACGTGGAGGTCACCAACGGAATCTCCGAGGCCGAGTTCGGGGCCGTGGAGATCACCCAAGACGGCGCGGCGATCGTCAAAACCGGATCCTTTTCCCAAGGTCAGGGCCACGAGACCACGTTCGCCCAGATCGTCGCCCAGCGCTTGGGGTTGGAGTTGGAGCAGGTGTCGGTGATCAAAGGCGACACCGACGTAGTCCTGCGCGGCAGCGGCACCTACGGCTCCAAGTCGACCCAGATCGGCGGCGCGGCCGCCGCTCAGGCGTCCGAGGCGGTAGTCGAGCAGGCCAAGCGACTGGTGGCCGAGGAGCTCGAGGCCAACCCCGAGGACATGGTGCTGGACCTCGGCGCCGGGCGCTTCCACGTCGCCGGGGCGCCGTCGCCTTCGCTGACCTGGGGCGAGCTGGCGCAGCGGCTGGACGAGCAGGGGCGGCTGACCGAGCTGAGCGCCGAGGTCGATTTCGCGCCGTCGTCGCCCACGTTCCCGTTCGGCGCGCACGTGGCGGTGGTCGAAGTCGACAGTGAGACCGGATCGGTGAATCTGCAGCGCGTGATCGCGGTCGACGACGCGGGGCACATCATCAACCCGCTGGTGGCCGAAGGCCAGGTGCACGGAGGGCTGGCGGCGGGGATCGCCCAGGCGCTGCACGAGGAGCTCACCTACGACGAGGACGGCAACCCGATGAACTCCAATCTCGTTACGTACGGCATTCCGACCGCCACCGAGCTGCCGTTCTTTGAGCGTGTGGAGATGGTCACGCCGACGCCGATCAACCCGCTTGGCGCCAAGGGGATCGGCGAGTCGGGCACGATCGGGGTTACTCCGGCGGTGCACAACGCGGTCATCGACGCGGTTTCGCACCTGGGCGTGCGCCAGCTCGACATGCCGGCCAACGGCCAGACCGTCTGGCGGGCGATCCAGGAGGCGGCGGAGCGCTCGCAGTGAGGTCCGCTCGCCGTGGGTTGGGGCTGAGGGAGGAGCCACGGCTGGCGAGCTAGAGCCGCTGTGGACGCCGACGCCTGAGTCGCTGGCCAGGACGGAGCTCGGGCGCTATCTGCGCTGGCTGTCAGCCCAGCGGGGCCTGGAGTTCGGCGACTACACGGCGCTTCACGATTGGTCGATCTCGGACCTGGAGGGGTTCTGGGAATCGATCTGGGAGTTCTTCGGCGTCCGTTCGCACGCCCCCTACACGCAGGTCTTGAGCGCACGCCAGATGCCCGGGGCGAGCTGGTTTGCCGGCTCGCGCCTGAACTACGCCGAGCACGCCGTCGGCCGCGACGAGGACGCCGACCGAGTGGCCGTGATCGCGCATTCGCAGACGCGCGCACCGATCCGGCTCACGTTTTCAGAGCTGCGCGGGCAGGTGGCGCGGACGCGCGCCGGTCTGCTCAGGCTCGGCGTCGGTCCGGGCGACCGCGTGGCCGCCTATCTGCCCAACATCCCTGAGACGGTGGTCGCGTTCTTGGCCACCGCCAGCATTGGGGCGGTGTGGGCGACCTGCGCACCGGAGTTCGGCCCGCGCAGCGTGATCTCCCGCTTCGGCGTGATCGAGCCCAAAGTGCTGCTGACGATTGCGGGCTACCGCTACGGTACGCGCCCGATCGACCGGCGCGCCGATGTGGCGGCGATCCGGGCCGCGCTGCCGACGCTCCAGCGCGTCGTGCATGTGCCCTACGCCGGCGGCGAGGACGACTCGATCCCTGATGCGACGGGCTGGGACGCGCTCCTGGCCGAGCCGGCGCCGCTGGAGTTCTCGCCGCTGGGTTTCGATCATCCGCTGTTCGTGCTGTTCTCCTCGGGCACGACCGGACTGCCCAAAGCGATCCTGCATCGTCACGGCGGGATCCTGATCGAGCACTTCAAGAACCACGCTCTGAGCTGGGATCTGGGACCCGGCGACCGCCTGATGTGGTTCTCGACCACGGCGTGGATGATGTGGAATGCGCTCGTCTCGGCACTGACGCTGCGCGCATCGATTGTGCTGATCGACGGCAACCCGGTTCATCCCGGGCTCGACTACCAGTGGGGTCTGGCCGCCGAGACCCGTCCGACGATCATGGGGGCCAGCCCGGCGTTCCTGATGGCTTGCCGCAAGGCCGACCTGCGTCCCGCCGAGCAGTTCGATCTGTCCAGCCTGCGCCAGCTGGGCGCGGCCGGCTCGCCGTTACCGCCCGAGGGGTTTGACTGGATCTATCAGCGTTTCGGCCGCGACCTGCTGCTGAATCTCGGCAGCGGGGGCACCGATGTCTGCACCGGGATCGTCCAAGGCGGCCCGATGCAACCCGTCTACCGGGGCGAGATCGCCGGTCGCTGCCTGGCGGTCGACACGGCCGCCTACGACCTCGACGGCCAAGCGGTGATCGACCGGCTGGGAGAGCTGGTGATCCGCTCACCGATGCCATCGATGCCGATCGGGTTCTTCAACGACCCCGGCGGCAAGCGTTACCACGCCGCCTACTTCGAGGATTTTCCCGGGGTGTGGCGCCACGGCGACTGGATCCGTTTCACGTCGCGCGGAACCTGTGTGATCACCGGACGCTCTGACGCCACCCTCAATCGCGGCGGGGTCAGGCTCGGCACGGGGGAGATCTACGCGGTGATCGAGGATCTGCCGGAGATCGCCGACAGCCTGGTCGTGCACCTGGAGGACAGCGAGGGCGG
>CALAQT010000340.1 GCA_937888775.1 uncultured Actinomycetes bacterium | reverse complement strand
GTGCTCTCGTTTCTGTATGTGGAGTTTGGCAGGATCTTCGAGCTGCTCGTCCTGCTTGGCCGCTCGCGTGAGCGCAAGGAGCTTGAGATCCTCGTGCTTCGCCATGAGCTCAGGGTGCTGGGACGCCAGGGCGGGCGGGTCCGCTACCAAGCGCACGATCGAGCGCTGCTTGCCGCGCTTTCTCGGTTGCTGCCGCGCGCTCGCTGGCCGACAGCATTCGCTGTCCGTCCAACCACCCTGTTGCGCTGGCATCGGCTGATGGTGAGGCGCCGCTGGACCTGCGATTCCGGGCGTCCGGGACGGCCAGCGCTCGATCTGGATCTTGTGGCCCTGATCGTGCGCCTCGCCTGAGAGAACCCGCGCCGGGGTCATCGGCGGATCGTCGGTGAGCTGGCAAAGCTCGGGGTCTCGGTCTCGGAGACCTCCGTGCGCAACGTCCTCAAGGCGCATGGCATCGCACCGGCGCCGCGGCGAAGCGGCCCCTGTTGGCGGGCGTTTATCCGCCAGCAGGCGGCGAGCATGATTGCGTGCGACTTCTTCACCGTCGAGACGGTGTCGCTGCGGCGGATCTACGTCCTGTTCTTCATCGAGATCCAAACGCGGCGTGTGCATCTGGCCGGCTGCACGAGCAACCCGGATGGGACGTGGGCGACCCAGCAGGCGCGCAACCTCGTCATGGAGCTGGAGGACCGTCACGACCCGGTCCGGTTCCTGCTCCACAATCGGGACACCATGTTCACCGCAGCGTTCGATGAGGTCTTCCAGACCCAGGGCATCCGGGTGATCAAGACACCGATCCAGGCTCCCAACGCTAACGCCCACGCCGAGCGCTGGGTGCGCACGGTCCGTGAGGAGTGCCTGGACTGGCTGCTCATCTTTGGCAAACGGCAACTCGAGCGGACGCTCCCCATCTACATCGACCACTACAACCGCCAGCGCCCGCACCGAGCGCTCGGGCTGGCGACCCCGGATCCTCGGGGCAATCCGGTCCCGCTCGGCAAGCACAGTCCCACGCGGGTGCATCGAATAGACCGCCTCGGCGGGTTGCTGCACGAGTACCGGCGCGCAGCCTGATGTTGCCTTTATGCGCCCTACGGGGGGGCACGTTCAGCTCCCGTACGTGGATGATTCCAACCTCCCGCCCACGCCAGACACGGTGCGTTTTCCGGACCCGGCAGCGGTCACGCCCTCCGGACAGAACCTCTTCTTGGATATCCCGGAGAACCTTCCCGCAGACCCGTGGAAGACCTCGAATATCATGTCGCCCTTCACGACCGGGATGGTGGCCGCGCTCAACCAGGCGTTCATCGGCACGGGCGCAGATCCGAACATAACCTCGGTGATCCAGGACGCCCGCACGCTGGAGCCGAGCTACGACATCGCCGCGATCACCGGCCAGACGCATCCAAGTCCGGACCCGACCCCCAGCCCCTTCTGTATCGCCCCGAACACGCCCGATCCGGAATCGACCGGCGGCTGGTTCACAGGCGAATAGTCCCTGGCCAGCTCGCACGGTTTCTCTGAGGGCGTCGAAGCACCAGCGGCGACGCTGCTGCTTTTCGTCCAAAGGAGGCACGTCGTGCTTGACGGTCGCGCGACCGCTTTCGGTCGAAAGGAGAACTCCCAGCCGACGGCCTTCGTCGAACGCGGGACGGCTCACTCGTCACGTCGGAGGTGTTGGCTAGAGCGGCCAGCAGTCAACGCGAGATGCGGAGGCCGTCTCAGTCAACAGCACGCTCGCTCACCGCGAATGTCAACGCCCCTCCGCCCGCCGAGCAGGGTATTGAGTAGCTGTGCACTCGATCGGTCACGGCTGCACGCCGACGCGGGCTCGGCCGAGTCGGGTTCGCGCGGTCGTGGTGGGTTGGGTCTGTGTGGCTCGGGTGGCGGCCCGTAGGGTGGCGAGGTCGGCCGGGGGTACCGCCGGTGCGAACAGGTAGCCTTGGCCCTCGTCGCAGTCGAGTGTGATGAGTCCGTCTTGTTGGCCCTGGGTTTCAATGCCCTCTCCGACGACAGTCATGCCGAGTGCGTGTGCCATCGCTATGACGGCGGCGACGATTTTGCGGTCGCGGGATCCTCCCTCGATTTGGGCGATGAAGCTGCGGTCGATCTTGAGTGTGTCGGTGTGCAGTTGCTGCAGATGGGCGAGCGTCGAATAGCCGGTTCCGAAGTCGTCGAGCGCGAGACGCACGCCCAGGTTCGAGAGGGACTCGAGCACCTGATTGGCGGCGCCGAGTTCGCCGATCAATGCGGTCTCGGTGATCTCAAGGCACAGGCGCGACGGCAGGATCCGGTGGCGTTCGAGCGCAGCGGAAACGCGGTCGACCAGTCCCCGGTCGCGCAGCTGGTGGCCGGAGACGTTGACCGAAATCATGAAGTCATCCCACGAGTCATCGTCGCTTCCCCACGCTGCCAGTTGCCGGCATGCCTCGTCGAGAACGAACGAATCGATCTTGTCGATCAACCCGCGTCGCTCGGCGTGCCCGATGAACTCGCCAGGGAGGAGAACTCCGCGCTCCGGGTGGCGCCAGCGGACAAGCGCCTCGGCGCCGATCAGTACCCCGTCGTCGAGACGGAAGAGTGGCTGGTAGAGGACGAACAGCTCCGAGCGCTCGATCGCAAGGACCAGCTCGCCGGCGAGGCCGGCGGTCGACTCGTCGCCGATGTGGATCTTGGCGTCGAACACCTCGAAACGGTTGCGGCCCGCGTGCTTGGCGTCATAAAGTGCGACGTCGGCGCGCCGCAGCAGCTCGGCCGGATCGAGGTGCGGATCGGCCGTGAGGACGACGCCGAGGCTGCCGGTGATGGTAAGGTCCACGCCAGCGATCGTCAGCGGCGCACGGATCGCCCGGACGACTCGATCGCTGATCAGCCGCAGGTCGTCATCGTCGTCGAGGTGGGCGCACAGCAGCACGAACTCGTCTCCGCCGAGGCGAGCGACGGTGTCCGTCCGGCGTGCGACAGCCGTCAGCCGTCGGCCGACCTCGATCAGCGCGCAGTCACCCGCGTCGTGGCCCAGCGAGTCGTTGACGTTCTTGAAGTCGTCGAGGTCGATGAACAGCAGCCCGACGCTGCCGGGCCGACGCTCGAGCGCGGCGAGCGCCTGTACCACATGGTCCATCAACGCGGCACGGTTCGCCAGTCCGGTCACTGCATCGTGCAGCGCCTGATGGACGAGCGCCTGTTCGGCCGCTACCTGCGCGGTCACGTCGCGGGACATGCCCCAGGTGCCGATGATTTTGCCGCCAGCGTCGAGCAGCGGCAGCTTGGTCGTCGAGACCCACGCGTCGGGACGGTCGTGGAATGTCTCTCGCTCGACCTTGGCGAGCATCGGCTGACCGGTCTCGAGCACGCGCCGCTCGTCCTCGAACGCTGCGCCGGCGTGCTGGCGACTGAAAATGTCGAAATCCGTCTTGCCGATCACCTCATCGAGCGATCGCCCCTGCGCCACCGTGGCAAGCCAGCCGACGCTCACCAGCAAGAACCGGCTGTCTCGGTCCTTGAAGTACACCCGCTCCTCGGGATTCTCGAGCAGGTTGCGCATGCACACGCGTTCGATCTCCTCTCGCGGGGAGAGACTCAAAGCCGGATCAGATCGAAGGTCTTCCAAGACAACGCCCTGCAAACCGCTGCACGTGCACAAAGGCCTTATCGGCGCCAGGAGCGAGAAGATTGAGCAAACGCCAGCGAGATGCCCGGCTGTTAGCGCATGAGCGCCGTGAGCAACGCCCTAGGATCAGGCTTCGCTCTGAACGGTGGCTGGGTGCGCGGCCCTCGGCGTCGCGGTCCTCGTCGACGCCTCGTACGCCCAGCGGCCCGCACCGCCGCTCCCCGAGCTCCAGCCCGACCCCGCTCGCGCACCCGGGGCTGCTGACCGGACACGAACTCGGCAACATCGGGTTCCCTCACGGATTGGCCGTCTTCAACGGCGCGGGCGGGCAAGCATTCAACACGCACACCCGCCAGCAGGAGTTCGCAAACCACGACATCAGCGCCCGGCGGGCCGGACCGGCATGGATCATCGCCGAGGGCGGCACACCCAGCCAGCGCGCCACCCTCCTACGCGTGCTTCAGACCGAAGCGTGACCCAATCAGACCGCAGCCAAGACTGCCCGCGGTCTCCGCGGGCTGGGCCAACACTGTCGCATCGGCGGGCAAGCAGTCGTCTCGATCAGCACTCCGCGGACGCTCGCTCAGGACGAAAAGCGAGCGTATCGCCGACGTTCGGAGCGCTCTCGCAATCCGCGCAAGGCGAGAGTGAATCGCTCCTGCAGCCGCACCGCCGGACGAGTTGAAGCGAATTCCGGGCCTTCCCGTCGAAGAAAGGCCTGAACCGCTACTCGCGACCGTCATGCCGCGTTGCGCATCATCTCCGCGGCCCGCCGACGGGCTTGCCGGGCGACCGGCTCCATGAGATGCTCAAGGAGGCCATCGTGGTTCCGTCTTTGTACCCGCATCCGCACTTCGTCGCATTTATGGCTTTGCAGAGCCGAAACTGCGAATCGAAACCAGAAGCGTCATGCCTCGAAGCTGCCGATTTCCAGGGGAAGCATGGTTTGAGTCCCCGCGTCACTGTGCCGCGAGTGTGCACGATGCATCCGCACGAAAGCAGGCGTGGGAAGAGCCTTCGTCGGTGCGCCTGCTTTTCGTCCGGAGCAGGCACGTCGGGCTCGGCCACCGAGACGCCTGCTTTCGGTGGAAGGGGGCGCTCTCGCTTGGCGGTCTTTGTCGGAAGGGGGGCCGGCGCCCATGTTAGAGCCCCAACTCTGGCTGAACTCGGTGTCCTGCTCGCCCAGACCGATCGCCAGCGGCTCATAGAGCGGGGGGCTCGTTCACCGGTGTTCACGCCGTGCAGCGTAACCGCGCGTCCGCGCCGTCTGTGAACGAGCGCCCGTACCGGCCGTCCGCGGCGCTGTCACCGCCAGGGCTCACAGCGCTTTGCTCACGTGTCACCGGCAAGCTCGTAGACCCACGGACGAAGCTCGCGGTCGCGCCGCTGGAAGTCCGAGATCTCCGGCTCGCGTCCCAGCGTGAGCTCGATCGAGTCGCGGCCGCCGAGCAGGGCCTCGCGCTGCAATGGGTGCACGGCGAATGCGATCGTGCGCCCGCTTGGGGTGGTGACCTCGCAGCGCTCAAGGTCGACGCTGAACTCCCCGGCGGCCACCTCGTCGGCCAGCGCGTCGAGCTCTGCTTGCGGGAGCGCGACCGGAAGCAGCCCATTCTCGAAGCAACTGTCGAAGAAGATGTCGCCGAAGCTCGGTGCGATGATGCAGCGGATGCCCAGGCCCCGCACGGCCCACACGGCGGTCTCGCGCGAGCTGCCGCAGGCAAAGTTCGCGCCGGCGAGCAGGATCGGCGCGTCCCGGTAGGCCTCCTGGTTGAGCGGGCAGTCTGGCTCGAGCGCTCCGTCCGGTGTGTAGCGCAGCGGCTCAAACGCATAGCGCACTAGCGCATCGCCCCCTTGCATCACTCGCTTGATGGGGGTGATCACGTCGGTGTCGATGTCGGGCACCGGTAGCGGGATCGCGCGTCCTTGCACGCTGGTGAAGCGCTCCATCTCAGGGCACCGGGGCAAGCTGGCGGGGATCTGCGATGCGGCCCTCAATCGCGGCAGCGGCAGCGGTCGCGGCGCCGCACAGGTGCGTGCGCGCACCCGGCCCCTGGCGGCCGACGAAGTTGCGGTTGCTTGTCGAAACGCACCGCTCTCCGGGGGGGACGAGCTCGTCGTTGACCGCGAGGCACATCGAGCAGCCCGGCTCGCGCCATTCGAAGCCAGCTGCGGTGAAGATGCGGTCGAGTTCCAGCGCCTCGGCCTCGCGCCGCACGCCGTGAGAGCCAGGTACCACCCACGCGCGCACGCCAGCCGCCACGCGCCGGCCGCGAACGACCCATGCGGCGTTCTGCAGGTCCGAGAGACGGCCGTTGGCGCAGGAGCCGATGAACACGTGCTGGACGGGCAGCCCGAGCAGCTGCTCGCCGGCGCTCAGGCCCATGTACTCGAGCGCCTTGCTGCGGGCCAGGCGAGCCGCCGGATCCCGCGCCTGTCCGGGGTCGGGGATCTTGCCATCGAGGGCCATCGTGTGCGCCGGGCTTGTGCCCCACGTGATCTGTGGTGAGACCGCAGAGGCGTTGATCTCGATCTCGCGATCGAAGGCCGCATCCTCGTCGCTTGACAACTCGCGCCAGGCGGCGAGCGCCTGGTCCCAGTGCGCGCCGCTGGGCGCGTATCGCCTCCCGGCGACGTAATCGAACGTCGCTTCGTCCGGCGCGACGATCCCGATCTTCGCTCCGAACTCCATCGTGAGGTTGCACAGCGTCATGCGGCCCTCGACCGGCATCGACGCGATGGCGCTGCCGGCGTACTCGACGGCGAAGCCGGATGCGCCATCGGCGCCGTGTTCGCCGATCAGCTGCAGCACGAGGTCCTTCGGTTCAACCCCCGCGGCGAGGCTGCCCGAGCAGGTGACGCGCATTTGTTTGGGGCGGCGTTGGACGATCGTTTGCGTGGCGAGCACATGTGTGAGGTCGCTGCTGCCGATGCCCCAGCCGAGCGCGCCGAGTCCGCCGTGCGTGCACGTGTGGCTGTCGCCGCAGAGCACTGTTACGCCCGGGAGCGTCAGCCCGAGCTCGGGTCCGACCACGTGCACGATGCCCTGCTCGACGTCGTCGAGGTCGAAGAGCCGGATGCCTTCCGCGTGTGTCCGCTCGCGCAGCGCGGGCACGAGCAGGCGGCCCGCGTTCGTGTCCGCATCGGTGCGACCAACCGCGGTCGAGACCGTGTGATCGGGCATCGCGAAGGTCAGCTCCGGATTGCGCACCGCAAGGCCACGGGCAGCGAGCATCCCGAGCGATGGCGGCCCTGAGAGATCGTGCACGAGGTGGCGGTCGACGTGCAGGAGATCGAGGCCGCCGCTGAGGTCAGCGACGACGTGCTCGTTCCAGATCTTCTCGACAAGCGTGCGTGTACTCATCTCTTCATCCTCCACTTTGCATAGCCGCCGCAACGGCGTCGCGAAACTCATCGGTCGACGCGGTACCGCCCTGGTCGGCGGTAAGTGAGGTTCCACCAGCGTAGACCCGCTCGACCGCGGCCACCAGCTGCTGCGCCGCTTCGCCGAACTCCAGGTACTCCAGCATCATCGCGGCGCACAGGATCGTCGCCGTGGGATTGACGCGCTGGCGCTCCAGGTCCGGTGCCGTTCCGTGCACGGGCTCGAAGTACGCGTAGTCGCTACCGTAACAGCCGCTCGCGGCGAGCCCCAAGCCCCCAGCGAGCGCCGCCGCCGCGTCCGAGAGCACGTCCCCGTACAGGTTAGGGAGCAGCACGACATCGAACCGCTGTGGCCGGCCGACAAGACGATTCGCGAAATCGTCGATGATCAGCACCTCGAGCTCGATGTCCTGATATTCGCCGGCCACACGCTCGGCAACCTCGCGGAACAGCCCGTCGGTGCGAAAGAGCAGGTTGTGCTTCGTGGCGCAGGTGACCTTGCCCGCCCGGCCCTGCGCCTTGCGCCGACGCGCCAAATCGAAGGCGAATCGGGCAACGCGTTCGCAGCCACGGTCGGTGATCACCTTCAGCGCGTAGGCACCGGGCCCGAGATCGACCACCGGCTTCTGCCAAGTGGTGCTCGAAAGCCCCAACGGCGCGAGGTCTTGAATGGCGCCCTCGCTGAGGACATAGAGATCCTCGAGATTCTCGCGCACAATTACGAGATCGATCCCCTCGGGAGATGCGAGCGGACTCCCAACACCTTGGGTGAATCGCGTCGGGCGCACGTTGGCGAACGTCTGGCGGCCCCAACGCAAGTAGAAGAGCGCGCCCGCGCTCGCGCCGCTCGTCGCGCCGAACAGCGCCGCGTCAGACTCGTCGATCGCCGCCCTTGCCTGTGCCGGAAAGGCCTCGCCGTGCATCTGAATCGCGGCCGCCCCGACCGGTGGATACGACCAGTCTATGTCCAGCGAGAAATTCTCGAGAAGGGCCATAGTTGCTGAAAAGGCCTCCGCGGCCGCATCCTCGCCGGGGATGGCAACCACCCGCTTCGCGCCGCCCATGACGATGATCCTACTTCTCAGAATGCACGCGGTGACGATCTGATGCGGGGTGTCCGTTCACGCGATCGGCGGTGCTCCGTGCAGGGAATCCGCTGATAGGATTGTCATATATGAGTCGCAACGTAGCTAGCGGCAAGGCCCCTTCTTCTGTCGAGACGCGCACCGCGCCGCATCCCGATCGCCACACGCGCCGTCGCGAGCAGACGCGCAGGAAGCTGCTCGACGCCGCGCGCGCCCTGTTTGCCCGCCAGGGCGTCGAGAACACTCGGATCAACGAGATCACCGACGAGGCGGATGTCGGTTTCGGCTCCTTCTACAACCACTTCGACTCCAAGGAGGCGATCGTCGAATCCGTCGTCGAGGAGACTGTTGCCGACCAGGGTGGCGCAGTCGCCTCCGTCACGGCCGACCTTGACGATCCGGCAGAGGTGGTCGCCGCCGCGCACCGCTACTTCGTGAACCTCGCCCGCAGCGACCCTGAGTGGGGATGGCTGCTGATCCGCCTCGACGTGTCGCAGAAGATCGGCCTGAGGGCGCTCGGCCCGTTCGCCCAGCGGGACCTCGAGCGCGGCATCAGAGCAGGTCGCTTCCGCGTTCCCAACAAGCGCGTCGCGCTGTTCGCTGCGGGCGGCGCGCTTCTCGGGGTCATGGGCGACGTTCTGGATGGACGCGCACCGAAGGACGCCGACCGCCACCATGCCGAGGGAGTGCTGCGCATGTTCGGTCTGTCGGGGAAGGACGCAGCCGAGGTGGCGCGGCGGCCGATGCCGCAGGTCCCGGCACCCGTCTCGTGAGCCGGCAGGTTGCTAATTGAAGCGGGCGGTGAGCCCGCTGAAGCCCTGGAGCGTGCTGTTGCGCAGCCGAGTGGGGTTGCTGGTGGCCATCCGGCGGACGTGGGGGCCATTCGCGCGCAGCAGGGCCTGCATCTCGAGGTTGGCGAGGTTGGCGCCGGCGCATGCGTGCGGCCCGTTTCCCCAACCGACGTGCGCGCCGTTAGGCCGGTGGATGTCCTAGCTCTCGGGATTTGGGAAGCGCGTCTCGTCGAGATTTGCGGCGCCGAACAGCAGCACCACTCGCGAGCCCTGCGGTAGTGGCGTGCCGTCGATCTCGTGGTCGCGCGAGAGGCGCCGCGTGAATCCGTGGATCGGCGAGGCGATGCGGACGTTCTCGACCACTGCGGCGGGAATCACCGAGGGGTCGGCGACGATCTCATCCCACACGTCGGGATGGCGGCTGAGCACCCACAGCAGGTGGGTCGAGGCGAGGATCGTGGTGTCAAGCGACGGCGCGACGAAGTCGATCACGAGACCCCGGGCTTGTCGAGTGGTGATCTGACCCCGGTCGCGGGCGTCGAACACGGCTGCGGCCCAGCTCCCCGGCGAGACCCCGGCCGCGCTGAAGCGCAGCGTGTAAAGGAGCAGGCCGAACGAGGTGCGGGCTGAGCGCAGCCCGCGACGGTTCATCGGTCCGAGCGCGTCGAAGGTTGCCGCAGCCCACCGCAGCAGTCGCTCACCGCCCTCCGGCCCCCAACGAGCTCCGCCACGACCCCGATTGGAAGATGCGCGGAGAAGTCGGTCGCTGCCTCAAACCAGTCGGTGGCGAGGAGTCGTTCGATCAGCGCGTCGGCTCGGGCATCGACCTGCGGCTCGATGTCAACGAGCGCTTTCGCCGCAAGCGAGCGCATCAGCACCTTGCGGCGCCGGGTGTGTGCCTCGTCGTCGCTGAACAGGGTGGTGTGGCGACCGGGGTGGTTGCTCAGTCGATTGGCCGCTACGCCCGCCCCGCTGCGGTACACCGCGTCGTTGCGCAGCGCGGCCCGCACGTCTGCAAAGCGGCCAATCGCGTACATCCGGTGCCGCGGCAGCCAGACGACCGGACCGGCCTCGCGGATGCGCGCGAACACGTCGCGGGAGTCTGCGAGCACGTCGTCCGCGTACAGGTTCACCGACAGCGAGGGCGCCACCGACAGAGATCGTCGCGTCATGATTGACGCTCTTATCAGTATCGGCTACGATCGTCAATGTGAGCAATGAGGGCTCTCCAACCGCCGCGTCTGAGATTCCTCGCTCCCGCCTTGCTGACTTGATGCGCGTCGTGATCGACGTCGTCCTGCGCGCGCACGACCCCGGGCAGTACCTGCCGCGAGCTGCTGTCCGCCTGACGTCCATCCACCAGACCCGGAGATCCGACGACATGAAGCTACGCACCACCTCAGACGGGCTGATCGCCCACGACCCGGACCGCGACCGGTGGCTTCGGTTGCCTGGCGAGCGCGACCTGCTGGCCTTCTTGGCTGAGGGCGCGTCGGCACGCGAGCGGGCTACCGCAGCAATCGCCGCGAGAGACGCCGTCGAGGCGGATCCAAGGACGGCGGGGCTGCCGTTTCGACCGCGCTCGATCCGCGCGTTCATGCTCTGGGAGCGCCACGTGATCGACTCGAGCCGGATGCTGGTCAAGAACTTCTACCCGGCTCCCGCGGCGAAGGTGGTGTTGGGCTTCGAGCGGCTGACCGGGAGGCCGTTCCCAAAGCTCAAGCCGAACGCTCGGTTCCGGGAGGCCCCGACGTTCTACGTCTCAAACCACACCTCGGTGCTCGCAGACGGCGAGGACATGTGGTGGCCGTCGCACACCCAGTTCCTCGACTTCGAGCTCGAGCTGGCGTGCGTGCTCGCCAGGCCGCTGGTTGACGCCACGCCCGAGGAGGCGCTCGACGCGGTCGGCGGCTGGTTCGTGCTCAACGACTGGAGTGCGCGCGACATCCAGGCCGACGACGCCAGACGAAACATCTTCGGGCCGGTGATCAAGGCCAAGACGTTCGCCAACTCGATCGGCTGCGACGTCGTGACGGCTGACGCAGTTCCCGACTGGACGGCGATGCGTGGGCGGGTGCGAGTCGACGGCGAGCTCTGGTGCGAGGGCAGGACCGCGAATCCGCAGCACACGCTCGGCGCGATGCTCGCCTACGCCTCCGCCGGCGAGCGCCTAGACGCAGGGGACGTCATCTCCACCGGCACGATGCCGGGCTGCTGCGGTCTTGAGCTCGACCGCTGGATCCAGCCCGGTCAGACGGTCGAGCTCGAGATCGACGGCATCGGCACGCTCACCAACCGCATCAACCTCGCGGCCGTACCCGTCTGAGCCGGTGGTCGAGTACGACGTGATCATCTGCGGCCTCGGGCCTGTGGGTCAGCTGCTGGCGCTGCTGCTAGGCGACTACAGCGTGCGGACGCTCGCGTTTGACCGCGAGCACGAGCCGTACACGCTGCCGCGCGCGGCGGTGATCGATGACGAGGTTCTGCGTATCTTCCAATCCGTCGGGCTCGATCGGGCGGTGCTGGCCGACGCCGAGGTTCAGCCGGGCGCGAGCATCATCACAGCCGCCGGCCGCGCCGTGGAGGTGTTCCGGGCGCGGAGCGGGCGCCTTGGTCACCCGCCGCTGGTGTCGATCAACCAGCCGGCGATGGAGCGCACGATGCTCGCCGCCCTGGACGACCGGCCGACGGTCGAGGTGCGTCGCGGTCTGGCGTTGGAAACGGTCGACCGGCGCGCGGATCATGTCGACGTCTACGCGCGTCCCGTGGACGGCGGACGCTCCACGCTGATCTCGGCCCGCTGGTTGGTGGGCTGCGACGGCGCGAACAGCGCAGTTCGCGCGCGGTTGCAGATCCCCTTCCAGGGCCGCACAGCGCCGCAGCGCTGGATCGTCGTCGACGCCCTCGTAGACCGCCCTCTGGCGAAGATTCCCCACCCGCACTTCGTCGGGCGTGCCGCGCGGCCGACGGTCACGCTGCCGATGTCCCCAGGCCGCCATCGCTGGGAGTGGATGCTGCACCCCGGTGAGGATCCCGCGCCCCACCTGGAGCCCGCAGCGGTCGAGCGCGCGGTCGCGGAATGGCTCGAGGGCGAGCGCGCGGAGATCGAGCGGGCGGTGGTCTACACGTTCCACACGCGCATGGCCGCACGCTGGCGCCGCGGCCGCGTGCTGCTCGCCGGCGACGCCGCGCACCTGATGCCGCCGTTCGCCGGCCAGGGATTCTCCTCCGGCGCGCGGGACGCCGGCAACCTCGCGTGGAAGCTAGCCAATGTCCTGGACGGCGCCCCGCTTTCTCTAATCGACTCCTACGAGCGCGAGCGCCGCCCCCACGTCGCCGCGATGCAACGGCTGGCGCGCCTGATGGGCGGGCTCGTCCAGTCAACCCGTCCCTGGCGGGTACGCGCCCGCGACGGCTGGCTGTGTGCGGTCGACGGCACCCGAGTGCAGCGCCTGCTGGCCGAGAACGTCAAGCCGCTGCCGACCTACTGCGAGGGCGCGTTCGCGACGCGCCCGGCCCGCATCCCGATGCGCCGCACGGTCGGGACGCTGTTTCCGCAGACCGGCCGCCTCGACGATCGGCTGGGCTCGACCTGGTCGGCCGTGACGATCGATGAGACCTCGCGAGCACTGCTTCAAGACGCCGGCATATCGGTGTTCGACCCCGGCAAGGACGGCGAGTGGCTGAGAGCTCGGGGCTTGACCTGGGCGCTCTTGCGCCCGGACCGCTACGTGTTCGCCTGCGGAGGGCTCGACGATGTGGGTTCGGCACTCCAGGCCTGGCGGCGCATCGCTCCACCCGCCCGGGTCGAGGTGGTCGGATGATCGCCGTGCTCGGAGCGACCGGGCGGGTCGGCCGCCACGTCGCCGCGGAGCTCGCAGGGCGCGGCATCGAAGCTCGCGCGCTCGTGCGCCGGCCGGACGTCAGCCTACCGCTGCCGGCGGTGCACGCCGATCTCGAGGTGCCGGCGACGCTGTCGGCCGCGCTCGAGGGTGTCGAACGAATGTTGCTTCTCGCCCCGCACGGCCCAAACCAAGAACAGCACGAAGCCGCGATCATCGACGCGGCGGTCGCTGCAGGTGTGCGGCGGGTCGTCAAGATCTCCGGCAGCGCCCCCTCACTCGGCCCTAACGGCCCCACGCCCACCGCTGTCGCACACTGGCGCGCCGAGCAGCGCATCGAGCGCTCGGGGATGCAGTTCATCTTCCTGCGCCCATCCTTCTACATGCAGAACCTGCTCGAGACGGTGGCACCGACCGTGGCCGCCACCGGCGTGCTCGCCTCCCCGTTTGGACGGGCGCCGATCGCGATGGTCGATGTCCGCGACGTCGCCGCCTGCGCGGCCGCGGTTCTGCTCGATGACGAAGCCGGCGAGCGCGCCTGGCAGCCGACGGGTCCGCGCCCGGTCAACTTTGAGAGGATCGCCGATTACCTCGGCGTCCGTCATCTCAAGGTGCCCGTCAAGCTCACCGTCCGTGTCATGCGCCGCCGCGGCCTGCCGGCGTTCGAGGTCGAGCACGCGGCACGCATGGCCGCGTACTTCGCCGCCGGAAGCGACGGCGTGGCGACGAACGACGTTGAGCGTCTGACCGGTCGGCCTCCGCGTCCGGTCGAGGCGTTCCTCGACGAGCAGGCCGACGCCTTCCGCCCGGCGAGCCGGCTCGCCCGGATCCTGTCCCACACCACCACCAAGGAACACATCTGATCATGGTCACCCGCATCGGACACATCGCCCTCCACGTCAAAGACCTCGACGCCGCCGTCGAGTTCCAGGAGCAGGTCATCGGCATGGTCGAGACCGAGCGCCTGGCCGGCGCCAGCTACCTCACCTGCAACGAGCGCCACCACGAGCTCATCGTGATCGAGGACCGAGTGAACCGCGGCTATGAGCACCTCGCGCTCGAAGTACCCGACTCTGCGACCCTCGGGGGCGCCGCCAAGCGTTTGACCGCCGCCGGCGGCACGATGCTCGGCGGCATCTACGACGGCGAGCCCGGCATCGACCGCGCTCTGAAGGTCAAGTCACCAGCCGGCCATGTCTACAAGTTGTTCTGCGGCATGGAGACCGTCGACGCTCCGCCGCCCGGCGATCGGCCGGTGAAGTTCGAGCACATCTCCTGCAAGGTCGCCAACCACCGCGCCGAGGAGCGCTTCCTCACCGACAGCCTCGGGTTTCGCTTCAGCGACCGGATGGGGTTCCTGGCCTCCTGGTGGCACTGCAACGAGGACCACCACGGAATCGCCCTCACCCTCGCCCCCCGCTCGGAGCTCTCCCACTACGCCTACCAATGGAGCGACTTCAATGCGCTCGCCCGCGTCGCCGACCGGCTCAAGGCACGCAGTGGCCGCAAGTGCATCTGGGGCCCCAGCCGCCACGGACCCGGCAACAACCAGTTCCTCTACCTCCACGACGAGGACGGAGCGATGATCGAGTGCTGCTCGGAGATCGCCCAGATGACCGCCGACCACTACCAGCCCAAGAACTGGTCGATGCATCCCAGCACGATCAACCAGTGGGGTGGCCCGCCGCCGCCGCGCTTCCTCCTGACCGGCTTCCCGATCATCAAGCCTCAGCCCGGCCGCCCAGCTTGGGCGATACCAGCCGACCGCACGGCCACCACCGCCCGCGCGTGAGCCTTGTCGCCATCGTGACCGGCGCCTTGAACGGCGGCGCCTCGAACGGGCTCGCTGCGGCAACCTCGGCACTCAACCCGGCTGCGCTGCAACCACCGTCAGCGCATCGGCGATGACGGATGTGCCCCAGAAGAAGAGCTCAGCGCTGCCGCGGGCGCCCGACCCGCGCCAGATGGACCGGCTGGCTTCGATCCTGGCGCCGTTCAGACGGGTCACCCAGCCGAAGGTGCTGGGGCTCGAGCGTATCCCGCACCGGCCCGTCCTGTTCGTGGGCAACCACACCCGCTACTCGTTCCTCGATCTGCCGTTCATGATGAGCGAGCTGTGGACCCGCCGGCGAATCATCGTTCGCGGGCTCGGCGATCACGCCCACTACGCGATCCCGGTGTGGCGCGACCTGCTGACGATGGGAGGGATGGTGCGCGGCACAAGTGAGAACGTGCGCGCCATGATGCGTGACGGGCAGAACATCCTGGTGTTCCCGGGCGGAGCCGACGAGGTGTTCAAGGCACGGGGACAGGAGTACCGGCTGATGTGGAAGGAGCGGCTGGGGTTCGCGCGGCTGGCGATTGAGTTCGGCTACCCGATCGTCCCGTTTGCCGCCGTCGGAGCCGAGGAGATGCTCCACGTGGTGGCCGACAGCCGGACGCCGGTCGCGGCGCAGGTCTCGGCGCTGATGCGGCGTCTGGTGGGGCTTCCGCTGCCACCCCTCGTCCGCGGCATCGGTCCGACGCTGCTGCCCAGGCCCGAACGGCTGTACTTCTGGTTCGGAGAGCCGGTCGACGCCAGCGGATACGGTGACGCCGGCGGCGACGACGCGGCTGCGCGGACGGTCCGCGACGAGGTCAAGGCGGCGGTAGAAGAAGGCATCCAGACACTCTTCTCAGAGCGCGAGCACGACCCGCATCGTGGACTGCTGCCCAGGCTGTGGCACGAGGAGCACGAGCTCCCGCAGCTCGCCACCTCGGACCCAGACGCGTGGCTTGTGACCCGCGCCTTCGAGGCCTGGAACGAACACGGAGCCGCAGGCGCCGCGGCATGGGTGTCACGTTGGGCGCAGCTGACCGACCCGTCTGAACAGCCCGGCGCGAGGACCTGGCGGGGGCGCGAGCGCGCCCTTGCGCGTCTGGAACAGGTCGCCTCTGAGGTAGGCGTTTCCTCAGCCGAAGTAACCGACGCCCACACCATCGGCGACCAGGTGCTGGGCGTCTTCAAGCTGCGCCGGAGATCCGGATCACCCACCGACCCGCCCGGCTTCGCAGCCCTCCTCGATGTCGATCAGGACCAAATCGTGCGCATGCGGGTATTCCTCAACCGCGAAGCAGCGCTTCGCGCCATCGAGCCCGAAGCGGCGCGGCAGGCTTCAAGAACCTCGACCGCATCGATACCCACGACATCATCGCGCCGCGTTTGAGCGTCAGCGGGGCCCGGGTCTGGTCGCGCCAGCCTGAAAGCAGGTCGCAATCGCGACCGTCGTCGAGGTCTGCTATTCGCACATGACAGGGCTGCGGCGCCTGCTTTCCCTTGGCGAGCGGTAGCCAGGGCCGGCGCTGATAGCGTCGCTGCTTAGGACGAAAAGCGAGCGTATCGCCGACGTTCGGAGCGCTCTCGCAATCCGCGCAAGGCGAGAGTGAATCGCTCCTGCAGCCGCACCGCCGGACGAGTTGAAGCGAATTCCGGGCCTTCCCGTCGAAGAAAGGCCTGAACCGCTACTCGCGACCGTCATGCCGCGTTGCGCATCATCTCCGCGGCCCGCCGACGGGCTTGCCGGGCGACCGGCTCCATCAGATGCTCAAGGAGGCCATCGTGGTTCCGTCTTTGTACCCGCATCCGCATCGCAGGAAACGGCGAGACGCTCGGATCTCGCGCGAAGCGCAAGTGACGCGAGCGTCGGCGGACCGTGCTGCTCGTCCAAGTCGGTGGCGCGCATGGTGGCCCCGCACGCCCTCGCCCCGCCCGCGAACCGGAGGGTGCTCATCATCGCTTCGAGCGAAGCTCCCCCCAACGTGCCGCTCGATCGCGAGCCGTGCGTCCGCTCCCGCTGAAGCTCGGGCTAGGAGCATCCGCGCGCATGGTCCCTGACGACCGCGCGCAGGCTGCGCGGTCTTGATCGGTAGAGGCGTGCACCGAGGCGCAGGGCACGGCGCTGGAGCTTTCTGCGACGGCGCGCGATGAGCATCTGCGGGCTGCTCTGCTCCGTGCCGTCGGCGCAGCCCCCCCTGTCGGATGTGCTCGGCGAGCACCGCGAGATCATGGTCGTCGCCTACGAGGTCCGACAGGCGGTGGGCGAGCAGAATGAGCTTTGCCATCTGCTCGGGTGCAACCGGGCTGAGGATCTCGGCCGAGTGCCAGAGCTCCTTCGTGCGCTTGCGCACCTCGTGAAAGTGCTCATCGCTCTGGTCTGCTTCGGCCGCCCGCACTGCGCGCCTTCCGTTGCGGTAGATGCGCTCGAAGCCGCTCGCTAGTGCCTCGATGTCGTCGTGCTGAAAGCGCCATTCCGGCAGGCGCCGGCGGGCAAGGCACACGTCCTTGAGAACCGCCTGGGCGGCCTCGGCGTTCTGCCCGTGTCCGCCCTCAGCGGCTCTCAGCTCGGCCACGAGCATCTCGCGCGTCGCCGAGAAGCCGGAGGCCGGGCAGGTCCTTCGCATAGCGCTCGCAGACGCTGTCCAGCGTCTCGAGCAGAACCTGACTGTCACGCGCGCTGGAGAGTCGTCGGCCGGCGTCTCGGAAGTTGGCGATCTCACGCTCATAGACGTCTGGCTGCAACTGATCGCGCGCCAGCCTGAGCGTGGCGCGTATGCCTTGAAGCTCTTGCGGGCCTCGTGCACGGCCTCGGCCGGATCGCTTCCCGCTTGGCCACGGAGTTGGTCGCTCGCCGCGTCGATCTGCTCGCGAACGAGGCGCCTGAGCCCCTCGCCGAGGGGCTCGCCCGGGCCGAGGCTGAATCCCGGCTCCTGCGCGGGCACCCGGGGAAGCCCGTCGTCGGCCAGGCGTTGATTGGCGTAGCGGCGATCGCCGGTGACCTCCGGGCCGAACCATGCTGGAGGCGTGAAGCGCTGCGCCTGCGCTTCGGAGTCGAACTCCACCTCCGCGATCGCGAGCCCGTCCAGCGCGCCGGTGTAGGCGTCCAGCTCGATCGTCAGGCCCTCCTCGGCAGGGATCGCGTAGCGCACCTTCTCGATTCGGTGGCCCTCGGTCAGCGGCCACAAGCGGGCGAAGCGCTCCGGCTCAATAGCTCTCTCGTCCTCGTCTCGAGTGAGCCCGCCCCCGTGCTTGATTGTCAGGAGATTGTGGCCGTCGCGGGCCCGCAGGCGCACCTCGAGGTCGTCGCCCGCGCTGATCAGATAACCCTGCCTCACACGCTGGTGGGCAAAGCGTCCCAGCTCAGGCGGCAACTGCGTGATGAGGAACTTGCGCTCGATCTCCACGGCCAAAGACCGCCCTCAGACCGTTTGCCAGGCTGCGACCGCGGCGAGGTCGGCGGTCGGCCGCTCCTCCTCTACCTGAACTACGCCGGCAAAAACGCGGCCGGATCCGCCGTCGATGCTGATTTCCTCACCTTCAGCGAACTCGCGATCGCCGACCTTGACTCGGCGCCGGCGAAGGTCGATGTCGACCTCGGTCGCGCCCACGACGCAGGGCTTGCCGAGCTCGCGCGCGACGACCGCGGCGTGCGAAGTGCGCCCACCGCGGCTCGTGAGCAGCCCCGCCGCGACGATCACCCCAGCGAGGTCCTCGGTGCTGGTGTCGCGGCGTATCAGCACGGGCTTACGGCCTTCTCGGGCAAGGCGCTCGGCAGCGTCGACATCGAGAGCGATCGGACCGCTTGCGACCCCCATGCTCACCGGCTGCGCGCAGCAGATCGCGCGAGTTCCGTCGTCCTCGAGCACGTGCGTGCGACGGACGCCCTGCAGGTCCAGGCCCGCGAGGCGCTCGCGGGCCTCGCTGCTGGACACCAGGCCTTCACGCACCTGATCCACAGCGATGTGCAGAGCTGCCCACGGCGTGCACTTGGCGGTCCGCGTCTGCAGCAGGAACAGCTCGCCGTCCTGAAGGGTGAACTCGAACTCCTGGGCGTCGTGGAACTCGGACTCGAGCGCGCGACAAACATCGTCCAGACGCTGATGAACCTCGGGTGCGAGCAGCGCCAGCTGCTCACCTTCTTCGGGCGTGCGCCGCCCGCCGACGATCTCCTCGCCCTGCACGTCGCGCAGGAACTCGACATAGGGCCGCCGCTCGCCGGACGCGGGATCGCGGGTGAAGCCGACGCCGGAGCCCGATAGGCCGCCGGCGTTGCCGAAGACCATGCGCTGCAGGATGACCGCGGTGCCGAGCGTCTCGGGCAGATCGTGCAGACGACGATAGTCGCGCGCCTTGGGCGCGTCCCACGACTCCAGTACGCCGCGCACGGCGGCCTCGACCTGATCGATCGGGTTCTGAGGAAGCGGCTTGCCGGTGAGAGCGCGAAAGCGCTCCAGGTGCTCGCGGGTGAGCTCTGCCAGCGTCCGCGCGTCCAGGTCGCGTGGACGGTGCACACCAGCCGCCTCCATGCGCGCACCAGTAGCCTGCTCGAAGGGCTCCGTCGGGCAACGGGCCACGACGCGAGCGAAGGACTCCACCAGCCGTCGATAGGCGTCCCATGCCAGGCGGGGGTCGCCGGTCAGCGCGACGAGGCCCTCCACGCTGTCATCGCACAGCCCGACGTCCAACACCGTCTCCAGCATGCCGGGCATCGACGCGGGAGCCCCCGAGCGCACCGAGAGGATCAGCGGGCGGCGCGCGCTTCCCAGTCGCAGGCCGCTGCGCGCCTGCAGCGCGCCAACCGCGGCGGACACGAGCATCCGCAGCCGCGCGTCCTCGCGCCCCGCCGCCAAGTTGCGGTGCACCGCGGTGCTGAGGATCACAGCGTCGGGCACCGGCAGCTTGGCGCGGGCCATGCGCGCGAGACCGTGGCCCTTGACGCCGATAGATGCGACATCGGGCACTCCACCGTCCTCCTGGCCGACGACATAGAGCTCCTCGATCGACTCGCTCTCATCGCGCGTGGGCACGGCCCGCGTCGAGGACGGCTCTGGCCGCGCCACCGGTGGCTCGGAGCGCACCACGTTGCCGAGTACCTGGCGACGCAGCAGGTGAGCGGCGCGCATCGAGGCGTCTGCCGCCTCCTCGCAGCCCTGCGTCGCCTGCGCTATGACAAACAGCTCGCCGGCCGCCTCGACCTCCCTGACGAGCGCCGCCTGAACCTCACGCAGCCCCTCGTCGGTGTCGCGCTCCAGCGCGACGATGCGGTGCGTCGTCTCCAGGAAGGACTCCATGTCCTCGCTGGGGCTGCCGCGGTGAATCCTGCGCGCGAAATGAACGGCTCGCAGATGACTGCGCGCCGCGTCGAGCACCAGAGCCATCATCCGTCGTGAGTGGCTGAGGACGGTCCCCGAGACTCGCCCTTGGGGCAGCAGCGTCCAGGAGAAGACAGCTTCCTCGAGCGCGTCGGCCACGTCGTCGGCCTCCTGCACGAGCTCGAGGAAGAACGCCGGCTCCTCAGCGCGCGCACACGCCCCGCGGACCTCGTTGACCAGTTCGTCGGCGCGCTGCTCCCAACCGCGCGCCAGCCGGGCGATCTCGGCACGGTCCTGGCTGGGGTGCTCCAGCGCCGCCTGCTCCAGCGCGTCGCGCGCCGCCTCGCCGATCGACACCACCAGCTCGGCGTGAGCAGCGATCAGCTCGAACAGCTCCTCGCGAGCGGTGCGCACATAGCCGATCAGCTCGGCGCGGGCCTCGTCGGCCACCAGCGGCAGCGATCGTCCCGCCAGCAGGCCCTCGGAGCAGATGCGCAGGACCGCACGCATGTACGAGATAGCCGCCGGACCGCCAAGCACGTCGATCAGCGACTCGCCCGCGCGCGTGCCCCGTCCGGTCGCGAAAGTCAGCGCGTCGTACACGAGCTGCTCGCCGCCGGCGAGCAGAAAGGCCATATGTCCGAGCTCGCGCTCGGCGGCCCAGTCCAGCAGATCGACAGCAGCGCGGTTTCCCACTAGACCACGAAGCCGCTTGCGCGCACGGTTCCAGTCGATGAGGAAGACCATGCGCGACCCGAGCAGCTCCAAGAAGGCCTCGAGGGCGGCCTCGGAGTCCGCCCTGAAACGGCCCACGGCAAGGTGGTAAAGGTCCCCGCCCGTGGCGCCATCGACACGCGAGCGCGTGTCCTCCCAGCCTATCTCCTGTCCGGAGAGCATTCGCTGGAGGAACAGCAGTCGCGCGAGGTGCACGTCCGTGTAGATCACGGTGACCGTTCGCCCGATGATCCTCACCACCACGACGTGCGCCTCCGTCTCTCCGATGTCGTTCTGCACGACGAGCGCATCGCCGCTGCGCGTGGCCACGGTGCCGAGGCCCGGATGGTCGAAACGCAGGCGCTGGGTGCGCTCGACGCCGCGCGCAAACGCTCCCACCAGCGGGCGATCGCCCACCTCGATCCCGTAGGCCAGAGCCCCCGCGATCGATTCGCTCGCCAAGCGCCCCGCTAGCCCGTTGAGCTCGCGATGCGCATCCATCACCACGAGGTGGAGGCTGTCCTGATCGCGCCGCCGGCCAGACGTCAGCCGGGAGATGTCCTCCGCCGTGATCGCGTCTCCGTCAGGCTGCACCGCCTGCCCGAGCTGGTGCAGGCGTTCGCCGAGTTTCTTGGAAGCCTTCACGCCGGCCGCGCCCAAGGGCACGAGCATGGTCTCCACCTCGCCGAACGCCGCACGGGCCAGCTCGGCGGCCCCGGGGATGACGTAGAAGCCGTCGTCGCGCCGCGTGCTGGTGTGCACGACGCGATCGAGGCCGGCGTCGGCGACGCCGCTGGCCAGCCGCTCCTCACGCAGATCCGACGCATCCAAGTCGCCGTCGGCCAGGGCGCGCGCGCTCTGCAGGAGCGTGAGCAGATACTTGACCCGGTCGTTCGCCGAAAAGGCCCGGCTCATCAGATCGGGCAACAGCAACTCGCTCTCGCCGAGCGTCGCAATGATGCGCTCCTTCGACATCTGCCTCTTGTTCTCTGTCGCGTTCTCTGTCGCCAGCGCGTTCCTTGTCGCCAGCGCGTTCCTTGTCACCAGCGAGCCTGACGCTAGCTCGGGCCGCTGCTGGTTGCATCGGTCAAACCCCTCGTCTGCGCTGCGGCAAACGCCGGACCCAGAGCCCCTCGCCCTCGTTACTTCGATCACCGTCGTCCGGTCTGGGCGCTTGACGCTCGTCGAAGCCGTGCGTACGCGATCGCGGCCGTGGGTTCGGCCCCCGCCGTCTGGCCGTGCGCGCCGACGCCACCCACAACATCCCTCCGAGCCCTGGTCCGAACAGGAGCTGCGCGGCCTGCTCGCCGTCGGCTGCGCCGATTGGCGTCAGCTGCGCACGTCCTTGACGCGCCGCCCGTCCTCGAGGTAGACGCAGTGCTTGCTACCGGCGGCCGCCAGGACCCGACGCCGGACTGGGCCGCTGAGGAGCGCCGCGGCCTCGCCCAGCTCAGCAAACCGGTGATCGTCTATCTCGGCGCAGTCGGTTGTGATCGTCGCCAGTTGCTCGTCGCGGAGGGAGCCGCAGTCGAACAGGAAGCGCACACCGCCGGGCCGGCCCGGGCGCGGCCGCAGGAAGTCGACGCAGGCCAGCCGGCCGCGCTTGATCTCGAGGCCGCACTCCTCGAGCGTCTCGCGCCGGCATCCCTGCCACGGCGACTCGCCGGTCTCCTCGATCTGGCCGCCAGGTACCGTCCATCCCGCCTTGTAGTTGGGCTTCAAGATCAGCAACCTGCCTCCCTTGTCGTAGATCAGCGCGCCGGCCGAGGCAGGGATCCGCGGGATCTCCCAGGGCGACTCGCCACCGGCGGGATTGACCATAACTCGATGATCGCTGAAAGCGTCGTGCATGCGAGCCGTCACCGGCCCCGCGGCTCGCTCCGCCTTGGGCGTGGTGCGAGCGCGTCGCCAGGCCGCGCGTCGCCGGGCCGGCGGCAGACGCCCGCGCCGAATGAGAAGCAGTTGGCTCGGCCATGCTCGCATCGATACCGCATTGAGCGCCGCCGGTGACAACAGTTTGACAACAGTCGTCGCGCCAGATGCATCCGATGAGTCCGCGAAACCCCGCGAAACGGATGATCCGGACGCCGGCGGACGCATCGGGACCCTCTCGGCACGGTTCAGGTCCGTGTCTGGGCAACCAGGTGGAGGTTCGAGTCCTCTCATCCGCATTACGTCGCATTTATGGCTTGGTGGAGCCGAAACTGCGAATGCGGCGATAAACGCCGTTCGTCGAAGCTGCCGATTTCCAGGGCAAACACGGTTTGAGTCCCCGTGTCTCTGGCTCGAGTGTGCGCGATGCATCCGGGGGAAAACAGGCGTCGGAAGAGCTTTCGTCGGTGCGCCTGCTTTTCGTCCACAGCGGGCACGCGGCGGACTGGGACTCGGGCGCTCGCATTTGGGTGAAACCGGCAGTGCTCTTGAGCCTGCCGAACGCGCGCTCCACGGACGCGCGGCCTCGGCGCTGCGGCCGGAAGCCCGCCGTCCCCGAGCGAGCGATAAGGTTCGAGCAAGAGCGGGATGATCTGTCGGCCTTGTAACCCTGAGGACAAAGCAGCCGTGCTTGCCGTCCTACGTGAGAGCTACGACGGCTGGTTCGGCATGCGCAGCGAGGCGGTTTGGGATTGGAAGTTCGCGCGCAACCCCCACGGGCCGGCGCGGATCTGGGTGGGCGATGAAGGAGGCCGGATCGTGGGCTGCTACATCCTGACGCCTGTCATGCTCCGGGTCGGCGGGGAGACCATCCGCGGAGCTCAATCCGTGGATGCGGCTGTCAGTACCGACTTCCGCGGCCGGGGTGTCTTCACCGACTTGGCCCGGGCCGCGTTGCGAGACGCCGCGGACGCGGGCATCAAGCTTGTGTTCGCCTTCCCCGGCGAGGGGGCCTTCGGCGGTCAGGTCCGGGTCGGCTTCAAACCTCAGCTCGCTGTCCCCACGGCATACCGCCCACTCATCTGGCCGCCGAGACGCCGCCGGTTCAGCGAGCTCACTCTAGGTGACGTGGACATGTTCGATGCCCGATTCGACGTCTTCTGCGAGCACGGCGACGATCGCGAGATCTCCTTGCGACGCGACGCTGCCTATCTCCACTGGCGCTTTGACGAGCATCCGACCCAACGATACGAAGCGATCACCTGTGAGCGAAGCGGGGAGATCTGCGGTTACTGCGTCCTGAGGGTCCGAGTTACACGCAATCTGTCGCCAGGGTATATCGTCGATCTGCAGGTATTGCCGGGGTCGGGATCGGCGGCTCAGTTCCTCGTCTATCACGGGCTCCGACGCTTGCGCTCGCTGGGCTCTCGCGTGGTGGTTTCCTGGGAGCGCCCGACCGGTCAAGCGCAGGAGGCGCTGAGGGCGTGTGGCTTCTCCCCGGGATACGCGTCAGTCCGGCGACAGCTGAGGCGAACGCGCTACGCCGATCAGCTGATCGCCTTCCACAGCGAGGATGTCATCGTGGCGGAGCAGGAGGTTGGCGCGCCCGCTGCCAACCACCGGAGCTGGTCTCTGGTGCCCGGGGACGCAGACTACATGTGAGGCGGGGGGCGAACCGAGAAGCCGCACCTCAACCTCCGAGTGACTTGGAGCTCGTTCCGCGATCACGCTCCAAGAGCGCGGCCCCTCAAGGTCCAAGAACCCATCGCCAGGAGACGCTCGGAGCGTGCGCGAGCCGGACGAAAAGAGTCACTTGCACTTTTTGGCGCCCCGATCTTGGTTGCACTTGGCAGAGCCCCTTGACACACCGCGGTCGCGCCCACGCACACCGTGAAGGCACTCCTGGATGCGTTCGCCTCATGTGCACGACTGACCGGCTATGCGCGAGCCCACTAGGGCGGTGACCTCTGCGCAGCCCCGCTCGACGGCGCTGGACCCACCCCACCCGTGGTCGAGTAGCCGTTACGGCCCGAGCAGCACCCACCCGCAAACCATTTGTGGTTGATCGGCTCCGAGTTGCGCTTTTGTACGGAAGGAGGCGCCGCTGCGAACTTCGCCGACGCTTTCGGATCGGACGAAAAGCGAGCGTCTCGCCAGCGACGCTCGCGATCGTCATGCGGCGTCGCGGAGCATCTCGGCAGCCCGCCTACGGGCCTGCCGGGCGACCGGCTCCATGAGATGCTCGAGGAGGCCGTCGCGGTTCCGTCTTTGTACCCGCATCCGCACTTCGTCGCATTTATGGCTTTGCAGAGCCGACAACTCGAATAGACTCCCAAAGTCCTCTTACTCGAAACTGCTCGTTTCCAGGGTAAACATGGTTTGAGTCCCCGCGTCTCTGTGCCGCGAGTGTGCACGATGCATCCGCGCGAAAGCGGGCGTGGGCGGAGCTTGCGTGGGCGCGCCTGCTTTTCGTCCAACTCAGGCGTCTCGTTGGCTACGCGGGGGGCGCCTGCTTTCCGCGCCAACCGATCATGCGGGCGATCGGGTTCGTGGCAACGCGATCGTGATCTCTGACGTCGGACGCGCTAGGGATGTGGTCAGCGTGTGCCAGTACAGCGCAGGTCGGCGTCGCGCGGGCCGATCCGGTACTGCGCGAGGCTCGGCGCCACGCCGGTGAAGCCACCGCTCGTGCAGTTCTGCCGCGCCTGCGTGAGTGTTGCGTCGGTTCCAGCGACCCAATCGGGCAGCTGGCCGTTGAAGGGCGTCGGTGTTGTCTGCGCCGTCAGCCCCGTGATCTCCTTCCACTGGGCGCTGGTGGAATAGATCCCGATCGGTCCGGTCGCGCCGGCGTTGTTCAGGCCGGCGATGAAGCCCTGCAGCGCGGCGATGTTGAGCTGGTAGGTCCCGGCCCAGCTCGCCATCAGCTCGACGTCCAGCCACCATGGCGCGGTCTTGGCCGCGACCGGGTCGAGCGCGGCGACGAGCCGGTAGGAGTGGGCGGCGCGCTCCTCGCCGTAGATGTACGAGCAGGCGTTGGTCAGCAGGCCGTTACAAGCACCGTAGGCCGGCGCGGTGCCGACGCTAGGCCAGTCCGCAACGTGATGACCGCCGGGGTTACCGGTGTCGATGTACAGCGACAGGGGCGGCTGCTTCGGCCGCTTCTGCCCCGGCGCGTCGCGGGCCCAGTGCAGCTCGCCGCTGATACACGGGTTTGCTTTGTTCGCCAGCCCGCCATTGACACCGACGATCCCGAACAGCGGATTCGACGGGTAGGAACCCGAGCACTGCGGATAGGAGACGTCATAACCGGTGGTCGGCGACGAGCTGCCGCTCACCGCGATGACCAGCACCACAATGACGACGAAGGCGAGCGCCACCACCGGCACCCATCGCGCTCGGAACCGGGAACGGCTGGCAGGCGGCACGGCCGTCAAGCTACCACGAGGCTGGGCACGCGCCGGCCGCACGCGCGCGGCCTCCCGGTAGGCGTTCTTACGGCCCACGCCTGCTTGGCGAGCATTGCGAGTGTTTCAGTACCTCCGCGGCTCGCTTGCGCAATGGACGACCTGCGAGAGTGTCGGCGCTCGCTCGGCAGACGCCTGCTTCGCCCCGGCGAAAGCGGGCGTGTTCCGATCCTCGGTCGGCGCTATCGAGAATCGTCCGATGCGAGCGTGAGCGCGGCCCCAGGCTCGAACGCTCGCTGGTCCGCGAAAGCGGCAGTGCGGGGTCTGTTGTTCCGCCTGCCGGCTGGTCGCCCGAGGGCGGCGCGGCACCCCGCCACTTCCCGAGTGACAAGCCGCCACCCAGGGTCTAGACAGCAAAGGGTCCCGGCGGGCTCCTCATGAACATTTATCTCAACTGAGACGGACTCTTAGGTGGCGTTCATCGAGATGGCGATACTCATATATGCGATGTCCAAGTCGCTACGCACAACCTCCTCCTGAACTGTGCACACCGTCCGGTCCGCTCCCCCCGCGGGCCGGACCTGTTTAACGGGCCGGCCTCGATGGCCTGTCGCCTGAGCTGCGGATTCCGCGCCTCTAGCGCCCCGGCCGGCCCGGCTGGGCTAGTTCGCCACGCGTCCGGTGTCGCCGCCGCGAAAGCGGACTACGAGCGAGACCGTGAGGACGGTCTCATGAGGGCGTTACCCGACCCTCAGGGAGGCCCGCGAGTGTCTGTCTCGAAATGGTGGATCGAACATCACCGCAAGATCAATGAGGGAGATTTCATGGCCAGAATCATCGTGACGACCGATCCAACGACCCAACACGCCGCTCCAGTGCTGCTGGACGAGAGCGTCTACTCGATACATCTCGATAACGACCACAACGCGGCGCAGCTCATCGAGCGGCTCGGCTGGGCGATCAACGACGCCGAGAACACCCAGCGGGCGGAGCTGGCGCTGAACCGATGACGCTTCCGAGGCGGCCTGCGCCTATGCGTGGGTCGCCGGGGTGGGTCATTCTCGGCACGCACATCGCGCTCGCGGGCCAGCCCCCCTCCTCTCTCAGGGCCGGCGCCTCTCCTCCTCTCTCAGCTCAGACGACGCCGACGGTGGCGTGATCGCGGTGCTGCCCCTCGTCGGCTGCGTGATGCTCGTCGCGCTCCTTCCGCTCGGCGTCGTCGCGCTCCTGATTCTCCGCGTCTTCGATCGCCCAGCAGATGCGTTCGAGTAGCCAACTAGCCCGCATTCGCCAGTAGCGCTGCGGGCGGGGTGATGCGGGAGGGCTGGAACGTCCGCCTGGGCGGGGAGGATTGCGGTTACGAGGCCGGCAATCCACCCGTCCAGGAGGTTCACCTTGAAGGTGAGGAGAAGTACGTCTTTTGGAACGGTAGATGTGGTCGCGGACGGGACGGGGTTGTCCTCTCGTGCGGGGACCGTGCTGCTTGCATTGACGGCGCAGCGGCTCGGGCTCACGGACGGCCTGTCTGGTGCGCTGGCGGGGACCCGGGAGCGACGCTGCGCGTCAGGGTCTCCTCCATCCACCCGCGCAGCGAGCCGACCGCGCAGTTTGTAGCGCACTCCACCCACAACGCGAGCCGCTCCTGGATTCGCCGGGATCCGAGCGCCCGAGTACCGGAGCGCCACGCGCCCGCTCAGGACGAAAAGCGAGCGTATCGCCGACGTTCGGAGCGCTCTCGCAATCCGCGCAAGGCGAGAGTGAATCGCTCCTGCAGCCGCACCGCCGGACGAGTTGAAGCGAATTCCGGGCCTTCCCGTCGAAGAAAGGCCTGAACCGCTACTCGCGACCGTCATGCCGCGTTGCGCATCATCTCCGCGGCCCGCCGACGGGCTTGCCGGGCGACCGGCTCCATGAGATGCTCAAGGAGACCATCGTGGTTCCGTCTTTGTACCCGCATCCGCATCAGTTCAGAAATATGGCTTGGTAGAGCCAAGAACGCAGACCTCGGCTGGGGGAGCGTTCCACGTGCTCCGTGGCTTTCCAGGGCAACCACGGTTCGAGTTCCCTAGAGCCTGCGCGGAACCCGTCGCAGGCGCCAAGGGCAGGCCGCCTCGCTACCGCCTAGTCGTCGGATCGAGCGTCTGGGGAGGGTCGCCCGCGCCCGGCCGTGCCACGCCTCCTTCTCTCCAACACAGGAGCGTGAGACGGGTCCGCCGACGCGCTCGCATCCACGCGAAGGGAGTAGCGGGTCGAGGCCGAGGCCTGCGGGTAGAGCGCGAATGGGCCTGGCTCAGGAGCCTACTGCCAGCAGGAACAGGTCGTAGAGTGAGAGGGCGGTGCAGGCGAGGGTCAGCACGATCACGATCAATGCGTTCGTCCGCTCGGTGCGCTCTTGGACTGACTTCAACATCGGGGGAGGCAGGTGGGCCGGCGTATCGGGGCGGATCCACTTGACCTCCAGTGGGCCGCTCGCGGGCGTGAACCCCACGCGGCTGGGCAGCCCTGCGCTTAGGTCAATGGGGCTCATGGCCACCAGCCTGATAGCCGGAGGCCGGTCTCCCCTCAACGCCCGCGCCAGACAGAGCCGCATGCGTGAGCCTCTGCATCAGGCCGGATTGCATGTCGCGGCTGGGCGCCAGCAGCTCGAGCACCATCAGCCCCTGACGCGCTAGCACCAGCGCGATCAGCCCGAACGCCATCAGCCAGGCCGCGTGGTCGAGGTGATGGCCGAGCTTGATCTCCACGGCTACGACGGTCAGCGCGAGCAGCACCGGCAACAGCGGGGATACGAGCGACACCAGCGATGGCCTGGACTGCTCGACCCTCGACACAACGGCGCTGCGGGAGTGCGAGCTGAACGCAGCAAGTGCGATCCCGAGATATGCCACGACCCACCCGGTATCGATCACGCTCCCGCTCGTGTAATTCGCCACATCGGTGAGATAGGTGAAGGTGCTGTCCGAGAGTGCCATCGCCAGCAGGCCAGCCAGCAGGCACCACAGCGACAGACGGTCTCCCCCGGTCATCCCGCGGATGGTGAGCACGATGAAGAAGACGATCACCACGTCACCGAACGGATAGGCCAGCGTCACGATGCCAGCCCATGTACTGAGATCGGCGCTGCGCCACAGCGGGCCGAGGACGAGCGTCCAGCTGAGGAGCAACAGCGCCGTGGCGACCACCAGGCCCTCGAACACCCAACGGGCCTTGCGTGTGCCGCTGCCTCTCATCGCCGGGTGCACAACCAGCGCTGCGACCGCGAGCGGGATCGCCGAGAGGTAGCCGACATCGGCCCAGGAGGGCACGGGCACTTTCACGTTGAGGATCAGCGCGTAGTAGCCCCAGACGACCTCGGCGAACGTCCAGGACGCGGTGGCGCAGCCAAGCAGCGACCAGAACAGACGCATCTGCCCAATGTGCCGGGTGCGGGCGCGCCAGCACAGCACACACGCGATCAGCGCCGCCAGCGGGGTGGCGACATCATCGACCCAAAGCGTCACCCGCGCGCCGCCAATGTCCAGCCCGATCCAAGCCGCGAACAGGCCGGTCGCGAGCATGACAGCACCTACTGCTCCGAGAAAGCGCCGGCCACTGAGGGCGTGTTCCATCAGTCAGGCATCGGCAGAAAAGTCAAACTTCTTGATCTTGAACCGCTCCGGGATTGTTGAAGGCCTTGATCTGACCACTGCCTCCAAGAGTCCCGGAGCGGTTCAGCTCATAGGTCTTTTGCCGTACGGCCCCTGGCGGTGCCGGTTGCGTTCGCTGCCGACGTCTACAGCTTCGCCGTGAACGTCGCAGCCGCGGTTGCGCACTTCACCGACGTG
>CALAQT010000339.1 GCA_937888775.1 uncultured Actinomycetes bacterium | reverse complement strand
ACTCGCCCATATCGGCCCCGAACCAACGGCAAGGCAGAGCGCTTCATCCAGACACTCACCCACAAGTGGGCCTACGGCGCGATCTACGGCACATCCGCCGAGCGCACCGCAGCACTCCCAGGCTGGCTCAACCACTACAACTACACCCGACCCCACGGCTCGCTTAGCCACAAGCCGCCCGGCACACGTCTACACGAACTGACCAACGTGCCAAGGAACTACACCTAGGGACCGCCGTAGGGACCGAAGCTCATCCGGTCGCTTCCCGGTTGGCCTCCGTCGCGAGGTATGTGTCGAGGAGCTCGACCGCCCGCTCGAGCTCGCCCGGGAGGGTGTGGGTGTTCGCCTCGCTGCGCGTCAGACCCGGTCCTCGTCTCTATGAAGGCAGCCGCGCTTGGTTCTCGAACAGATGCAAGAGCCACTCACACATGTTCGACCGTCGAGCGATTACTGGACTCGCGCCGGGCGTCTGCCGGCCGCAGCGATTGGCGTATCCGCGCGGATCTCGGCCATCAGCCTAGCGGTGAGATCGCCGGCGCTCTCGTTGCTCATAAGCCCGCCACCGGCAGGCGGGAAGAAGCGCACACGAACATGTGGTCGCTTCGGGAAGCGCGCGATGTCGGTGGTTCCAGCCACCGAACAGCACAATATGCGAGCCTCGGGCACAGCCTCGGCCAAACGGCCGAGGCCGCTTCGGGCCCGCAAATCTCGGCCGAGGCTGCGAGTGCCCTCCGGGAAGATGCCGAGACACGCGCCCGAGCGCAACTCCGCGATGGCGCGCTCAAGCGCCGCCGCGTCCGCCGTTCCCCGTTCGATCGGGATCTGCCCCATTCCGTCGAGGATGCGGTTCAACCCCTTGATCCGCCACATCGACGCCTTCGCGAGCGCGCGGATCTGCCGCCGAGGCAGCGCAGCGACTCCGACCGCCACTGGATCCCAGTAGCTGTCGTGATTTACCGCCAGGAGCACAGGTCCGTGATCCGGTAGATGCTCGAGGCCAACCACCGCGAGCCGGCTCCAGCCGCGCACAATCGGCGAGCAGGCAGCCATGGCAGCAGAATAGGTGCGCGTCATAGACTCAAGCATCAACAGGAATCTTGCCCGTTCAGCGCTGCCGCATGAGCGCAACCGGGGTTTGCACCCTACAGGGCACACGCCCGGTTACGCCGGGCGGAGGCTGAGGCTCTGTAGACGCCTCCTTTCGCCGGGCGAAGCGGAAGCCTGCCGAGCGGACAACGAGACGACTGAAAATCGTCCGGAACGACAGCGCCGGGGCAGGCTCCCAGCACGCTCGCTTGGCTGCGGAAGCAGCGGTCAAGTGCGTCCGGACGCGCACCTTCGGCGTGGCGCTCGCAGTCCACCGAGCGCAGAGGTCCGGCCGGCTTGCGAGATACTCACCGCGGGATGCCTGACGAGTCAACGACCCCCGACCTGGTCGAGCTTTCGCACGCGTTGCATGAGGCCGGGGACATCGGCGACCTCGACGCGGTAATCAGTTTCTTCGCTCCGGATGCTGCTCGGGATACATCGCCTACCGCTGGCTACAGGGTATCTCAACGAGTTCACGTGGCGCTACACCATCGCTGCTCGCGGACCTCGATGTTCGAGACTCCGCTGCTCCGCGCAGCTCGCGCTCGGCCCTTCTAGCCGCCCGGAGGAGGCGAAGGGGGCGTGTTTGCCGCTTTGTCGGTCTCCTTCGGCGAAGCACCTGCTTGACGGGCGTCGCCTCGGAGCTCGTCGCCTTGGACCTCTAACTCCTCGGGATACGCATTGCGAAGTGCGTCGAGCTTTGCCTCCTTGGAACCAGGCGGAGACTTGGCAGCCTTCTCAAGCGTCCCCAGCACGTCAGCCGTCTTAGGGATCGGGATCTGAACCGGCTTGTAAGGCTTGCCCTGCTTGTCCTTGCCTTTGGGCTTGGTCGGCTGGGTGGGCTTCCCGGTGTGCTGCCAATTGCGTCGCATCTAGGGTGCGCTCTCCTCGCCCGCCTCGTGACTTAGGCGCGCCAACTCCTCGTCGCTTGGGACCGCAGCGTTCAAGACTTCGAGCGCCCTGTCGTAGTGCTGCTCCTCGACGTACACGTCGAGCGGGGCCGCAGTCCGAGCCATATGTTCCCGCTGCTCATCTGCGGCATAGAGCGGATACCGGCCTCCGACAGCGACTCGCAGACCATTTCGGCCTCTGCCTCGTTGCTGACCGTAGTTACGATCTTGAGCTCGTCGGGCATCTAGAGCGAGGTTAGCGCGGTTTGAGCACCCCATCGCATTGTCTCAAGCTCTCAACATGTAGCGCGGGAGGATCGTCGTCGGCTGCACGACGCACGACGCTGGTTTACGCAGCCCACAGGTAGGCTGGCAGAAAACCGCACAGGGCATCCGAACTGGAGGAGACTCTTATGGACCTGCTTGTGCTTCTCATCATCGTCTTGATCATTCTCAGCGTCGCGGGCGCCGCGTTCGTGAGCCCGCTGGTGTTGGTTCTTCTTATCGTGGCGCTGCTGCTGTTCGTGGGTCCCTACCGCGGTCGACGGGGGCGCCTCTAGGCGCTCAAGCCAGACGTCGCCAGCCGGCGTTCGTCCATCCCACGACAGCGCGCACGCCTGGCACCGGCTCCGTCCAGCCGCTCTCTGCTGCGAAACGGTGTGCTTGCCGGCCTTACCCGCGGCTCGGCCGGCGTGGCGGATTGTGGGGTTGTTGGCTGGCCGGATGGTAGCGCCCCACCGCGGGGGCTGCAGCGTCACGGTGCGGTCGATGGCTGTCTTCGTTCGTAGCGACCGCG
>CALAQT010000338.1 GCA_937888775.1 uncultured Actinomycetes bacterium | reverse complement strand
GCCCGCGGCGCCGGCCACGGCGCCGGTGAGCGCCCGGCGCCCTCGGCCGTAGGCTCACAGGGCGGGGCAACTCGCGGACCCTCGCGGAAGCCGTCCCGCTCGGCGTCGGGCGACGGGTCTACGAACGGGGGTAGCTCGGCGGCGACGCCCTCTGCCTCGCCGAATCAGTCAAGACAGCCGAGACCGGCGCGGTCTCCTGTGGCGTCAGGGACACCCGCCGCTCCTCGCCCGCGCCCGCGTCGACCTGTCGCGGAGAGCTGATGTCCAGCGATAACTCCGAGACGACGTATCGCTTCGCGCCCCATCCGAGCGCCGGGTTCATCCTCGGCCTGCGGATCCCGCAGCTCGCCGGGTTGATCGTCGCCGGGGCCCTAGCGCTAGCGTCCCTCCGCGCTGGCGGGTTCGGCGCCCTCGCCCTCGCGATCACTGTCGCGGGACTGGTGTCGAGCGTCGTGATCGTTCCGGTCAGGGGTCAGACGCTTGACCAGTGGGCGCCGGTCGTCGTGCGGTTCCTGATGGGGCGGAGGCAGTCGCGGTTCCGTGCTCAGGCTGCGCTCGTCGGTCACGTCGTGCGGCTGCCGTCCGGGGACCTCGATCCGCAGCCGGTAGGGCCTCCGCACGACCGGCCCTCCGAGCTCGCGGATCTCGAGCTGCTCGAATGCGAGCTCTCGGCATACGACCGTGCGCTGCTCGGCGTGGCGAAGGACCGTCGCGCGGGCACCTACACGGCCGCGATCCGCGTCCAGTGCCGCGCGTTCGAGTTGCTGTCCCCCGAGGAGCGACAGCAGCGGCTCGAGGAATACGGCGGCGTGCTCGCGGCGCTCGCGCGCGACGACTCGCCGCTGCGGCGGATCTCGTGGGTCGAGCGCGCGCTCCCCGGCGACCCTGACGCACTCGGCGGCTACCTGCTCGGGGCCAAGCGCGACGATGCGTCGCTCGACGACCCGCCGTACGAGCTCGTGTCGTATTTGCGCCTGATCGGACGGGCCGGTCACGTCGCCGAGGAGCATGAGCTGCTGTTCGCGCTCCAGATCGACGCGCGGCGGCCGGCCGCGCGGCGGCCCGTCGCGCGCCTCGGCGGCGGTGATCTCGGCGCGATGGCGGTACTCGCCGGCGAGGTGGGGCGGCTGATCGAGCTGCTCGACGGCGCTGGCATCACTCCGACGGGTGTCCTCACGCGACGAGGGCTCGCCGTTGCGATCCGGGACGGGTATGACCCTTGGGGTCGCCGGCAGCGCCACCGCGATCAGGATCCCGCGGTCGAATACGGCGCCGCGCCTCACAACGCTGCGCCTACCGCCCGAGACGAGCACTGGTCCCATCTGCGGGCTGACGGGGCGCTGCATTGCACGCTCTGGGTGGCTGAGTGGCCGCGGATCGACGTCAGAGCCGTGTTCCTGCAGCCGCTGCTGATGCGCGCCGACACGACCCGGAGTGTCGCGGTCTGCATGGAGCTCGTCGGCCCGGCTCGCGCGATTCGCAAGGCGGAGCGGGCGATGACCGAGGCCGCGACGGAGGACAGCCTGCGCGGGAGGATCGGGCAGCGCACCAGCCAACGTCAACGCCAGCGCGAGCACGCCGCGGCCCGCCAGGAGGCCGAGCTGGCCCAGGGGCACGCGAACGTTCGCTACAGCGCGTTCGTGACTGTCAGCGTCCCGGACACCGGGGCCGACGCGCGCGACGAGCTCGAGGCTGCCGTCTCCCGCGTCGACCTCCAGGCCAAAGCAGCCCCGCTGCGCCTCGAGCGCATGTGGGGCCAGCAAGCACTCGGCTTCACGTTCGGGCTCCCGCTCTGCCGGGGACTGAAATGAGAACCCGAGCGGAACGCGCCGCCGACGCGGAGCGACGCGTACGCGCGCTCGGCCTACGCCGGGATCGCTCGCAGCGCGCGATCGGTCGCCTCGGCCGCTGCACTCTGCCGGGCGAGCGGCCCGGGCACCAGGTCACGACGGCCCACTTCCAGGCTGTCTATCCCGCGGTCGCCGAGGCCGGGCTCGGTGCCGAGGGCGTCTACATCGGCCGCGACATGCATGGCGGCAGCTTTGTCTATGACCCGTGGGTGCTCTACGCCCGCGGGGTGCTGAACGACGCGAACACGCTCGTAATCGGCCGACCCGACTTTGGCAAGTCAAGCCTGTCCAAGACGTGGCTGATGCGCTCCCGGGTATTCGGTCGCCGCGGCGAGATCGTCGACCTCAAGGGCGAGTACGACCCGCTCGTCAAAGCGCTCGGCGGGACGATCCTTCGGCTCACACCCGGCGGGCGCACCCGGCTGAACCCGCTGACACGGATCGGCCGGCGCGAGCTGCGGGAGGGGCTGCTGGAGGCGATCGCCCGCGCGATGCTCGGCCGGCCGCTCAGCCAGGCCGAGGCGATCGGCCTCTCCGCTGCGCTCGAGGAAGCCGACCGCCGCCGCGACGGAGCCGAGGTCTGCATCCCGGACGTGATCGACGAGCTGCGCGCCCCTACAACCGAGCTCGCGGAGCGGCTCGGCGCGACCAAGAACGACGTACAGACCGAGCTGCGCGAGGTCGCGCTCGCGCTGCAACGCCTCTGCCACGGGCCCCTGCGCGGGATGTTCGACGGCCCCACCACCGCTGGCGAGCACGTCTTCGACTCGCCGGTGATCTCGCTCGACTTGTCAGAAATCACCGACGGCGTCGCGGCCGTGAATCTCCCGATCGCGATTGCGATGGTCTGCGCCGTCGCATTCCTCGACGCGAAGCGGGTCGAGCGCGCCGAGCGAGCGCGCCGGCAGGGCCGCGATCTCGAGAAGACGATTCGGATCAACGACGAGGCGTGGCGGGCGCTCCCGATCGCAGGCCTCGGTGACTACTACCAGGCAGCGTTCAAGCTCTCGCGCAAGACCGGCGTCCAGCACTGGCTAGTCCTGCACCGCATCTCCGACCTGCGCGCCGCCGGCGACGAGGGAACCCGCCAGCAGCGACTCGCCGAGGGGCTGCTCGCCGACGCCTCAACCACGATCGTCTACCGCCAGCACGCCCAGGAGCTCCCCCTCACCACCGACGCGCTCGGGCTCTCGCAAACCGAGCGCCAGCTGATCGGATCGCTCGACCAGGGCGTCGCGCTCTGGCGGGCCGGCGGGCGCTCATTCGAGGTCCGCCACCTCCTGTCGGACCTCGAGTGGGACCTCATCGACACCGACCAGGCGATGGGCTCGCGACGCGACCAACCACAAACGGAGACGACCACATGAACCGGACCGCCGACGACCACGTCTGGCCGCTCATCACCCTGTGCGCCGTCCTCGCCGCGGTGCTCATGTTCGCGATCCTCGCCAGCGCGCTCGCCGGCCTGCTCGGGCACGCAGCACCGATCTGGATCGGGCCTTCTGCCGCCGGCAGGCTGCTCGCGAAGCTCGTCTCGCACCTGTCCGATCCCGCGCTCGCGTGGCCGGCATCCGATCGCCGAGGCCTGCCCGGCGCCTCGGAGTTGCAGGCCGTCCTTTTGATCTCGCTCATCACAATCGCGGCCGCATGGGTGTTCGGCTGGCGTCTGACAATGCAGCTGCGTGATGCGACGCCGCTCAAGCGGGCGGCGAAGTGGGCGACCACCTCCGACCTCGCCGAGCTTCGCGTCCGGCGGCCGGAGCGCGGGCGGATCACGCTCGGCTACCACCGCCGCGCGCTGATCGCGGCCGAGGAACGCGCCTCGGTGATGGTCGTCGGGCCGACCCAGTCGGGCAAGACCACCGGGCTGGTCGTGCCCGCCATGAGCGAGTGGAGCGGCCCTGTGCTGGCAACGTCGATCAAGACCGACGTCCTGCACCACACGCTCGCCGCGCGCTCCGAGCTCGGAGAGGCCCGGGTCTTCGACCCCACTCAGGCGACGTCACTCGGGCACGCGGTGTGGTCACCGCTCAGCGCGTCGACCACTTGGACCGGCGCGCGCCGGACCTCCGCAGCGCTGCTCGGAGTCGGCGAGCACCGCGCCAGCCAGTCGGCCGACGACGCGTTCTGGAGGCCAGCCGGAGCGCGCTACCTCGCCGCGCTCCTGTTCGCGGCCACGATGGCCGCCGACAACACGATGGCCGACGTCCTTCACTGGATCGCGAGCACCGAGTTCGACGAGCCGACGAACCTGCTCGACGGGTCTCACCTCCTTGGAACGACAGCGGCGATCGACTCGATCCAATCGGTCAAAGGCGCCGACCAGCGGTTCGTCTCGAGCCTGCTGCAGACGATCGCGACGGCGCTGGACCCGTGGCAGGAGCCGCAGGTCGCCGGCGCGACCATGGGCGAGTCCAGGATCAGCGCCGACTGGCTGCTCAGCGGCGCGAACACGCTCTACGTCGTAGCGCCGGCCAACGAGCAGCGCCGACTAAGCGGGCTGTTCGCCGCGCTCGTCTCGCACATCGTCGCCGGCGCCTACGAGCGCAGCGCCAAGACCGGCCAGCCGATCGAGCCGGCGCTGCTACTCGCGCTCGACGAGGTCTGCAACATCGCGCCACTCCCCAACCTCGACGAGATCGCCTCCACCGGCCCCGGGCAGGGCGTTCACCTGCTCTGCGTCCTGCAGAACATCTCCCAGGGCTACGACCGCTGGGGACGCGACCGCGCCGAGACGATCATCGCCAACCACCGCGCCCGACTGTTCTGCTCAGGCATCGGCGACCGCGCGACGCTCGACTACCTCCGCGGGACGCTCGGGGATGAGGAGATCGCCCGGATCTCGACCCAGCAGCGTGGCATCGCCACTCCCGGGTCGAAGACCCGGAGCACCGAGCACCGGCCGCTCGCCGCGCCGCACCGCGTCCGCCAGGCGGATCGCTCGAGCAGCCTGCTCGTCTACGGCCGCCTCGCGCCCGCGTGGATCACCCTGCGCCCTCGCCAGAGCGCCGCCCCGCGCCCAGCCGCTCCTCGCCGGAGCCGGCGCGACCGCACCAGCGACCAGCCGAGCGGCCGGACAGCGGCGAAGCCGGACGCGACCCAGGAGCCGCAGCCGTGAGACACGCGGCAGCTCAACTAACGACAACCAACGGCGACACAGCTAAGGCGACCACTGAACGAGAATGCTCATCTCGATCGCGCCTCACGTGGGGCGCGCGTTTGGCCTTCCGCCTTCAGCCGGATTGTCGCCGCCGCCGGCCTGGCTTCAAGGTCGCGCACTCCCTTTCCCTCACCCCGATTGGGGCTCGGTTCCGCTGGCCGGACGGCGGCGTTCCTGGCTCTCGTCGGAAATCCAAACCACATCCCACAAGGAGGGATCGAATGCATTCCGTCCAGTTGACCGGCCGTCTCACCCGTGACCCCGAGCTCGTCCAGCTCGAGACCGGGAGCGTGTGCCGCATCCGGCTCGCGATCGAGAACATGGGTCGCAACGAGACCGGCTACGTCGACGTCTCGACGTTCGGCAAGGCCGGCGAGGCCGCCGCCCGCGTCCTCTCCAAGGGCTGGCTCGTCGCCGTCGACGGCCGCCTCGACTACCGCCAATGGGTCGCCGACGACGGCGCCAACCGCTCCGCGATCGGTGTCGTCGGGAACGTCGAGTTCCTCGCCGCCCCCCGGGCCGCGGCAGCGACCGTCGAGCAGGCCGCGGCGTAACCGGCGCAACCGCGGGCCCGCCACCGGGCGGGCCCGCGCTGCCATCGACCTTCCTCACCCACCAATGAGTCCCGGCACCTTCTCCGAACTCCTCTCTCGCGCAACCACCGAGCGTGCGGCGCGGCTTGAAGCGCTGTGGCGGATGACGCCGACCGAACGAGTCGCGGCGATGCGTCGCGGCGATCTGACGATGGAGCAGTGCTGTGCCTGGGCGGGCCGCTACCCGAGGCAGGTGCCGCTCCTCAACGGCGAGTACGAGTTCATCGCCGCCTACCGCCCAGAGGTATGCGAATGACGGCGCCCGTCGAGATCCGCGCATTGCACGCGCTGCCGATGAGCAGCGCCGCCGGGCGATGGCTCACCCCCGCTTCCCTCGCCGTCCAGATCGGGGTTGCGCCTGATGTCGCGCGCAGCGTTCTCGTCGGCCTTCGCCGTCGCGGGCTCGCCGAAGATGACGGGTCACTCCCCCAGGCATTCGCACGGACAACCAAAGGCGACTGGCAGCTAGAGCAAAACGAACGGCCACGGGAGCGGCGGCCATGAGCGCCGGTCAGGTCCGCGCGTTATACGCCGCGCTGGGCATCGAGCTTCCGGCCTGGTCAAAGGCCGAGGCGCCGGTTCGATGCTTCGCCCAGCCCGACGCCCACAACCGCGCCGACCACTCGCCATCCTGCTCGGTCAACCTCGACTCAGGAGCCTGGAACTGCCACGGATGCGGCGCCCACGGCGGCGCCTACGACGCCGCCCTCGTTGCCGGCCACACACCACGCTCGGCCATAAGCCTGCTCATCCGCTACGGCCTCGCCGAGCCGCGCACACCCAGCGGCCCACCGCGCCCAACAACGGCGCGCATCCCGCCCACCAAGTCCCCAACCCCACCACCGACGAACGTCGTCCCGTCCACGCTCACAGCCGACGAGGACGACGTCCAGCGCTGGGCCGAGCGGCTCTACTACAACAGCCGCCTCGTCCGTCGCCTGATGCTGGAACGAGCTTGGGGCTCACGCGCGATCCGGGAACTCCACGTCGGGTTCGACGGCGCACGGATCACGATCCCGGTCCGCAACACGCAAGGCCTTCTTCAAGGCGTCCTCCGCTACGACCCCTTCGGGCGAAGGGACCCCAAGATGCTCGCCGTGCCGGGCACCCGACTTGGGCTAGTGCCTCATCCGGCGTTCGATCAATCTGAACGCATTCTCGTGGTCGAGGGGCCGCCGGATCTGATCGCCGCGCGCTCGTGCGGCCTTGCTGCCATCGCGGTACCCGGAACCAGCGCCTGGCAGCCAGCCTGGGCGCAGCTGCTAGCAGGCAAGCAAGTCACAATCGTCATGGACTGCGACACGCCAGGCCGCCACGCTGCCCACGAGATCGCGACGAGCCTAGGTCACGTCGCCAAGACGGTCGAGATCGTCGACCTCTGGCCCGATCGCCACGACGGCTACGACCTCACCGACCGGATCCTCGAGCGCCGACGCTCGCGACCTGGTCTCTCGGTCGCCGGCACGATCGGGTCGCTTCTTCGTTCAGTTCCGCATCGTCATCCCAACACAAAGCGCGCCCGCGCTGCCGAGCCCAGGAGGGCATCACGATGACCGAGTTCCCTGACGCTGCCAACGGCGCCTACACGACAAAGGCGCACACCGCGATCCTTGCGGCGGTGCGCGAACAGCCCGACTTCGGCGGCTGGCTCGCTGGGGTCCTCGCGAGTGTCGCCGCGGACCTTGGTTCTACGAATGCTCTGACCGCCGGCCGCCCCGGCTCGTGGGAAGCCGATCTCGTACAGCAGCTCGTCAAGGGCACCGTCGGCTGGGACGACGATTATCTCGCCGACTACAGGGAGCCCCTGTGAGATGGAGGGGCGCACGGTGGTTGAGGTCCGTCCACTCTCGGAACGTTTCCATCCGGTCCCGAAATCGTTGACGGAGATCTCAGCATGACGAGTCCCTATCTCACCGTCCGGGAGGTCGCCCAGCTGGCGCGCTGTGAACACAAGGCTGTTCGGCGGGCGATCACGGATGGGCGGCTACGTGCCTTTCAGCCCGCGAATCGCTTTCTCATCCGTGAGGTAGACGCCCGAGCCTGGATCGAGGGTCGTCTGGCAGCCGAGCCTGCGGAGCCGTCGTCACGCCCGCGGCGAACTCCTAGTCCAGCACACGCGGGGCACGGTAGCGTTGCCGACTTGAAAGCAATCGAGCGACAGGTAGCGGCATCGTGAGCGTACATAGGAGACCGGAGCGCGGCAATCGGCCTGAGGTCCGCTGGAAGGAAGGCAGCAAGCATCGCAGTCGCCTATTCGACAAGGTGCGCGACGCCGAGGCATTCGATCGGGAGATCAAACGCAACAAGCAGCTCGGCACGCTTGCGAGCAGCGTTGTCCAGTCGCGTATGACGCTCACGGACTTCGTGCGTGATGAGTGGTGGCCCAAGTATGCGATTCCGAATCTCGACGGGAGCACCCGCGACGTCTATGCGCAGACGTGGGCCAAGCACCTCCTGCCCCGGGTGGGCGGCTACGAACTGCGCGAGCTGACGCCGGCGCTGGTCGAGGACCTGCGCGCTCAGATGCACGTAGCCGGCGTCGGCGAACCGACGCAGATCAAGGCGCTCGGCATCTTGCAGGGAATCTGCAAGCGCGCCGTGGTCCGGGGACTCATCCCCATCAATCCGGTGCTGCCAGTGGACAAGCCGAGACAGACGGTGCGGCTTCAGTTAGATCCGTTGCCACCGGTCGTGGTCGAAACGATTCGTTCCCAGCTCAAGCCGCCCGATGCAATCCTCGTTTCGATCCTCGCTTACGCTGGCCCGCGTCCCGAGGAGGCGCTGCGTCGGAGTTGGGTTGACGTGCGCGAACGCACCATGCAGGTCTACGCCGACAAGACCAAGCGTCCTCGCGTAGTAGATCTGCTCGCGCCGCTTGTTCAGGATCTCGCCGAGTGGCGGTTGCAGTGCGGGCGGCCGGGACCGGGCACCCTGATCGTGTCGACGCGCGATGGCGATGAGTGGAAGAAGCATGATTGGAACAACTGGCGAAAGCGCATCTATCAGCCAGCGGCACGCAACGCCGGCGTCACTGGTGACATGCGTCCGCGTCGCCTACGCGGCAGCTTCGTCTCGCTGTTGCTCTGGGAAGGCCGGAGCCTGACATACGTGGCTGGTCAAGTCGGTTGCAGCGTCGCTACGCTCGCCCGCCACTATGCCGGTGTGATCGCCGAACTCGAAGGCCAGCCCCGCGTCCCCGCGGCGGACGCGATCCGGGCCGCTCGGGAGCAGGTGGCCGCCGGTGGCCGGCGTAACGTGGGCGCAACTCACGATGGGCAACGGTGACCATGTACGGGCATGAACGGGCAACGCGAAAGTCGTTGATTGCAGGCAGAACTTGCCCGTGCGTGCCCTCGCGTGCCCGTCCGTGCCCACGCGAACCTTCCATGGTAAGGAAGGGGTCGTCGGTTCGAGTCCGACAGAGGGCTTTGAGTTTCTCCCTGCTTAAGGCGTGTTTGCTGAAGCGAGGTCGGCGATGGGCCGCGTGCTCGGCGTCCACCTCGCGTCCACAACGTCGACGTGGGTGGACGTCGGCGGGCCGGCCGCGGTGAACCTGTCGAGCAGGTTGATCGCGTGCTGACGGCCGTCTTTGGCGAGGTGGCCGTAGTGGCGGTCGATCATCGTCAGGCTGGCGCCCATGTAGCGGGATAGGTCGAACGTGGAGATGCCGGCTCGAAGCGCGAATGTGGCAAAGCAATGCCTCAGATCGTAGATCCTTCGGACAGGGTCGATCCCCAGCTCTCGCTGGGCGGGCTTCCATTCGCGGTGGCGGAAGTCGTGCAGGTCGAGGTAGCCGCCCCGGGCGGCGGGGAACACGAGCGGCGAGTCGGGTCTGGGAGGAAGCTCCTCGAGTGCGGTGCGTGCGATCGCCTGGAGCGGCACGGCGCGCGTGCTCGCGTCGGTCTTCGGGCATTTGAGGCGGCCGTTGCGAAACGCTGGTTTGACATAGACGACGCCGGCTTGGTGGTCGATGTCGCGGTGCTCGAGTGCGATCCATTCGCTCGGCCGCAGCCCGGTCGCGGCGGCGAACAGCACGAGCGGCCCGTGGCGCGGCCCGATCTGGTCGGCGAGCTGTCTGAGGTCTGCCCATGAGTCGAACGGTCGTTGTTCGATCCGCGGTCGCTGCGGGTTCGCGACGCCCTCCTTGGCGGGGTTGGTGTTGAGCATTCCCCAGCTGACGGCTCGCGCAAGCGTCTGGCGGAGCGCCTGGGTCGCCTCGAAGCGGTGCCCGCGCGGGATCGTCATCCGCCACGCGGCGATCTCGGCCGGTTGGAACTCGCTGATCGGAAGATCCCCGAACGGTCGGGTCGACTTGGTCAAGAGCCACCTGAGCTTCTCGATCGTCTCGGGCTCGGCGTCGTGCTGGGCGAGATACGCCTCGACCAGTTCGCTGAGCGTCGGCCCCTCGGCCAAGCCCTGCTCCTGGCGGAGCCGATCGAGCGCGCGTTCGAGCGCCTCGGTGGCCGCCTGCTCGGACGGGAAGCCGCCGCGCTGCACCCTCTTGACCCGCGACCGCCGACGCGATACCGGTACGCCCAGCTCGTGGCGTCTCCGCCACCGTTGTTGAGCGCGAAAACCTGCCCACGTTGCATCATCAAGTCACCTCCAGCTTGTTCTTGAGAGCTGGAGATTCCACTGATCGTCTACTGCGTGGGTGGTCAAACTGGCGTCGGCTCGTCGCCCTGCCTCCCCTGACGTCGCGGAACGTTTGCCGGCTGACCCGTCCGCCCGGTCCGCTACAAGATCCTGGTGATCGACGATGAGACGATGCAGAGCGCCCGTGAGCTACGGGCCCGGGGCCTATCTCCGCACGAGATCGCCCGTAGCCTCGGGATGCGGCCTGCCGCCGTTGCGGGCCTCGTCCGGAAGCTCGCCGCCGAGCGGGATGCCACTAATCCTGGCGTCGATGTCGTCGACTGTTGGGTCAGCGCCGGGTGGAGCACCGGTCTATCGGTCGCAGGGCATCCCGAATGGGGCGATCCCGGCGCGGATGACGGCACGGGCGGTCTTGTCAGCACCGTTGTCGCGCGTCGGCGGCGCCACCGCCGCACCGTCACGGTGTGCGTCTACCTATTGGACACCTACTGCCTTGGGGTGAAGAACGCGATGGGCCCGGACGACATGGACGATCGGGCGTTGCGCCGGTTCATCGACCACGTCTTCAGCGGCTACCACGCGCCGCCCGAGCCGGCTCCGATTGAGCTCGTACGCGACCTCGTGCTAGGAGCAGCCGAGTACGCCCATGGGCTTGGGTTCGCGCCGCATCCCGACTTCGAGCACGCTCGCGCGCACCTCGGCCCGTGGACTGCTCCCAGCGCGATCTCGTTCGGATGCGACGGAAAGCCAACCTACGTCGAGGGTCCCTACGACAAACCCCGACACGTCCTTCGCACCCTGCGCCGCGCGGTCGGAAGCAACGGCTTTCACTACACGGTCGCGCTCGATGTCGACGAACTCCGCGAGACGGGCTGAAAGCTCGTCCGCAGTTGCCCAGGATCGGGCGCCGTCGCGAGGCGCGGCCATGTCGTCCGGCTGCGGGACGATCATCTGAGCATGCTCGAGCTTGGTGAGGCCGTGCTGTCGAAGCTCAAGGTTCCGGGTGCGATGCGCCTGCGCGTGGCCGAGATCCTGGTGATCACCGATCAGGTCTGCGTCGCGCATCTTGATCAGGAGTACGCCGAGCTCTGCCGGGTGCTCGTCGCGCGGCTGGCTCGTACGCGCCCCTCACCGCTTGCGCGCGGGGACGTGCGGATCTGGGCGGCAGGTGCGGTCTACACGGTTGGGCGGGTCAACTTCTTGTTCGACCGCTCTCAGGATCCGCACGTCACCGGTGACGAGCTCGCTGAGCACCTTGGTGTGGTGAAGAGCACGATGGCCAACAAGGCGGCATTGATCGCAAAGACCCTCGATCTCAGGATGTTTGAGCCGGATCTGACCCGCGTCGCGATGCTTGAGGGCCATCCGATGGCGTGGATCGTTCAGGTCAACGGGTTTCTGGTCGACGCCCGCACGCTGCCGGAGGAGCTTCAGGACGAGGCCCGCCGGCGCGGATCAGTCCGCGACCTACAGTCCCGCCGGGCGGCGTGAGCGATTCGTCGCTCGTCCGTCGCTAACCGGCGACCGTGTGCCAGTGTGTGTGGACGGCGCGGTGACGAACGAGTTGCTTGATCTCACCAACCATCACCCGGCGCCGGCGCCGGCGCCGGCGCCGGCGCCGGTGATCGAGCGACGGCCCGGGCGTTACGTCGGCTACTTCGAGAACGCCTTTGGCGAGCAGCTGGTGTTCGTGCACGACGCCGGCGCGGCTGACGCGACGCTGTACCTCGGCGATGTCGACTGGGAGCCACGCCGCGTCAGCGACGAAAATGGCCTGCCGGACGTGGGAGACCTGATCCTGAACCGCGAGGAGCGCGCGTTCCTCTGCGCCTGCTGGATCGCGACGGCGTCGGGCCGCGAGCCCAACCACGGATGGCACAGAAATCCGAGGGCGTGTAGTCGGTCGCGGCTGTAGGGTGCCGCCGGTGATGACAGATGAACTCTGACCAGTGGCGCTATCCGCGGGGCGTGATCGACCCTACAGCGCCGATCGTCCTGCCGGGCGGCCCGCTCCAGCTCTACGAGCGTGGTATCTGGGATCCCGCCGCGCAGTACTGGGGCGAGCCCGAGGACACGATCGCCGCCTCGATCGCGCAGGTGATCGCCGGCGGGCCTCGCATGGAGTTCGAGTTCGAGCAGATCCTCCCGGCTCACGGCGACCCCGATAGCGACGACGCGATCATCGACGCGATGGAGCTCCGAGACCGCGGAGACGCGGCAGCGGCGAGCTCGCTGCTCGGCGGCTTGCTGGAGCGGGGACGCGAGGTGCCTCGACGCGCACGCCCACCTGGGCGTTCTGGCGTTCAACGCGGGCGACGTGCAACTAGCGCTCGGTCACTACGCAACCGGCGTACAAATAGCCGAGCGCTCACTGCCGGAGCCCTTCAACGGGGTCCTGCCGTGGGGCTGGATCGACAACCGCCCGTTCCTGCGCTGCCTGCACGGCGTCGCGCTGAGCGCGTGGCGTCTCGGCGAACCGCACCGCGCGGAAACGCTCTGCTGGGCGCTGCTGTGGCTGAGTCCCGGAGACAACCAGGGCGTCAGCGGCGTCCTGTCCGAGATCACCGCGGGCGCACGCTGGCACCGGTGACCGGCGGATGACAGCCAACCTCAGGCGATGAGGCGCTACGCGTTGCCGCGGTCCGCCGTCGGCGGTTCTGCGTCAAGCTGATCACGGCGCGTGCTTGTGATGTTGGTATCGGAGCGCTGCTCGGCCTTCGCGGCTTTCCGGTCGGCCTTCTGTTGCTGGAGCTGTCGGGCTCGCTGCTCGATCGAGACGACGACTTCGGGCTGCTCGCGGCCGAAGCGTTTGAAGTAGAGATTCTCGATGAACTCGGGCAGCGGCGCCTTCCAGGGCTCTTGTCGGTGGTTGTCGATCGAGCCGAGCTTCGTTGGGTTCATCCCAAGCTCACGCGCCATCTGCACCTGGGCGTGGGAGAGGTGGTGGCGCTGGCGCGCCTGGATCCACGCTTGCAGCTTCGGCGGGATCGTGCCGGTGGGCTTGCTCATCCGGCCCCGCAGCAGCGCTTGTACTTGCGTCCGCTGCCGTACGGGCACGGATCGTTGCGTCCGATCTTTACGGCGACCCGCGACCCACCGTACGCGGCACGGCTCGCGCGCTGCATCTCCTGGGCGGCGGTGTTGGCTTCCTGCTCCCGCCCCGGCTCCCCGGCGAGCAGACGCACGAGCCGCTCGTTGGCATCCGCGATCCCAGAGGCGCCACCGTGCGCGCGCGCCATCGCCAGTGCGTCTCGGAACGCCTGCTCGGCGCGTGAGCGATCCGACAGGGCGAGGTGCACGTCGCCGGCATGGATCTGCGTCCACAGGTCGTCGGGGAACCGGCGCAGGTTCTGCTCGACGCGCCGGAGCGCCTCGTCACCACGTCCGGCCTCCGCGAGGATCACCGCGACGTCGTTTGCGAACATCGCCTCGTTGTCCTGATCGAGCTCCGCGAGCGCGTCGCCAACCTTGACCGCCTCATCGACGAGCCCGCGCCAGGCAAGCGCCATCGGCAGCTCGATCAGCCACACGTCGCTGATTCCGTCCGCGGTCATCAGCTCGGCGAACACCTCCGGCTTGCCGGCCAGGCGCGTCGCGAGCTCGAGCGCCAGTTCGGCGTCCTCGCGCAGCTCCGACTCAGTGGCAGGTGTCCGCCGATCGCGGTCCGCCGCGTTCTGCAGCCCTCTCAGCAGCCAGAGCGGCAGCCCGAACGTCGGCTCTGAGAGCATCGAGGACCCGCCCACGATCGCATCCCAGCCGTCGCGGTTGCTCGCCGGCGCGCGTTCGAGCCGCTCGGTGATGACCCGTTGCGCCTGCTCGGCGTGCTCGGCGCACATCGCCGCGCGCCGCTCGTCCAGCCCCGCGGGAAAACCGAACGGTCCGCCCGCGCACGCCGGACAACCCGGCGCGGGCTCGGTCGCCGGCTCGAGTCGCACCCGGGAGCGGTCCAGATCGACCGGGCCGTAGCGCTCCTGCGCGAGATCCTGGATCGCACCGAGCCCGATCGGCTCCCACCCCGACGCCGCGAGCTCGATCTCAGCTGCCGGCAGCCCGTGCCTTGTGTCCAGCTCCGAGAGCAGCCCGGGAACCTCGCCCGCGAACGCGAGCTGCGGATAGGCGCCCGAGACAAGCAGCTCCTCATGCGCGGCGCCGACAGCGAGCACCGAGCCCGCGAGCTCGCCGATCACATCGGCAATCGTCCTCGCGGTCTCGCGCGCGCGGCGCACCGCGTCATGGAGCGTCAGATACAGGACGACCTCGTAGGAGTCGCCGTCGCCGGTAGCCGTCGCCCACGCCGTGCCGCGATCGCGCATCCACTCAAACGGTTCCCACGTCAGCACGAACACGCGCAACCGCGCCGCGATCAGCGCCTCGCGCTCCCCGTGCGCCGGCCATGAGAGCCGCAGCTCCAGCAGCGCCCGCTCACACTCAGGCACGCCCGCAAGCGCATCCCGCACATCCTCAGTGACGCCAGCGAAGGGATCCACGACGAGCACGCACGATATAGCCGCGCGGGGTTGGTGTTTGAGATCCCCCAGCGACTGCTCGCGAGGGTCCGGCGGAGCG
>CALAQT010000337.1 GCA_937888775.1 uncultured Actinomycetes bacterium | reverse complement strand
TCAAAGCTGAACCGGCCGCCAAGCTGGACTCACCTACGATCATCCACGGAGCCCCGTCTTTCTGCGGCTGCGGCTTCGAGTGCGACCCGGTGCTCGCATCGCCACTCTTCGAGCGCCTCAGTGGCCTCCTGTAGCGCAGCGCGAGCCGCGGTGAGGCGTTTGGCGGGGCCAGTATCGCCTATGCGCAAACGGCTGCCCTCGGTGGTCGCGAGCGTGAGGTCGCCGTTCTGTGCAATCGCGGCGCAGAGGGCACCGATCAAGGTGCGCTCGTGAGTCGGGTCTTCGGTGACATCTTTACGCCTCAGTGCAACGCCATCCTGGTATTTGCGGAGCGCGACGAGTTCCGACAATTCGATGGCCCCCGCGTTGGCCGAGAATGCGGCCCGGTTCGCTAGTTTGCAGTCGGCCTCGGCCTCAGCTTGGATTGCCTCAAGATGTAGCTCACCGTCGCGCTCGGCGCCAAGCTCAGAAGTCATTGTCCTCGCCACCGTTGTAAGGATCCACGCTGCCATCGGGCCAGTAGGCGGCTCTTAGAGCGCCGTACGCGATTAGAAACTCTTGATCCTCCTGAGTCTGGGGGGCTCCGAAGGTGGGGCTCGGTCCGGTCGCGTCGCGGAACGCCTCGACCAATCGGTTGACGACGATTTGGAAGGTCGCGAACGTGCGGTCATCAGTCTGGCTCGCGTCCACGAGCCGCGAGTCGAACGCCCCTTCGGGACTCGCCTGCGTGCTGCCACTGTTCCCATAAACCTCGACGTGATGCCTGGCGCTCGCCTCGGCGATCATGCCTGAAACTGTGTGCTGGGGGTACGTGGTGGCCTGCCGCTGCGCGTAACCGCGGTCAAGGGCGCCCTGAACGATGCTGCCTGGCGCATGCGAGGCGCTCGCCTCACGGTCAACGCCTGGCGCATCGACGGAGCCGGGACGTTGGACCTGGCCGTCAAGCTGGCCTTCGGCGGGCTCGGAGTATTGTCCGCCCTGCTGTGTCCCACCTTCGAGGTTCGGATAGTCGTTGCGGTCACCAGGCACGGTCGGGTTTTCCGACCAAGCAAGCTCGCCTTTCGCGATAGCGTATGCTCCAGCATCGGTAATTCCGACAGTCCGCTCGGCCTGGGCGCGGAGCGCGCGATTAGCGAGGTCGGCTAGGGTTCCCATTACGCCAGCATCCGTAGAAGGGAATCAGCGGTCACCGGCGTGGCGAGCCAAACTCGAACTGCCGCGCGGACCGCTTCCGAGCGCGAGACGGCGCCTCGGCGGGCGTCGATCTGCTCGATAAGGCTTGCGTCACAACGGGCGTGGAGGTTTTGGTTCATAAGCTCAGCCTACCCGCGGCTCCCGACTTGTGGCACGCCTGTAGCACAAGCGGCTTGGACGGTAGGCTGAGGAGTCGGTAAGCCCCCGTCGATCCGCGCGGCCCCTCATAGAAACGCTCTTGCGGGCGTCTGGGCCACGCAGGGAATTGCCAGGGTCGGCGGGGGCGACCCGTCCTCCGGGCGTCCGCTTGCCCGCTGACTGCTTCTAGTGCCCAACGTCCCCACACTGAGCTGCCGGGCAGCGGCCATATGATGCTGGCGTTCCGATGACTGTGGCGTTCCGATGACTGCGGCTGTGCCGGACCAGATGGGCGTGCTGTTGATCGAGGACGATGACGGTGACGCGTTGCTCGTTGCGGATCTTCTGGCCGAGAGCTCGCTTGACGCCCGCGTCGTGCGCGGCCGCACTTTGCGGGAGGCTTTGAACGAGCTGCCGGGGGAGATCGACTGCGTCCTGCTTGATCTGGGCCTGCCCGACGTAGTCGGACTGGACACTGTGAGGCGCGTGTGCTTGGCGGCCCCCGGGATCGCGTTGATCGTGCTGACCGGACTTGACAACCAGGCGGCGGGAGAGGCTGCGGTCGATGCCGGCGCGCAAGATTATCTCGTCAAGGGCAAGGTCGACGGCGATCTGCTCACGCGGGCGATCCGCTACGCGATCGGCCGTCGACACGCTCAGGAGGTCCAGCAGCAGCTTCGCGTGGCCGAGCTCCACGCTGCCGAGAACGCGCGCCTGGAGCGGGGCCTGGTCCCGCATCCGATCGTGCGCGACCCGTCGATCTGGATCGCCTCGAGTTATCTGCCGGGCCGCCGGCGCGCGCTGCTCGGGGGCGACTTCTATGACGCGGTCGAGACCGCGGACGGACGTTTACACCTGCTGGTGGGTGATGTCTCAGGGCGGGGTCCTGACGAGGCCGCGCTGGGCGCGGGGCTGCGCATCGCCTGGCGTGCGCTGACCTTGTCGGGTGCGAGCGGCGATCTCGTGATGCGGACCTTGCAGCGCGTGATCGAGCACGAGCGGCGGGTTCGTGGCACGTTCGCGACCCTGTGCATGTTGGAGATCGCGCCGAGCCGGCGCGCGCTGTGCATGCGGCGGGCGGGCCACCCTCCTCCAGTGCTGATCGACGGCACTTCCGTCACGAGCTTGCCGATCGATCACGGGGGACCCCCGATCGGCATGTTCGCGGCGCCAGACTGGCCGGAGGCGCCGCTCGAGCTACCCGCGGGCTGGTCGATCCTGCTGTTTACCGACGGCGTAATCGAGGGTGGCGTCGGCGGAGGCCCGGACCGGCTCGGAGAGGATGGGCTTCAGCGGCTGATCGCCGATTACGTGGGCCGCCGGCCGGGTTGGCGGGGGGACCCCCACGAGTTACTCCGTGAGCTGATGGCCAGCGCCGAGGCACTCAACGGCGAAGCGCTCGGAGACGATGTGGCGATGCTGCTGGTCGGATCACGGGACCCATTGCCGTGATCGCGAAACTGCTCCCGGAATTCCCAATCACGACACTAGGTTCCGATGGCGGATGAGCTTCCCGGCCCGGCTGCGGTTCGTCGCGGGAGCGGTGCCGTCAGGCTCGTCCCCAGACTGCGGGTCGGTCAGTGGCTGGGGTTGACGATCGGGGTCCTCTTGATCCTGGCGGTGGTCGGGATCGGGCTGGCGCTGGCGGCTAACTCCCGGCTCAGCGACCGGCGCAACCTCCTGCTCAACCGGATCGGCCCGGCCCGGCTGGCCGCGCTGGATCTGGATAACGCCCTGGTCAACGAGGAGACCGGAGTGCGGGGCTTCATCATTGCCCGTCAGCGGCAGTTTCTCCAGCCCTACCGCCAAGGTCTGCTGGCGCAGGCCAGCGATTACCGCCGGCTCCAGACGCTTCTGCGCGGCAGTGCCACCGCATACCGGATGGATGCCGATCGGGTGCAATCGGCCGCGACGGCCTGGCAGCGCGCTTACGTCGCGCCCGTGCTGCGTGGCCGGCACTCCACGGCCTTGCTGGACGCCAAGGGCAAGACCCTGTTCGACGCCATCCGCCAATCGCTGGCGCGACTTCAGGGGGCGCTGAACACGCGGGAAGTCCAGGCGCGCGCGGAGCTGCTCGCCGCAGGGAGCAACCTCGGCGCCGCGCTCGTGGTCGCCGGGGGGCTGATCGTCATCGGATTGATCGGAGCCGCCGTGCTGCTGCGCCTGATCGTGACCGGGCCGCTGGTTGCACTGGGCCGGGAAGCCAGACGCGTGACCAGAGGTGATTTCGACACCCCGCTGGCGATCGTAGGTGGAGCGCGTGAGATCGTCTACGTCCGTTCTGACGTCGACGCGATGCGCGAGATCATCGTCGGCGAGTTGGCCACCGTCACCAGCGCCCGGGCGCGACTGCAGGAGCAGGCCACGGAGCTGGAGCGATCCAACGCCGAGCTCGAGCAGTTCGCGTACGTTGCCTCGCACGACCTGCAGGAGCCGCTGCGCAAGGTCGCCAGCTTCTGCCAGGCACTGGAGCAGCGCTATCGGGGGCAGCTTGATGACCGGGCGGATCAGTACATCCACTACGCGGTCGACGGCGCCAAGCGGATGCAGGTCCTGATCAACGATCTGCTCGCCTTCTCCCGCGTCGGCCGTAGCGATCGCGCGCACGAACAGCTTGACCTCTCAGAACTGGTGGCCGAGGCGCGGTCCTCTCTATCTGAAGCGTTTGACGAGGCCGGCGCCACGCTGCTGGTGACCGGGTTGCCGGTCGTGCGTGGTGACCGGGCCCTGCTCGTGTCCGTGTTTGCGAACCTGATCGCCAACGCAATCAAGTTCCGTGGTCCGGAGCCGCCGGTGATCCGGATCGAAGCTCAGCGGGACGACGGTCAGTGGGAGTTCAGCTGCACGGACAATGGGATCGGGATCGATCCCGAATACGCTGAGCGGATCTTCGTCATCTTCCAGCGCCTGCATACCAAGGAGTCCTATCCGGGCACCGGGATCGGATTGGCCATGTGCCGCAAGATCGTCGAGTATCACGGTGGCCGCATCTGGCTTGACACCGACCATCTCGACGGCACCCGCATACGATTCACTCTGCCAATCAGCGAGGAGATCCAACCATGAACGCCGAGCTCGTCGAAGTTCTGCTCGCCGAGGACGATCCCGGCGACGTGCTGCTCGTCCGCGAGTCATTTCAGGATCACAAGGTCGGGAACACTTTGACCGTCGTCAGCGACGGCGTTGAGGCGATGGCGCTCCTGCGCCGTGAGGGCCGATACGCGGACGCCGCTAGACCCGACCTGGTGATCCTCGATCTCAACCTGCCGCGGATGAACGGCACCGAGGTGCCGGCCGAGATCAAGAGTGACCAGGGCCTCAAGAGCATCCCGGTCGTCGTTCTCACGACCTCCGAAGCCGCAGACGACGTCGCCCGTTCCTACCAGCTTCATGCCAACGCCTACATCACCAAGCCGGTGGACTTCGAACGCTTCCGGCAGATCGTGCACCAGATCGACGAGTTCTTCGTCGGCATCGTGAGGCTGCCGCCCCGCGAGCTCGTGTGATGCCTTGGTTTCACCACAAGAGCGAGGAGGAGCAGGCGGCCGAGAACGCGCGTAGCGAGGCGGCGCACGCGGCGCAGCGGCGCGCGGCCGAGTCACTCAGGCGCGTCCAAGCCGGCGGGCTGCCCCTGGCCGCCGAGGAGCGGCTACGCCAGCTGGCGGCGACCGGGGATCAGGCGGGACTGTTCAGCAGCGATCTGTCGGTGCAGGAGTTCTCGCTGCTCGCCGGCTACGGGGTCCGGCCGCTGACGCAGGTGATGGGCTCTTCCATTTACAACGTGGGCTGGCAACCCGTCTACTACAACCAGCCGACCGAAGTGAGCGTCTTATCCGGCGCGTTCAACGAGAGCCGGCGCCTGGCCCTCGGCCGGCTGACCGAGGAGGCGAGTCTCGCCGCCGCGGACGCGGTGGTCGGCGTGAGAATCGTGCGGGGCGCTCATGACTGGGCGGCCGGTGCGATCGAGTTCATCGCGGTGGGTACCGCCGTGCGGCTTCCGGCGCACATGCGCCATCCCGCCGGCGACACCGTGCTCACCGACCTCAGCGGCCAGGAATTCGTGCAGCTGTGCAGGATCGGGGTTCGGCCGGTCGGGATCGCGGCCCACACGAGCGTGCAGTACGTCCCCGCCACGTGGCAGACGCAGCAGGCTACCAGCGCCGGCTGGGCGGGTACCGGTTGGGTCAACCAGGAGCTTGGTGATTTCACCCAGGGCGTCTACGCGGCGCGGGAGCGGGCCGTCGGCGCCGCCGCCGGTCAGGCCCGTGGCCTGGGAGCTGACGGGCTCGTCGGGGTGCAGATCACCGAACACTCTCGTACCCATTCGGTCAAACGGGGGATCTATGAGTCCGAGGACCTCGAGGTGACCTTCCACGTGATGGGCACCGCGGTCCGCGACGACCCCGAGCTCGCCGAGGCTCAGGCGATGGCCAAGCCGCGCAGCGTCATATCCCTGGGCGCAACTCCTTCAACTGAAGCGCTCGCTCGAAAGGAATCCTCTCATGGCATATGACCCCAGCAGCACCGAAGGCGTGCCCGACTCGGGTCGCGAACGGCTGGCCCAGAACAAGAGCGGCCTTTACACGAGTGACCTGTCGGTCAACGAGTTCCTGCTCGTCCGTCACGCCGGCTTTCAGCCGCTCGGTCTGGTCATGGGCTCGAGCATCTATCACATCGGCTTTCAGCAGGCGCAGTGGAAGCAGAGCCAGGAGATGCAGGTCCTTTCCCAGGCGATGTACCAGGCGCGCGAGCTCGCGATGACCCGCATGGAAGAGGAGGCTGATCAGCTCGACGCCGACGGTGTGGTCGGCGTGCGCTTGAACATCGGCCGCTACGACTGGGGGCAGAACATGGCGGAGTTTCTCGCCATCGGCACCGCCGTCAAGCATCGCGAGGGCAAGCTACACCGCGCACCATCGGGGCGCCCGTTCACCAGTGACCTCTCAGGGCAGGAGTTCTGGGCGCTGCTGCAGACCGGGCACCGGCCGGTCGGCATGGTGATGGGCTCATGCGTGTTCCACGTGGCGCACCAGAGCTGGCGCCAATCGCTCGGCAACACCGGCCGCAACGTCGAGTTGCCCAACTTCACCCAGGCGCTCTACGACGCGCGCGAGCTCGCCATGGAGCGCATGCAGGCAGAGGCCGTGGAGGCCAAGGCCGAGGGCATCGTCGGCGTGGACATCCATGAGCAGAGCCACGGCTGGGGCAGCCACGTGATCGAGTTCTTTGCCATCGGCACCGCGATCGTGCCCGACGAGGGCGCCGAGGACCACGTGATCCCCGACCCCCAGACGGTGCTCGACCTGGCGTAGCACGGCGCCGGGCGCCCCCGAGTCAGGGCAGGACCCGACGGCCCCAGGCGAACTGGTCGCCCAGCCAGCTGCCCTTGAGCGGGAGCACGTACACGCCCTGTCCGGAGGAGTGGATCACCCAGTTGTCGCCGAGGTAGATGCCGGCGTGGATCACGTTGGCCTCCGTGGCGGTGCTGTCGAACTGGGCGCTGCCGAAGAAGAGGATGTCGCCGGGGCGAAGCTGGTCGTAATCCAGGCGCCGGGCACGGGGAATCTCACCCGCCATCTGTGCGGCGGTTCGGCCGTGGATCTCCTGACCCCACGGCAGGCCGGAGATCTTGTACACCCGCCATACGAACCCCGAGCAGTCAAAGCCACCGTGGGCCAGCCCATCCGAGGTGTCATCGGTGGTGCCGGCGTAGACGTAGGGGTAGCCGATCCGCGAGACGGCGATCCGCAGCGCGGTGAGCTGGTCCTGGGTCATCTGCGGCAGTCGGTAGGTGCTCAGCGTCTGCCGCGCCGAGGCGATGCTCCAGCCGCCGTTGTCCAGCACCTGGGCCAGCGACCAGGCGGCCTCGGCGCGGGTGATCTGGTCGGTGGGAAACAGCTCGAGCTGGTCGGTGCCCGCCGGATGGTCATAGCGCAGGCCCAAGAACCGCGCGACCACCTCGCTGCCGTAATCGGACGGCGGACCCAGGCCCACCGCGCCGGTGGCCTGCTGGATATGAGCAGCGACATCCGCGAGGCCGAGCTGATCGACCAGCAGCCGGTCAAAACCGGCCACCGTGACGACACTTACGCCGGTGCGCACATCTGGCTGTGCCTGCTGCTGACCCCAAGCCGAGAGGTCGCCGCCGATCATCGCCGCCAACGCGGCCATCGTCCTGTCGGCCTGGGCGCGGCGCAGCCCCTGGGCGCCGCCAAAGTCATTCCCGGACAGATCGCCCATCAGCCCTGCCCTGACGACCTGGCGCTGCTGGATGCTGTCCCAGTTGCCAAGCGTGACCTGAGCACTGGCCCCGGCCGGTGCCAGGATGGCGGCAGCCACCAGGGACGCCGCGGTGGGCGCCAGCCGGCGGAGCAGCGATCGAGCGGACATACGCTCCTCTCATCGGCGCGCCGCGGTGGATCCATGAGCCAGGGCGGCTAGGCGTGTACGCGCTGCGGGCCCGTCTCCCGGTGCGTCAGGAAGCGCTCGCCCCGGCGGGCGCGTACGGATCGCCGCCCGCGCCCGAGCCGAGCGGACCGCCGCTGGCGCATCACATTCCGGGCCTCACGCCAGGCAGCGGCCGTTGAGCGGGACGTTCTGGGAAGGAATGGGGGGCGGATCTCGCTTGCAATAGGTGATCCGCCGCGTGCGCGTGTCGACCACACCGCGGAACTGATAGCCAACGCTGCCGGTCTGCACCGCGCAGCTGAACGCTCGCCGTACCCGGGCTCGCGTGCCGACCTGAGCGCACGTTTCGCGTTGCAGCGGCCCGCTGATCGCTCCGCGAGCGATCTGGTTTGTCATGAACGTGCGGACCGCGTGCTCGATCGCCTCCGCGGGGGTAGCTCCCGAGGCCAGCCGCGCCACGTGCGGGGCTTGATCTTGGGAAACGAGGATCTCGGCCTCCCGGTTGGCCTGAACCTCAGCGGCCAGATTGGTGATCGGCGGAGAGTTCGTGTTGTGGTGTGAGACGTACAGCACGAGCGCTACCAGCAGGACGGCCACGATCGCGAGCGAGAACGTGGTCCGCAGCCAAAGGGGTAGACCGAAGATGCCGCCGGCCGAGCGCGCCGGAGGCATGCTGCCTGGCGCGGGGCGGGCGGCCCCGGTGGGGGTCTCGGGTGAGCTGGAAGGTTGTGATGTCGAATCTCCGGGCACGCCATCGAATTGTGACGGGCGCGTTGACGCGCCTTTGACACGGCGAGCAACCAGGGTCGATACTCGCGGCAGGGGAACAGCGAGTATGGTGCGCTTCGGCCGAGCGCACGGGACCGATCGGAGATTGCTTGTGACTGGACTTGGCGGCGTACCATCCCAGCGTGCGCTGAACGTGGTGCTCGCGCCTGATTCCGAGGCTCATCGCCGGGTACGACCGCCGCGGCCCGCGGCTCCGGCGCAGCCGGGCTCCGCGTACCTGGCGGCGGGCTTTCAGCCTCAGCCGGCGTGGAACCTGGCCGATTCTGGGGGCCGGACGATCTCCGACCTCGTGTTCGTCAACCGCTACGTCGGGCCTGCCGGCGCCTGGTCGGCCACCGACATGGCGAGCATCGATACCGGGCTTTCCAAGGCGATGAGCGACGCGAACCTGGAGACGGTGATCCAGCAGTACTTCCCGGCGCCGATCAGCTCGCGGATGCTGCCCTCGATCACGCATGTCACGACCCTTGGCGCCACCGCCTACAAGGACACGGTCGAGTCGTTGGCGGCCGAACTGCACGCCGGCGGTGCGATCGGGGCCGCCGATCCCGCCAGCACCGTGATCAACATCCTGCTCCCACCCGGAGTCGTGCTCTCCGATGACTTCTCACCTGGGTTCACGCCGCCGGCCGGACAGCAGGAGGCCCACGAGCACCGCCGGGCGGACACGATCAAGCTCGATCCCGACGATGCCGCGGACTCCAAGCACGGCCTCGGCGGCCACCACGGGTCGATCCATGGTGCCGGCGGCGCGACCGTTTACTACGCCGCCGGCGTGTATTCCGAGGGTAGCAACGGCATCGCGGTATTCGACCAGCCGTGGAAGAACGTGGTCGCGACCTTCTACCACGAGCTCAACGAGGCGCGCACTGACGCGGACGTAGAGGACGTCAACCGCACCGGGAGCGCAGCCTCACTCGGCTGGTACTCGCAGACCGGCCAGGGCGAGATCGGGGACCTGCCGATCAACGAAGCGAGCGACATAACCAAGGTCTTTGTCGAGGTCGCGCTCGCCGACGGCACCGGAACCGTGCCGATCCAGCTGATGTGGTCCAACAACGACAGCGGCCCGGCCGCCTCCACCGGATGAGCGCCGCCGCCGGCCAGGCCGCGCGGGGCTTCGGTATCGGGCCGACGACGGCTGCTGCACAGCTTCAGAAGTCATGGCCGCCGGCGCCAGGGATCCAGCCGCTGCCGGCCGGCCAGGGCGGGCGGGCCAAGGCCGTGCAATTGGGGGTCACGGACAGCAAGCCGCTGACGTTCTTCGTGGTCGGCGACCACGGCGGGATCAGCGACCCCACCCCGCAGAACGCAGTGACGCTGGCGATGGAGGCGCAGCCGCCACCGGCCTTCGTGTACAGCGTCGGTGACGTCGTCTACTTCAATGCCGACTCAGCGCAGTGGACCCCGCAGTTCTACGAGGCCTACGCCCACTTGGCGGTGCCGTTCCTGAGCATCCCGGGCAACCACGACGGCGACACGACGGACGACCCCAGCCGCAAGCCGCTCGATACCTGGATGGCGAACTTCTGCGCGGCCGCCGCCGCGCCTCCGCCCGGCAACGAGGAGTACGGCCGCGATGTCCAGACCCAGCCCTACTGCGACTGGACGCTCGAGTGCGGCGCGGTGACGATCATCGGCATCTATTCCAACGTGCCGTCGGGCGGACACCTGGAGCAGTCCCAGGTCGACTGGCTGAGCGGCGAGCTGAAGGCCGCCGATCCAAACCTGCCGCTGATCGTCACGCTGCACCACCCTCCCTACAGCATCGACGCCCACCACGGGGGCTCCCAGCGAATGGGCACCGGCCTGGACTCGGCATTCAAGGCTTCGGGGCGGTTGCCGCAGCTCGTGATCTCCGGCCACGTCCATGACTACCAGCGCTTCACTCGGTCAGACCTAGCCCAGCCGATTCCCTACGTGGTGATCGGCAACTCGGGCTACCACAATCTGCACAAGCTCGCGCCGGGCGCGAACCCGGGTGAGCAGCTCGCCCCAGGCGTTACCTTCGAGTACGGCGACGACTCGGAGTACGGCTTTCTCAAGTTGACGGTTGACGGCAACAAGATCAGCGGTGAGTACTTTGGCGTGACGCCGGGCGTGACTTCCAACGCCCCGCCCCAGATCAAGCCGGGCAAGGACACGTTCTGAGCCCGGCGACGACGCCGGTCGGAAGACCGCGCCGTCGATTCAGCTCAGCCGGTCCGACGGGGCTCAACAGGTGACGATTGGGCGCTGACCGCTGACAGCAGCTGCGGGCTCGGCTCTGCGGTCCAGGCCCGAAACGTCGACCGCCGACGCGCCGCGCGGGCGCGCTCCATGCACTCCTGCGGCGTCAGCGAACCAGTGGCCGCCGAAAGAGCATCCAGCGCCCCACGATCGATCACCGGGTCCTGTCCGATGGCGGCCGTTGTCGATCGGCGGGCGGCGATGTCTTCTTCGGGCTCGATCAAGCTCCTCGATTCGGTCGTATGCACCAGAACTCTAGGACCTCTCGTCGCGCCGGCGGCTCTGCATTACAGTCCCGCGACGTCGTTCACCGCCCGGCAGATGGTCGCCGCGCTGGTCAACACCCTGCAGATGATGACGATGACGAATCCGACCGTTGACACCGACGCTCTGCTGAGCCGGCTCGATCACTCGAAGCTGCCCCCGGGCGCGCTTGACGCGATGCGCGCGGAGCTCGCGCAGCTGCTGGAGTATGCCGCTCAACTACGGGCGCTGCCGCTGGACGGCGTTGAGCCGGCGCTGGGGCCGCAGCGGTGGACGTGACGAGCCTGGGCTCAGCGCTGCCGACGCTCGCCGAGGCACGCGAGCAGCTGCGCGTTGGGCGGCTGTCGGCGGTGGAGCTGACCGAACTCGTCCTCGCCCGCGTGCAGGAGCACGACGGGAGGTTGAACTCCTATCTTCACGTCGACGCCGAGGACGCGCTGCGCCAGGCCCGCGCCGCTGACGCCCGCTCTGAGCGTCCGGCTCTGCACGGCATCCCGGTCTGCGTCAAGGACGTGATCGATGTCCACGGGATGGCCACCACCGCCGGCTCGGCCGCATGGTCGCGCACGCCGGCGCGTGACGCCGAGGCGGTAAGGCGGCTGCGGGCGGCCGGCGCGATCGTGCTCGGCAAGGGCAACACCAACGAGTTCGCCTACGGGATCGATGGGTGCAACCCCCATCGCGGTGACTGCGCCAACCCGCTCGACCCCGCGCGCATGGCCGGTGGCTCCAGCTCAGGGCCCGCCGCGGCCACCGCCGCCGGCCTGGCGCTCGCCGGTCTGGGCACCGACACGAGCGGCTCGCTGCGCGTGCCTGCCTCGTTCTGCGGCTTGGTCGGAATCAGGCCGACGGCAGGGTTGGTCCCCCGCACCGGGGTCGTGCCGCTGGCTTGGTCCTATGACACCGTCGGGCCTCTGGCGCGTACGGTCGCCGACGCGGCAATCCTGCTCGACGTGCTCACCGGCGCGCCCGTGGCGCCGGCCCCCGCCGCGGACGTGCGCGGTCTGCGGATCGGCCTGGTGTCGGAACTGCTGGGGCTCGCGACGGGCGTGATCGCCGACGGTGTGCGCGCCGCGGCCCAGGGCCTGGAGCACGCCGGCGCACACGTGGTGCCGGTGAGCCTGCCGTCACTGGACGGGGCCGCCGCGATCCAGCGGATCGTCCAGGGCGCAGAGGCCAATCACGCGCACGCCGGCTGGTTTGAGGCACAGCGCGGACGCTACGCGCCGGCGGTGCGAACGAGGTTGGAGGCCGGGGCGCTGGTGTCGGCATCCACATATCTGACCGCGCAGCAGGCACGGCGCCGGCTGATCGAGGACGTCTCCCACCAGATCATTGGCCTCGATGTCCTGTTGGCCCCCAGCGCTCCCGTCACCGCCCCGCTGCTGACCGCCGAGCAGGTGTCGGTCAATGGCCGTTTGCTTGCCCTGCGCCCTGCGCTGCTCTCGTGCGTGGCTCCGATCAGCCAGCTCGACTGTCCGTCGATGTCGGTGCCGATCGGCACCGACGCTGCGATGCCGTTCGGCCTGCAGATCTTCGGACGGCCGTTCTCCGAGGCGCTGCTGCTGCGGGTGGGCGCTGCGGTGGCGCAATACGCCTGACTCGCCGTTTTGGTGGCCTGGCCACGTGAGCAGCCTGCTCCGGCCTCAACGGACCGGAGCAGGCATGCGCTGGGATCGACCGCGCCGACCAGTGGCCATCCCCGCAAGTACGCTCGCACTTACGGGGCCGGCCACTACTCGTTGCGGTCGTACTTGAACGAGATCCCGAGCCGAACCCGAAAGTTCAGGACACCGCCGTCCTGGATGGTCAGGTCCTGACGCACGACCTCGGCCACGCGCAGCTCGCGTACGCTCGTGGCCGCGGTCTCAACCGCCACGCGAGCCGCGGCCTCCCAGGACTCGCTACTTACGCCGACAACCTCGGTGACCCGGTAGACGCTATCCGCCATGCCAACCTCCTGAATGGAATAAAGCCTGATCACGCCAGTCTTTCACTCCACGTGACGCGCGTGGGGATGAGTTCGGGCGTACTGCACTTCTCCGGCTGGCTGCTCGACGAGTTCTGAGACGACCGCCGCGGCGGCGCGCCGCGCCGCAGAGTGCGCGTAGCACGGATCATCGTCGGCTCTCTCGCCCCGGGATCCGTAGCTCGTCGCGCCTGTGCTCAGTGCTGGCTCCCGATGCCCGTGCACCCCCGGCGCGTTTGAATGCCAGGGCAAACACTAATGACGAAGCGACGGTGAGCAGATGGCCCTACATCCGAAGGTTCCGAAAGACTTCGCCCTGGCCCCGGTCGCGGCCGAGATCGATCTCAATCTCCAGCGCCTGCGCGACAAGGGCCTGAAGGAGCTCGACAGCGAGTTGCAGCTGGAGCTCAACGGGCCTCCGAGACCGAACACTCGCGACAATCGCGTCGCCCAGGTGCTTCGCGTGGCATTCCGCGACGTGGACCCCCATGGCTGGGAGGGCTCGATCACCGATGACGCATGTCGGCTGGTCCTGGTCGGCGGCTCGGTGACGCTCGACCTGGGCCTCGGGGCCAGCGTCATGCAGTACATCGAGAGCGGCGCCAAGTAGTCTCACCCGAACTAGCCTTCGCGTGATGGCGGACCTCAGCGGCACCCGAGTCCTGATCACCGGTGCAACCAGCGGTCTGGGGCGGGCGATGGCCGTGGCGCTGATCGAGGCCGGGGCCGCCGTCGCCGTCACCGGCCGGGACGGCGCCCGGGCGCAGGCCGTGGCGGCCGAGCTCGGGCCCGCGGCGGTGGGTCTGAAACTGGATGTACGTGATGAGGCCTCGGTGCAAGCCGGCGTGGATCAGGCCCACGAACGGCTGGGCGGCATCGAGGTGCTGGTCAGCAACGCCGGCATCGGAATGCGGACGGTCAACCCGCGGTTTCTCATCGAGCCCCAGCCGTTCTGGCAGGTCTCACCCGACGGCTTCCGAGAGGTCGTGGAGACAAAGGTCACCGGCTCGTTCCTGGCCGCCCGCGCCGTGGTCCCGCGCATGCTGGCGGCGGGTAAGGGCCGGATCGTGGTGATCTCGATGAACCAGCAGACGATGACCCGGCCCGGGTTCGTTCCCTACGGACCGGCGGGCGCCGGGGTCGAGGCGCTGGCCCGAGTGATGGCCGCCGACCTGGTGGGGACACCAGTGCGGGTCAACATCCTGCTTCCCGGGGGCGCGACTGCCACGGGAATGATCCCGGAGGACACGCCGGTGCAGACCAGGGCCGGGCTGCTCGACCCGGCGGTCATGGGTCCGCCGATCGTCTGGCTCTGCTCCCGGGCGGCCGAAGCCGTTCATGATCAGCGCATCGTCGCCACCGAGTTCAAAGCTACTGAAGCAGCGCCGCGCTAAGGCGGTTTGACCGCGGGAGGTGGTGGCTAGACTGTTGAGGTAGTTGCCCCCTCAACGAAGGGTTGCTCGTGCAAGTCGAGATCTGGTCTGACATCGCCTGTCCCTGGTGCTACGTCGGCAAGCGCCGCTTCGAAGCCGCCCTGGCCCGGTTCGAGCACCGCGATCAGGTCTCGGTGACCTGGCGGAGCTTCGAGCTCGATCCGGCGGCGCCGCGCGAGCGGGAGGGCGACCGGGCCGCGCGGCTGGCCGAGAAGTACGGCATGACCCTGGAGCGGGCGCGCGAGGCCGAGCAGCATCTGACCGACGTGGCGGCAGCCGAGGGTCTGGACTTCCGCTTCGACATCGCGCGCAGCGGCGTGACCTTCGACGCTCACCGGATCGTGCATCTGGCCGC
>CALAQT010000336.1 GCA_937888775.1 uncultured Actinomycetes bacterium | reverse complement strand
AGCTGCGGATCCTCATTCACGAGACGATTCACGGGCTCGGGATCGGGTATGCCGAATATGGCCGAGCGCGAGCCGAGGTCATCGTTGACACGGCGACCCTGATCGTGCTCGGCGCCGTCGGATTGGACACCTCCGGCGAGACAGTCCCTTATGTCGCCGGCTGGGGCGAGACCGGGGCGCTCGAAGCAGTCACCGAGTTCGCCCAGCTGATCGACACCCTCGCACGACGCGTCGAGGCGGCCATCACACCCATCGACGACTCCGAAACCGCGCCGAAGGCCCTTGAGCAACCACTGCAGGGAGCGTGCATCTAATGCAACCGGCTCCGAAAGCGCCAAGAACCCCAGCAACCGGCCACGACACCTACCGGACCGGTGCCCGACGTTCACCGAAGCCCTCCGCACAATGCGAGAACGGCCCCTGGCATCAAACGCAATATCCGAGGTTTCACGAGCTCGCTCACGCGCTCGTCCGCCACGATCGCCGGTCCGACGACCCCGCGCTCGACTACGCAGGCGAAGAGCTCGTTGCCGAGTCGGTCGCATACACATGCGTTGGCGCGCTAGGCGTCTCAACCGAGGACTACTCGATCCCGTACCTCGCCGCGTGGGCCGAGAGCTCCGATCTCGAGGTTCTCGAGCGCACGGCCGGATTGATCGGTCGGCTCGCCCGCCGGATCGAGGGCGCCACCATCCACGACCAGCAGGTCAGCGTCGACACGGACCCGGCGACCGCGGACCAAGAGGCGGTGGCCGCATGACCATCGCGCGGATCGGCCCTGGGCTGTGGGAACTGCGCAGTCGGCACGGCGCGCTGTTCGGAACGGGCGACCTCTACACGGTCGTGACGCTGTGGGCTCGGATGCGTCGCGAGGGTTGGTCCGACATCCCCTACGGACAGCCCGCGTTCGACCAGACCGGCCGGCGAACGATCGAATGCCAGTCCGCGCACGACTGCGCGTGCCGCGCGTGCAACAACCGGCAAGGCTAGGTCGCGAGCCCGCGGCGCTCGATCCACTCCGACAGGAGCCGGTCGACTCGGTGGAGACCGTAGCGGGTCGGCGAGGTCGATCAGTGCCTCGGCGCCGGCGCGGCCGCCGTCCCCTGGAAGGACCGCGAGCGCGGCGAGCGCCAGCTGTGCGTCGACGAGGGGAAGGTTGCGCTCTAGGGCGAACCTGCTTCCCCACCTCGCGGCAGCGCGTGGATAGACGGCGGGCTCGCGGTCGAGCAGCGCTAGGCAGATCGCGAGCGCGAGCTCGAGGTCCGGGCGACGCGGAAGCTCCGAGACGAGGAGGCGGATCTGCTCGGAGGTGCCTCGGCCAGATGCCAGGAGCCGGCGGAGCCGGGTGATTGCGTGGCCGTCCGAGGTCATCGAACGCATGTTCGCATGGGTTGGGGGCTGTAGACACTGTTCCACGTAGAACTCTCCGGTCGGTCGGGGTGCGGGCAGCCCTTGAAGCCCTACCGCGCCGCCGGCCATAGCTGTCAAGCCGATGAGGGCCCCGCCGCCATCCGTGGCGGCGGTACGGCGAGAGTCCGGTTCATCGGCTTGACAGCCGTCCGTCGTCGCGGTGGGGGCAGGGCATGCCCACCTCCCGACCCACAGGAGCCGAGATGAGCAGCACCGAGCTGCCCCCGACCTTCAAACAGCTGCGCTACCTGCGCACGCTGGCCAGCCGCGCCGGCCAGACCTTCACCACACCGCAGACGCGTGCGCAGGCGTCCGCCGAGATCCACAGGCTCAAAGCCGTCCGCACGACTGGCTTCACCTTCGCAGAGCTGCGGGCCGAGCAGGACGCCCGGGAGGCTCACGGCGATGTCGCGATTGTGCAGCCGTGGGAGATCGCCGGCCGCGGAAGCACGGCGACCTGGAGCCAGCGCTCATGACCACGCTTCGCACCGAAACGGCTGCCGTCGTCGCGGATCGACGTACGCGCGGCGAGGAGTTCCACGTAGAACACCACCGCGGAGGCGCCGGGCGCCGCGTCGAGCTCGGCCGCTACACGCTCGGCGGCGGCGAGGAGCGGATTCTCTACGGACAGCGCGTCAATGGCGAGCGTCCGAGTGACCGACGTCGCGGCGCATGGTCCCGGCCGCGCCTACCTCGTCGAGCGCGGGCTCGAGCAGGACGGCTACGAAGCACTGAAGGCCCTCGTCGCCGACTATCTGGAGCAGGCCGGGCTGCTCTCAGATGTCCCCATGGCCGTTTGCCCTGAGAGCGAAGCGGGCGAGGGGCCGGAGTGATGATCCTCAAAGTCCATCTCCGAGGAGCCGCCTCCCACGACGTCGGTGACGAGATCTGGCAGGAGGCCCTCGGCGACGCAATCCAAGCCGAAGCTGAGTCCATCGTCTATAGCGCCGGATCGGACCTGCTCGAATCAGGTCACCACCAGCTGCGAGATCGGATCGTGGCCGAGATGTCGGCGGCGCTGTCCCAGGTCGGCGACACCTACCGAGCGCCTGACGGCATCCTGTACTCGCTCATCGAAGCGCCCGCGGACGAAGACGACGACGACGATAGGCTGACCGCCGTGAGCTCAACGGCACCTGTCGTCGAGGAAGTCCTACGGTTCGAGGACCTTCCGGTCGGATCGCTCGGCACGCGTCGCGCGGTCGTTCGCTGGAGCGACGGCACCGAAGGCGAAGGACTCAAGTGGTACGGGGAAGAGATCATGATCAGCGAAGGCGATCTCATCGGCAAGACACGCGACCAGCTCCGGTCGCTCCACTTCCTCCGCGACCGCGACTGGCTGCAGTCGTAGGCCATCCGTATCTGGTGACCTGACCGAGCCGCGGCCGCGCCGCGCTCGGCCGCGACGAGGGCTCGCGGTCGTCAGGTCGCTCGTGAAGACGTTCTCGGGCAGCTGGCTGACTGACAGCCCCCGATCTCGCTCCCGTCCAGCGGCTCGGCACGCCATGCCGACCTGCCCGCACCTAAACGGCGCCGGCGCTCGCGGCACCCGGACGGGCACTGCGACGGCTGCGAGGCCATCTGTAAGAACGATTAAGAGCGGTTAGAGCCGGATCAACACCGTCTCATGTGATTAGATAATGTACTATCCGTGCTTAATCACCCCTAGACGGGCACGAACCTACTGATCCGCCAGGCACCGTCCTGCCGACGCGGCACCAGACATGACCCGCACCCCCAAATAGTCGAGGAGGAACTCACGATGCCCGACAAAGGCGACGCCGCCAGCCACGACTACACGCAGGAGGCCCGCGCCGCGATCCTCACGGCGGTCAGCGAGCAGCACGACTTCGGCGGATGGCTCGCCGGCGTCCTGTCGAGTGCCGCCGCCGAGCTGGGGTCGTCAGACGCTCTGATCGCGGGCCGGCCCGGGTCGTGGGAAGCCGATCTGGTGCGTCAGCTGGTCAAGGGCACGGTCGGGTGGGGCGACGACTACCTCGCCGAGTACAAGGAGCCGCTCACGTGACCTCGGCGCGCACCGGATCCGCGTCGGCGTCAACCGTCCCGCGGCTTGCGCTCTCGAAGACCGAGGCGGCAGACGCGCTCGGTGTGAGCATTGACTTCCTCGAACAGCACGTCCTGCATGAGCTCCGGATCGTCCGCCGCGGCCGCCGACGCTTGATCCCGCTGACAGAGCTCCAACGCTGGATCGAAAACAACGCCCACCGTACGCTTGGCGACCTCTGAGATCGCCGACCGAGTGAGGCGCTGATGGCCGCCAGGAAGCAAGACCCGGAGCGCAAGCAACCCGGGATCGAGGTCAGGCATGCCCGGACCTGTCGATCGCGGCAGGGCGAGCCATGCGACTGCACTCCCGGCTTCAGGGCGTTCGTCTGGAGCGCCCGCGACGAGAGGCGCATCCAGAAGACGTTCGCGACTGAGGCGGCGGCGCTCCTGTGGCGCGAGGACGCGCGAGTTGACCTGCGCCGCGGCGTGCTCGTCGCAGCGAGGCCGATAGTCCTGCGCGAGTTCGCCGATGCCTGGCTCGCTCGAGCACGCGACGGCAGCATCCGCAACCGCTCCGGGGATCGCTACAAGCCGTCGACGGTGCGCGGCTACGAGCAAGCGCTCCGCGAGTACGTGCTTCCCGAGATCGGCGCCGCGAAGCTGCAGGAGCTCCGACGCCAGGACATCCAACGCCTCGCCGACGACCTCGCCGGGCGCGACATCAGCGCCGCCACGGTCCGCAACGCGCTCCTGCCTCTGCGTGCAATCTGCCGTCGGGCGCTCTCACGCGGCGATATCCAGGTCAACCCGACGGTGGGGATAGAAATCCCGGCCGTCAGGGGCCGCCGCACGCGCTTCGCGACGCCCCAGGAGGCGCAACTCCTGGTCGACGCGGCGCCGGCCGTGGATCGCGTTCTGTGGGCCACCGCCTTCTACGCGGGCCTCCGGCGCGGCGAGCTGCAAGCACTCAGATGGGTCGACGTCGACCTCGCGGGCGGCGTGCTCCGCGTCGAGCGCTCGTGGGACGTGAAGGCGGGCGTGATCGACCCGAAGTCGATCGCCGGGCGCCGGAAGGTGCCGATCGCTGCGGTCCTGCGCGACTACCTCGTCCAGCACAGGATCGAGTCCGGCGACGGCCTGGTGTTCGGTCGCGCCGACGGCACGCCGTTCGCCACGTCGACGATCAGCAAGCGGGCGAACGACGCCTGGCGCGACGCACGGCTGCGCCCGATCACGCTGCACGAGTGCCGGCATACGTTCGCCAGCCTGATGATCGCGGCGGGCGTGAACCCGAAGGCGCTCCAGACGTTCATGGGCCACTCATCGATCACGGTCACGCTCGATCGATATGGCCACCTGTTTCCCGGATCGGAGGGAGAGGCTGCCGTCCTGCTCGACGCTTATCTTGCGGAATCACATGAGCGAGCTCGAAGCGCCAGCCCCCCAGAATCAGACTGTGGGGAAGTTGTGGGGAAGTCGGACCCCTCCAGGAGCGGTCTTGAACGGGGTTGAGCGGCACTCGGTCGCGACCTCGCGACCCCCTCGCCTACGGGGAAACTGCCCGCATAGGGGCAGAATCCGGCGATCCTGTAACGGAGAGGGGGGGATTCGAACCCCCGATACGTTTGCACGTATACCGGTTTTCGAGACCGGCGCATTCAACCGCTCTGCCACCTCTCCGGTCAGAG
>CALAQT010000335.1 GCA_937888775.1 uncultured Actinomycetes bacterium | reverse complement strand
GGGGGGTAGCCAGGCGGGATCGCAACACGAGCGCATAGGCGATCAGAGCCTCCTCGTGTGGGTGAGGATCACTTCCAGTTGCCTGGGATCGCGCGATCTCTGCCTCCACGAGCTGGATGTAGGAGCGAGCTAGTTCCTGCTCCTCCTCGGCTGTCAGACACTGCGGGCAGATGTCCTCGTCTGAGATCCGCGCCCACGTCTGACCCTCGAGTAGCACGCGCCCGTCAATGCCAGCCTGCTCGGACATGAACTCAAGTGCCGAGCCTGGCCCGGTCGACTCCTCAGGCCGACGAGCCCGACCGCAGCGAGAGCAGGTCACGACCATACGCCATCATACCTGGGGCGCCTTTTCGAGTGCTCTGAATAGGTCCGGCAGGATGGCCTAGCGGATCAACTCGTCGGATCGCACGCCGGCAAGCAAAGGTGATCCCGGTCCCGGCGCCACATCTACGTCGCTGGGATGCGTCAAGGCGTGGTCGTCTTCCGTGGGCGTGCGGGCGCGAGCTGCCCGATTCGGCTCTTGGACAGTCCGGTGGCCTTCCCGATCCGCTCGTAGGTCCAGCGCTGACGGACCCCCTGCAGTACCGCGCGGATGCGGGCTCGGGTGACAGCATCTAGGACTTCGCTGGTCGCGGTGCGAATGCTCTCGATCTCTTCGAGGTACTCATCGGTCAGGGGGAGTACTCCTTCGGCGTCGGATATCGCATTGATCCGGGCTTGGAGTTGCGCGAGGTCGAGGCCTGCTCTTTGAGATCGGCGGCTAGCTGACCGGCCACCTCGGGATCGCGGCGCACGTCTGCGCGGTCTGGTGTGCTCGCGGCCGTCATCGGGCGCTCTCCTCGCCGCCCTCGCCGCCGGCGAGCGTCTCGCGGACATCGGCGATGAGGTGGCGGGTGATGATGCTCCAATCCTCGCGAGTGGCCGATTCGACCACATCGGCGATGTACGCCGTCAGAGTCGCGGCAACGGCTGAGGGATCAAAGTGCCCCCCGACGACGTGCGCGAGGAGTAGGTCGTTGACATTCTCGGCCGTCGGTTCGAGGGAGGCACGAACCTCGACCATCGCACTCGGAGAGCGCGCGGCCGAGAGTTCCATCGCAAGCGATCTCTATGTTGGTCGACGGTGTCCGGTGAGGGTCTGGTCCGGCGAACCCACGGGGTCGGCTCGAGCAGCCGAACGGGAACGGGACGATGACCACCAACCATCGCGGCACTGCGGTACTTGGGCCGAGGGTGGCAAGGAAGGATCGGCTCACGGTCTTTGATAACTGAAGAAACTGAGGGTGTCAACGGTGTCAGCCCGTACGACCCCTTGGAGCAGTACGGCATCGTGCCCGGGGCGGCCGGTGGCGATCTGGGGTTGTGGATCTATCCTCGACCGGTGCGGGCGGCGCAGCCGCGACGACGATGGCGAGGACTGAACAGACGCCGTCAGCTTGCGATGGTGCGCTGGCATGATCCATCATTCCCAAAGTCCATGCAGGATGTACTTTGGGCGTGTTCGGTCATGAGAAACATGAGATAACGTCGTCAAAGTACCCTTTGCTTGTACTATGGGAGTATTTGATCATGGCTACACGGACCATCACGGATGCTGACCGCGGTCTGCTCGACGAGCTCGCGAGCGCCGGACGGCTCTACGTCCAGCTGCCCGAGGACGAGCGCATGGTCCGCAAGCATCTCAGGAGCAACGAGCGGCCGGCGCGCCGCCTGTCCGACATGGCCGCACGCAAGCAGGCGGTGCGCGTCGCGCATGGCGCGTATGTGCTCCTGCCGGCGGGCGCCAGGAGCCTGCGGCAGGCGGCAGACCGGCGGACGCTCGTCGCCGCCGCCCTCGAGAACCGCTGGAGCTACTACCTGGGCTTCGCGTCGGCGATCGTCGACCACGGGCTGACCGACGAGAGCCCCGGCGACCTGTATGTCGGCGTCGGCGGCACGCAGCTTCCCAAGCTCGGCGACTTGGCGGGCGCCCCGGTGCACCTGACCAGGGTCGCCTACGACAACGACGATTGCAGCGGATGGCTCGGTGTGGAGCGCAAGCGCATCCGCGGGCAGACGTTCTACGCCCGTTCCGGGATCGAGCGTACCCTGATCGACGCGCTCGACCGGCCCCGGTTGTGCGTGCGCCCGGAGATGTGGGTGCGCGCGTGGGAGCGCGCTCTGCGCGAAGGAGGCCTCGACCTTCCCCTGCTGCTCGACCTCGCTCGCCGGCGCAACCGCGCGGTATGTGCGCGCGCCGCGCTGCTGCTGCGGGAGGCCGGGCGCCCCCGCGAGGCGCGGCTGCTCATCGACCGCCCGCTCACCGGCCGGGTGCTGTTCGACGTCTCGAACACCGAGGCCGGGAAATGGCCACGCGACCGAGACACCGGGCTGCTGCTCAACGTCCCGCTACAGGCCATCGACGCCTGGCTGGAATACGGCAAGTGATCGCCGCCTGGCCCACCGGCTACGACGTCGAGCGCTACGCCGAGGAGCACGGCCTCGACTTCGAGGACATCACCCGGGACATCGTGCGTATCGCAACCATCGCTCACCTCCTCGACACCGGCGTCCTCGACGGCGACTTCGTCCTGACCGGCGGCATGGCGCTGCGGCTGCGCGGGTCTAACCGCTTCACGATCAAGGACACCGACAGCTCGCTACGCGGCCGCCTCGATGAGCTGGAGCTGACCGGCAAGCTGCGGCTCGACACCGACCAGCTGCAGGTCTACCCCGATCCCGGCACCAACTGGGGCCGCAAGACACCCAAGCTTGAGGTCGCGGGTTCGACCCCCGTCCGCCGCTTGCTGGTCCAGGGCCCGCATTTGGCTCTGTGGCGCGGTTTCGGGCTGATCGACTCGGGAAGCTAAGGCCGGTCAGGCACGGATAATAGCGGCCGAGGCGGCCGCCAGTCTGCGGTACCCGTGCGGTACCGTTTCGCCCGAGGTCCGGCACTCCCAGGCAGGCAATCGGCCCTGATCGCTCCCGAAAGTGGCCTAAGGGCCAGCGGAGTCGTCATGGGGAAAGCCCCGCTATCACGAGCAGCCAAACAGTGCGGCTGCTTGCAGCTCATAGTCGGTAGGTCCCTGGTTCGAGTCCAGGCGCGCCCGTTGTCGAAAGACCCTGCAACCAAGGGGCCTTTCGCGTTCTGGAGCCTCGTCCGTGGCCTCGAAAATCCGGCGGTGGTAACCCAAGTGGTAACCCGCGCCTCCGGATCGCTTACGAACGCGGCTCCCAAGGGGGGGCGTGCTCATATTTGGCGGCTGGCCCGCCGAGCGGTATGCCGTAGTCGATCGTCCCTTGGCCGGTCTTGTTGTCTCGCGCCTCCTTCTGCATGCCCGGTATCTGGGCAGCCGTGTTGGCGTAGATCGCCGACATGATCCTGTTGCCCGCGTCGTTATCGGTGGCGAAGATCATGTGGTAGACCGGAACGCCCGCCGTGTTCTTCAACTCGAACGCGTGCGTGTTCTGATAGCCAAGCTCGTGCTCCAAGCGCCAGCGCATCAGGTTGACGTACTCCTCGCGGGCCTGTCTCGCGTCGATCTCGCTGGCGACCCTCGCGTCGTAGATGGCTCGCCACCGTTCCGAGCCGAAGAGGCGTGTCGCTCTCGCTTCGTCCTTGGCGGACATCTTCCCCTCCTCCAACGCGAGCGTACGCACGAGACCGGCTGAGGGGAACAGCATCCATAGCTCGACCTTGTACTCGGGCTTGCCGGAGGCGTCGGAGCGGTAGCCGCGCTTATGGTCGGCGAGAGCGGCGATCGTCTCCCACTCCAACTCCATGCCGTCGGGGTCGAGGAAGGCGAACGTCGGCGCCCACTTCAGCGGGCGAAGTTCCTCAAGCACCTTCCGGATGGTTTCGTTCGAGTCCCCGGCAACGACCTTGATATTTCGCCCCGGATAGTCCTCGCGGAGCCGCTCCTCAAGCGCGCGGGCCCGGCCCTCCTTCTGCTCGAAATACCGGAAGTTCGTGAACCCCGTTCCGTTGCCGGCCTCTAGGGCGATCCGCGCGGAGCCAAGGAACTCCTCGCCGGTCAGGCGATCGACGCCGTCGCCCTCGCCGGCAAACGCGTCGAGATATATCCGCTCGCCCTGGCGCTGAGAGGCGGTCGCGAAGCGGTCGAGGTAGTCCTTCAGCATTTGCAGCTTGGCGCGGGTCCAGTAACCCCACGTGCGCAAGGCGCTGCCGCTCATGCCGTGGCGAGGACACGCGGTGTGGGCATCTCGTCCCAGGTGCGGTCCTCAAGCAACCTTCCTCCCGTCTTCGCGCGTACGCCGCCCCATTGCTTGAAGAAGAAGGCCACCTTCTCCTCGACGCAGCGGTCGCGGAGGTCTGTAATCCACTGCTCGCGGACTGGCCTGTTCTTGTAGCCCGACTCGCCACCGGCGATGAGCCACTGGACGCCATCGAGGTCCAGGCCCTCTAGCGGGCCAAGGAGCGGCTCGGCGCTGATGAAGCGCACGGCGGCGGGAACTTCTCGGAGTCGATCGGCGCGGTGGACGAAGCGCCGATTCTCGATCGTGACGCCCATCCAGACGTTCGGGTGCCACTCCAGGTCCGGAGCGAGGACGGCAAGCCGATCGTGGCGCTTCGTGAGGATCTGGAACGTGTGCCAGTGCGCCTGACCCATGACGTCGAAGACGGCTTGGATGAATCCGTCTGGGATCGACTCGTGGAAGAGGTCCGACATCGAGTTGACGAAGATGACCCGCGGGCGCTTCCAGCGAAGCGGCACATCGAGCCGGTCGTGCCAGAGCTTGAGGTCGAAGCCTTGCTCGTAGGGGTGGCCGGGGACGCCGCGGAAGCGCTCGGCGAAGGTCTCGGCGTAGCAGTGGGCGCAGCCAGGCGAGACCTTGCTACAGCCGGTGGCGGGGTTCCAACTCGCTTCGGTCCACTCGATCGCGCTTTTATCGGCCACGGTTCGAGCATAGTTCGACGGTTGCGTCCGGGGACCTGCCGCATATGCGAACATACGTTCGTACGGCACCCCGACCGTGTAAGCCGCCGTTGAGCTATCAGCTGCCCTGGACCGGGGCGAGTTGGGCTTCGCGATCATCCTTGCGAAGGAAGTCGCCGAGGATCGTGGCAGGCCCGTCGATCTTGATCTCGCGCTCCGCTTCCTCCAGCTGATCGCCGCCGAGAAGCCCGGTGCCTACGACGTCTGGTCGCTGAGGTGGCTCGGTCGATGAATCGCCGAGACGCCGGGCGCGACGATTAAGCGCTCGATATCGCCGCAGGGCTGGCGGCGCTGCCGGTTGAGCCGGAGGCGATCGAGACGATCAGGACTGTCTGCGGGGGGTATAGCCACAAGCGAACACAGTCCGGCCCCTAGTGGGTCGTTGTCCTAGTTCGCTGGTGGTTCCAGCAGTTGAACACGGCTCGCACGCATGGGTTTGGGCATGCACATGAACCAACGAGCTTGGCGGATGGACCACTAGTTCAGACTGTCGGGCCAAATGGCCTTTCACGTCCGCCTCCAGCGCCAGGTCCTCTTCACCGAGGAGACCTACAACCTGACCGAGGCCGACCTGCGGCGGCGCTTTGTTGAGCCGTGGCTCGCCGGCAAGCCGATCATCATCAAAGGGCGGACGTGGGTACCAGAGCGCTCACGTATCGCGATTCTCGAAGGCCCGGACCTGACCTCCACCCAGCGATCATGGGTCCAAGGCTGGACGAAGGCAATCGAGTTGAGCGAGAACGTGACCGACCGATTCCTGCATCCACCGCCGATCCCGGTCGAGCCCGAACATGGCGAGTCTCGGCCCGAGTCCGCCCAAGGCGAGAACGCGGAGTCAACAGAGGCGTCAGAGGGCTCGGCGAAACCCCCGAGCAAGGCGTGGTACCGGACGATGTTCGATGTCTCCACGGCGCGCGGAGCGTTCACGACGGCCCTGGCCGCCGGCCTCGCAGTCGTCATCGTTGCCCCGCTCGTGACGAGCCTTCCGTCGCTCCCTTACAAAGGGGCACGAAGCCTCTACTTCGCATTCGCAATCAGCGCAGGGGAAGCATTCGACCTCGAAAACGACGTTAGGCACCGGCCGTCCTGGCAGGGGACGCCGACGCTCTATGGCAAATCATTCAGTTACGCGGTCGACTCCGATGTTGGTAACTCGGACGGCGGTAATCCAGCGCAGACGAGCGGCATCGCTGTGGTGCACCATTCGATCTCCGAACTGGCAGAGAAAGCGGTCGAATTTGACGGCGTGCCGACCGAGTTCGTCGGCAGGGTGCGTTCTGAAATGACTGTCTCCTCTTCAGATCAGACCCCGCTCGCAACGGAACATGTGCTGACTGGAAGCAAGCTCGGCCCTGTCGCGTTCGTAGGCCTTTCGTCCGTCAACTCGGCGATCACGCTCTCGGCGGGTGAAACGGTTGTCGTCCGTGGCGTCGTGGTCGCGTCCGGAGTCGCGCGAGAAGGGAGCGGGTCTACCCACGATGCCGTCTACGTCATGGCATTGAGCAGCCGGCCGATCGGCGCGACAGGGACTACGGAAGAAGATGGGTCGTTGCAAACGCTGGCCAAGGAAGCGGACGCAAGCGGCTAAAGCGCTCACGACATCAAGCTGGACATAAGGCGCGCGTGGACACCTACCCGGCCCCTGTCGAATCCGGTGGCCGCTCCGAGGGGCTCGCGGTCAGTAAGGGGGCGCGACAGGTCTGCGACCGGCCTACTGGCCGTCGGCTGCTCCCAGAGGGCCAGAGAGGGCCGCGAGTAGTCCCTCGGGCGTCTAGCCCGGACGACTCATAATCGGTAGGTCGCTGGTTCGAGTCCAGCCGGGCCCATGGCGGAAACGCCTGCAAATGGGCTGAAACGCACCATAGCAGGGGGTGCGGATACGGTGGAAGATTTCCCTACAGATTTCCCCAGCGGTCCTCCGGCGGTCGTCGCTCGACTATCTCGGCGCAGCGAAAGCCTGCTGAGGACCTTGCGAAACTGGCCCGACTCGGTCTCCGGATATGCGCGTCAGGCACTAGGCGTGTAGAGAGCAACCTGCCGCGATGGCTCGCCTCGTGACCGAGCAGACTGCGAACCTATATTTGTGCGGATCCGTTGGCTAAGGATTGAGCGATTTCGGGGCCTGCGCGAGTTCGAGCTCGTGCCCGGAGCCCGAACCGTCTTTCTTGGGCCGAACAACGCGGGAAAGAGCACCATCCTCGAGGCGCTCGATCTACTGTTGCACTCCGGGATGGGGCGTCCACGACCGAGCCCGAACGAGATCGACTACTTCCAGCGAGATCCCGCCCAGGGATTTTCGATCGAGGCGGCGATCGGGGCGTTGCCGAGCGATTTCATCGCCGAAATCCGCGAGTACCTGGAGGGCTGGCGCGAGGAAACCGCCATGCTCGTTCCCGAGCCAGACGGAGACGGAATCGAGCCGGTCGTGCGCATTCGGGTCAGGGGGACCGAGGACTTCGATGTGCTGCACGAGTTCGCGAAGGAGGAGGCCGCCGGGGCGCGCCTGGCTCCCCGACATCGGGCACAGATCGGCTGGGTATTCGATGGTCGCACGCGCGACCCGGCGCGACATCTGAGCTTCTATCAGGGCGGCCTGCTCGAGAGAGTGTTCGCCGGTGTCGATCTTGACCCCGCCGTCGCCACGCTGAAGGACGCGCTGAGTAAGGGAGCTGACAGCGTCAACGTCGACGAGGCTGTGGCGCGCGTGCTCGCAGGTCTCGCTGATGACCTTCGCCCGGTGGGATTGCTTCGGGCAGATGAGCTTCCCCAGTTCGAGGTTGGAGCTGTATCGACGAGGGAGCTCCTTCAGGCTCTGCGCCTCGCTCTCCCAGGCACCGATGTGCAGATTCCGGTCTTCCGCCAGGGTCGTGGTGCGCAGCGGCTCCTGCTCGTCGCGATACTGCTGCGGCTGGCGCAGGCCGCCGGCCGGCCGGCCATCGGCGGATTCGAGGAGCCCGAGGAGGCGCTTGAGCCGCTCCGACAGACCCAGATGGCACGGATGCTAAGCCAGATCACCGATGACGGCGGGCAGATCTTTGTGGTCACTCATTCACCGGAGATCGCCCGCGCATTTTCGATAGAGGAGATTGTGTTGCTGCAGGAGCGCGCCGCGGGCGAGCATGCGCACGTCCTCAGGGAGACGCTGTCGGTGGCGGTGCGCCAGAAGTACGAGCGATGGCTGGACCGCGCGGTCGTGCGAGCTCTATTCGCACGGATACCGCTCCTCGTCGAGGGACCAGGGGACCGCGCAGTCATCGAAACGTTCTGGCAGGCGCTCGCCAGGCCCGTACATAAGGCCCAGGAGTCTGAAGGGGACCCCGGCGTCCCCGAGACGGAACGGCTGCGGGCCCCCGAGCAGCTGGGCCTGGACGTCGTCAACTGCGAGGGGGCTGGCGAGATGCCGATGATGGCTCTGCTCCTGAAGGAGGCTGGCAAGATCGTCGTCGCATGGGTCGAGCAAGACGTGCCGAGCACACTCGAGGAGCTCCGGCGCCAAGGCAACTGCGCTGCGCTCGTGCTGTACGAGGACGCCCCAGACCGTCAAAACCTCGAGCAGGCGCTGGCACGATCGGCATCCATTCCAGCGCTGACGAAAGCACTCGAGGCACTGGCCGCCAGCCGAAGCTACTCTTGGGAGCGACAGCGCGACTATCTCGTGAGCGCCGTCGAAGGCATCAGCCAGCAGGCGCGCGACGCCATGAAGCAGGCGACATCGCTCGACGAGCTGTTCACCGCGCTGACGGATGGCGAGGTGCGTACGCTGATCACCCAGGGGCTCGCCTCGAAAAACGTCACTCCGTTTGAGATGAAGGGTGCCCGCCAGGGGCGCATCGTCGCCGAAGCCATCGTCGAGCACGACGGCGTGCCCGAGCCGTTCGCCCGCGCGCTGCAGCGCCTAGTCGCGTGGATCGAATCTGGCCACCCGCCCTGCGAAGAGATCTCAATGGCATAGTGACCCGTCTTCGCCACGACCCAGACCACGATGATGTCTGCAAAGCGACCGACGCCCATATGGTCGTCGTGGCGCCCCCCGGCACGGGCAAGACGTGTCTATCTGTGCGCCTCGCGGGAACCGTCGCGGGGGATCTGGAGCCGACTGAGCGCGTGCTGCTCGTGACCTTCTCAAACCAGGCGCGCGTACAGCTTGAGCGCGAGGCTGCACGCCAACTGAACCCGGACACTCGCCGGCGCGTAGAGGTCACCAACTACCACGGCTTCTTCTGGCGAGCTGTCTGGGCGAACCGCCGCGCTCTCGGCCTGCCGCTCAAGGCTCAGATCCGCAGCCGCCGAACGAGACACCAGGCACTCATGGCAGCAGACCCGGGCTGCGTGGCCGCACTAACCAAGCACGACAGCTCACTGGAGGCGCTTGCGGAGCAGCGCTTTGAGAGATTTCGCGACGAGCGAACACCAGACCAGCAGGCTCTCGATCGCCTCCTCGACGCCGTCGAGCGCGAGCAACAACAAGGTCGCTTGGTCTTCGATGACCTCGGCGCCCTATTCTGGAGCCTGCTTGAGAGCTTCCCGGTGCTCGACGACGCGTATGGCTCTCGTTATCCGGTCGTCATCGCCGACGAGCACCAGGACGCCTCCGAGCTTCAGGATGCCCTGGTGCGCAGGCTTGCCACCAAGCGATTGATCATCCTGGCGGACCCTATGCAGCTGATCTACGGCTTCCGTGGGTCGCGCCCCGAGCGACTCCAGCGCCACGTTGACGAGTCGCAGGCGGTCTTCGAGCTGCACACACCCCACCGCTGGCATCACGATCAGACGTCCGGGCGCTGGCTGCTCGCGGTGCGCAGACGGCTCGCCGGCCATCCGGATCCGACGCCGGCGCCGGAGGCGCTGAGGCTGATCCGCGAGAGGTACTTCAACGCGATGATGACGCACGCCAAGGTAGCTGCCGCGGATGCCTTCCGGCAGGGCATGGCCTCCGTGGCCGTGCTCGGTGCGTGGAACAGCGAAATCGGCAAGCTTCGAAGCTACCTGTCCAGGCAGGGCCTGTATCCGCGGCAGGTTGGAAGCGGCGAGGACTTTGAGGAGGCGTGCGGGGACATCGAGCAACTCCCGCTCCTGGACGACGCTCAGAGCGTCGCACATCACGCCATGGCCCGGATCGCAACGCTTGTCCCGACGCTTCCCCTCAATGTCATCGAGCAGGTAAAGCGTCGTTTGGGCAGCTCGGACGTCGACATTGGCGGCAACTGCGGCAAGGAAGCCCGCGACTTGCTCGACGCACTCAGTCCTCTCTACGATCACGGGCCGCATCGCTACGTGGCAAGCGTTGTCGCTGCCCTTGACAAGTGCGCCGAACGCAGTCATCACCTCCCGCGGCTTGAGGCCGTGCGTGCTCTGCGTAGCACCGCGGAGCGCTTTGGCGAGAGCGCCACCGACCTGGACACGGTGCTCTCAGCCTACGCCGAAGCGATCGTCACGGCGTCTCACGCGGCGCCGCGCTTCGGGCGCGGGCTCTTCGTCATGACCGTGCACCAAGCGAAGGGCAAGGAGTTCGATGCGGTCATCCTCGTCAACGTGGGCGATGCGCAGTTTCCCGACGACGACGCTGGCCGTCGGCTGTTCTACGTCGCCATCACTCGCGCGTCCAAGCGATGGAATCTCATCGCGCCGCAACAAGGGCAGAGCTCGCTGTTGCGACACCTGAGCTCATAGGGTCCCCCGGCCACCGCACGGCCGAGGCATGAGGCGCCACCAGAAGCGCAAACGCCAATTCGTACACCAAGAAGGTCGCCCACACCACGGTCAACACCGCAGGAGAGGCGTCAAGTGCTGCTCTCCCGCGCGCGCGAAGCCGAGCTCAGGGGGTACGATGCCGTGGTGTCAACTGGTTCTCCTCGCGTCTTTGAGCTCGCCAGGCGACCGAACGTCACGAGCAAGCAAATCCTGGAGTGGAGCGCCGAACTCACCAAGGACGGACCGAGCAGCGCTCAGTCGAGGTTGGACCCTGAGCTCGTCGACGCCCTCACGACGCGAGCGCACGGCGCACTGGATCCGTCGCGCAAGCAAGAGGGCGCGCGGCTCATCCGCGACGCGTTCCAGCAGGCGCGGGACGCCGGCAAGCCCGAGCACATTGCTGTTGCGGTCCTGAAGAATCGCATACTGGCGATCACCGGTCGCACCTTCACAGAGAGCCACTGGGGCGTCGGCACCTTTGGCGATTTCCTCGGCCTATATCCAGAGCTCGTCGACGTTGACCCTTCGAGCCGCCCAGCAGCCGTGAATCTGCGTGACGATCTCGCCGAACGCCCGCCAGCGCAGCCCAGGCTGCCTGATTCGTGGACCGGACCCCAGCTCAGGATTCGAGGGGACCTATGGCGCGCGATCGTCGATCTCACGGGAAACTCGGTCTACGTGTGGCGCGATGGCGAAGCCGTCCCGCTGGCTCCGAGCGAGAGGCCGCCCAAATGGCCGCGACTGCCGACCGCGACCTCGGCTGACATGTCATTATGGCGCTCTGACTTCGCAGAGCGCATAACGCAGAGCCCTCGCTGGGCGGGCGCCGCGGCCAGTCTCACCAGGTGGATTGAGCACGCGATAGTGTGGATGGCGGTACCTCACCGCGTCCCTGACCGTTCGACCCTCGATGCTGGAGCGCGCGTCCGACGCAACCGGGTACTGGTCACCTGTTCCGGGATTGTCCCCACACCGATAGGAGAACAGCGGCACGACCCGTACTTCTACGAGCGCACGCTGCAAGAAGAATCCTCATGCGCGAGCGTGCAGACCTTCCGGGCGAGCGATGCCGCAGACACTCTGAATCTGCGTATCTTCGTGGCAGGCATCCTAGTGTCTGCAGCGATCGGGATACTCCTTGAGGCTTTTGTGACAGGCAAGATCGACCGCGCCACGGATCGGCCATAGGTGTTAGCAGCACCCACACCGACGCAGCGGAGCGAACCGCTGGCACGCTCTGGCACGCTGCACAGAGTTCGCGCTCGAGACGCCTGATGCCTATGCCTCCTCGCCGACGATCTGTTAGACGGTTCCCAAGAGCGAGGGTTCCGACGGCCGACGAGATCGCCGATGTGGTCGTCGCCCGTGAGGCCGCCGCCCGCAAGATCCGTCAGCGGCGGCAGATCTCCGGCTTGGCGATCGTTGTCGCTGTAGCGGCTGCCGTGTTCTTCGTCCCACGAGCTATCCGACCCGCCGCTGACGCATCACTGCAGATCGCCCAGGCAGCTGCCACTCAAGAAGTGGACGTGAGTGGCGCACAGTCGATGCAACTGCTCAGCGGCCACGCACAGCTACGCGCACTGGGCATCGACGCGCTGCCAGAACCCGGGGCATCTCATGGCATCGTCGAACTGGTGTTGCCGACGTCTCCGGCCAGCTGCACCCAACTCGCCGGAGAGCTCGGCGGCGCTTGTGACAATCGCGTGCCGCGCCGGCAGGCGGCGGCCAACGTGTCAGTTGAATCCACGCAAACGGCTGAAGTGAGCATTGCCAGCAGTCATCTGCACGGCGTGAGTATCGAAGGCAACCTTGTTACGCACGCCATCATGCAGGTCAGCGCGCCGGTGTCTGTCGTGACCATCCGCTGCAAGGTTCCTGGAGAGCGTCTCCGGATAACGACGTTGGGGCGGACACTCGACCTGACTCGGTGTCTGACACCAGCGTCCGGCATACTTCGCCTGGCTCTGGAATACCCGACGCCCCCCCAACTCACTCTGATCACGCTCGGCGCACTGCATCTCGAGATCCCCGGCAATGCCACAATGCTGAGTACGCGTCAGGCATCACTCGTCGTTGGTTCCCAACGGCAGTCGGTCGCGCGCGCAGCACCGGTCCCAGTCGCTCTACACGCCGCTTCGGCAGGATTCCTGACGCTCGACAGCATGCGTCACGACCCAGGGTCAGCGCTCATCGTTGACGCGCATGGCGTTGACCGTGTCACCGTAGCCGCCGGTGCCAACATCGTGCCCACTGTATTCGATGAGCACCGGACAGCCATCTACACAGCGCTCGGCATTCTAGGCGGACTGATCGCGTCCACGATTGTCCTCCTGTTTGCCTCACGCCACAGCCTCCGATGACGGTGCTCCGTGGGCGAAACACCGCCGTCGTGATGCTGGCGCTGGCGTCCGCCGCGGTATCCCCTTGCACCGCCACGGCACGGAGCGCGACAAGCCGGCAAGGGCAATGGTGCGGAGCTCCGGTAGCCGCTGACCTCGTGTGCGCCCTGGCGGGCCGGGTGCTGGTGGCGCCGCCCGCGACGCCTCCCTACCGAGCCGCCACGCGTGCACATCTCGTCGAACCAGGCTCGAAGGTTGTCGTCTCCAGGCGCGGCGAAGCGCACATCAGCTTCATGCGCCAAGCGACATGCGCGCTAGGCGTCGTCACAGAGCCCACCGAAATCGTCACGAGATTCGGAGCCCAGGACGCGCTGTTTTGGCAAGCGCACGGTCAATCGCTTTGTACGTTTGCGAGCGGCACACGAAAGAAACTCGGGCTGTTTTGCGAACTGGCGACTGCGGGCGAATGTCCAGTCATCGTAAGCACCGACGGCACCACGCAGTTTGTGACGCACACCTCAAACCCCGCCGTCATGGAATTCTGCAGCGGCGCATTCACGATCAGGATCGGCAACCCGACCGACTACGCAGAAGTCTCGGCCAGCGCCTCCGAACAAGGGCGAGTCCGCGTGAGCGTGTCGGAGTCCGAAAGCGCGACCCGAACCGAAAGCCCAAGCGAAACCGTGGTCAACCTTGGAATGAACATCTCCCTCGCGGTGACGCTCTCGAACCTGGAAGGCCCAGGACCGTGTAGCAGTGCCGTGTTTCGACAGCAGCGCCGCTTGCTACAAGGCTGACTCGGTACCGACTTCTTCCAGCTCGCGAGCGCCGTCGCGTTAGAGAGGTCCCTGGCGCCCTGGGCCACGCTAGGCGGCTCATGCCACCGAGTGGTCCGCAACGCGGCAAACGCTCCCATGGCCGCGGGTAGCCGACCCCTCGAAGTGCAGCAGACCGTCTGCGTCGCGTAAAGCCTGGTGCTCTCAGCCCCTCGTCGCAGAATCAGCTCGTCGTGTCGGCGGTGCCCTGAGATAACGCTTGCCGAGGGTGAGCCGTTGTGGATGTCGCTGGCCAGCCGCCCTGTCGGTGTGCGCGGGTAAGCGTCAAGACGCTTGCTCTTGGCGCCGAGCAGTCGCGCTGACCCTCGGGTCCGACACGAGGGCTGCTCGTCCACAGCGGCGGCGGCGCTTTGTCGGCCATGCGTGCGGTCTTGGCCATCCTAACCCGACGATTGGTCGGCTGACGGGTCCGGCGGAGGATGTGTGCGAGCGTGTGATGCCGCGGCACCAGCGAGGTAGCTGACGCTGGGCTATCCCGAGTGGGAGTACCACACGTTGCACACTCGCAGGGCGCTGCCTAGCGGACCCGTCGCGACGAACGCGACCGAACTGTCGTCATAACCCCAGAGCACCTCGATGCTTCCATGGTTCTGCCGCACACCCCACGGTCCGCGAACACGCCCAGAACCGTCGGACCATGTCCCGATACTCGTCCCGGAAGCGGAGCATTCGCCGGCGCTCCCGGAGAAAGGATATGCCTGGCGATATCGAAGTCTGAGAAATGCGTCCGTGGCTGACGCCGACTTCAGCCTCGTGACGACGAACGCTATTCCGTTGTCCGAGCACGACAGTTGAGCCGTGCCGCCCGGCGGAAGGCCTAGTGGCGACGCACACCTAACTGGCTGGTTGAACCGAACTTCGACAAATTCATGGAGTGCGCTATCCGCCGCGCGGCGGCGTAGCAACAACTGGTGAGCGTGGACAGACCGCGATGCCTGCTGCTGCTGCTGCTGTGCTGTCGCAGACCCACCTGGAGGTGCCGTCCCCGCCGATGTGCTCGCACCCAGGGTCGTGACTGCACTGCCTCCACGTGCGCGCGCAAGCGCTGTACCACCGGCATACGTGGCCGAGCCCTGAGGCGAGCAGCCATGGCTCTTCCCCGCTTTGTTGACTGCATACTTCGCGTCATCCTCGACCGATGCTGTACGGCTGTTGCCCGGGTCTACTGAGAACGTCATGTTTTCAGTCGCTTTGTAGCCGTCGGCCACTACCAAACCGTACGGCGCCTCAGCATTGAGGCATTCGGCGTCTCCGATTCGGATACCGTCCCACGTGTACTTTCCGGTGGCCGTCAAAGCAAATCGTGAGCCATCCGCAGCTTTGACGTTGTACGCGCATCGAAATTCATTGCAGCCCGCCCGTGCAGCCAGCGTCCAAGTTTCCGTCCCAAGACCGGTGGCCGGATCGGCAAGGTTTACGTCCCTAAGTGTCACGAGCTGGCCGATCTCCCATGTACCGCCAAGCGAGGTCAGGCGGCCGGATCGATCTGAGAACGCGTTGAGTGCAAGCGCGACGACGAGTGCACCCGCGACAGTCGTGGCCGCAGATGCGGACGCGCCGTGCGCGTAGCTGACCCTGGCGATACGCGCTGCTCCTCTGGGATACGTCGCGATCTGCGTAGCCATCGATGAGTCGAGCGTGGCCAGTGTCGTGCGACGCCAGCGGTTACGGATAATCAGCTCCGAGAGGATTCCGGTGGCACTGATCCCAACAACGATCAAGATCGCTGCCAGCGGGTGCCCTGCTCCCCCATTGCGATCGGCGAGTTGCGACACCAGGAACGCGGCGAGCCCTATTGTCAGCTGCAGGAGGACTTTCGTGCCACGCTGGTTGCCTTGCGAGTTGGTCATGCCCGACGCTTGAACTGGTTCGTCGCTCGCACCCTTTGCGTCTCTGGGAGCTGGCGCCCTAATCTCGGCGCGAACGAGATGGAGCACCCAGATGGTGAGGAGCACCGCTGAGAGGGCGGATGCGACGACAAAGACCGGATGTTTGAGGCCGATGAATCCGCGGGCAAACTGTACGGCTGCCGCAAGCGCACCGATGAGGCTCAGCGCCACGATGACCGTGAACGACCAGCCATGAGCATGTGTGTCCTGCGACGTTGAATCCGTTTCGTCCAGGGCGCACACTTTACGCGAGCAGTCGTCGAAACGATGGCTCCCAGCCACGGGCTCGCAACAGGGTGCGACACCGACGGGCATCCCGCTCTGGGACGCGTGTCCGCATTCAGATCCCGCTGCGGACTCGGCCTGTCCAATACTGCGCCAGCGCTAGAGAGCAGGTCCGGAACCTCGCACGAGGCCAGTCCCGAGATTCGCTAATGGCAGGACTCCAGCGCCTGGTCTCCCGGGCGAGCGAGAGCCAGCCTCGGGGCTGATCGCCTACCTGCTCGGGACGAGCAGCGAGCGCGGCGCCGGACGGTCAGATCACGCTCGCTTTCGTCCGACGTTGCGGAAGCGCTTAATCGTCGCTCGCCTGAAAGGGCTGCTCGAGACGCCTCAACCCCGACCAAGTTGCCACAACAAGCAAACGACCTCGACCGCTCACCCGATGCCGCTCTATAGCTCATGCCGTCAAGATCACGCATCGCATCAAGAAAGCCCGATCGCTACCTCCTCGCCGCCGCTTCAAGCCTCGCCCTGCTCCAACACCAGAAACGACAAAGCCCGACACACGAAACGACAAAAGCCCGTTGCTCCTATGTCAAGCGAGTTGTCTAAATTGCGGGAATCGCTGAGCTATGGGATGGGGACCTGGAGGGGATGCCAGCGGCCGTTGCCATCGCAGCAAATCCGAAGTTCCGACTCTGCTGTTCCCAATGCCTCCAGGATCAGTGTTTTCGCGCAGCCCAGGGCAACCGTAATGTTCCCGGCTGTCGATCCGCTCCCGTTCTTAGACGCGCGATCCGCGATGAGTTCGCTGACCTCGTCCTCAGGTCTTCGATAGTTGCCCCGTCGCTTTCCGAAGATTTCGTCAAAAGCGTCCACGGCGACAGCATAGGCGCGGGGAAACCGCCTGACCGCCGCAGGTGACTGCAGCGGGGGTTATGTCAAGCAGCGCATCGGAGCGGGCGCGGTGCCGCTGATCACGGGCGCGCTGCGAGGTGCCGCTGGCGGCCGGAGGAGCAGTCGGTGGTAGTGGCGTGCAAGATGACGCTTGAGGCAGCGCATCGCCTCGATGCGGCTCTTGCCCTCGGCTTCCTTGCGAGCGAGATAAGCGCGGGTCTCAGGGTCGATTCGCCCGCGTGTGATGGCGATGATGTGCAGCGCGCGGTTGAGCTGGCGGTTGCCGCCGCGGTCCAGGCGGTGACGATCGTGGCGCCCCGAAGACACAGGAATGGGCGCTACTCCGGCGACGCGGGCGAAGAGGGCGTCCGTGGCGAAACGCTCGGCGCCGGCGGTCTGGCCGATCAGGATCGCCGCACAGAGCGGACCGCAGCCCGTCTCGGCGAGCAGCTCTGGCCGATGCTCGCGGATGAGGTCGCGTAGCTCTCGCTTGAGCTCCTCGGCTTCGCGGGTCAGCACATCGATGCGCTTGACCTGCTGGCGAGCGATGCGAACCCTGGCGGTCTGCGGCATCGTCCTGAGACGGCGAGTGATGCGCTGGAGCTGGCCGGGGTAGTCGAGCTTGCGCGACGGGACCTTCGCCTCCAGCTCGGGGTCGAGGATCACGAGGTTGATCCGCAGCCTGTTGATCAGCCTGGTGCGCTCGTTGACGAGCGAGCCGCGGTGATCACACAGCAGCCGGATCTCGGCTGCGTCTCGGTCGAGGAACGCGGTCGGGAAACGCTCGATGCCCTCGCGCAATACTGCGCGGGCAATCGCCCTCGCGTCGATCTGGTCGGACTTGCCCGGCTCGCGTTCCCCCCGGCGGGAGGCACCCATCAGCTTCGGTGCGACTCTGAGCACCCGCTCGCCGGCCGCGACGAGGGCCTGCTCGAGATGGTGGGAGAGGTCGCGACAGTCCTCGATCGCCCAGGCGAGTTCGCCGTCGAGGTTGTGTGCCCAACGCAGCGCTTCGAGATGGCCTTGCTCTCTCGCCACGATTTCCCTCTCGGCGATGAGCTGCCCCGTGCTCGCGTCGACGGCCGCGAGCGCGTGTGTGCTCTTGTGGACATCCGCTCCGATCACGATCATCCAGCCCGTCCCTTCAATCGATGGTTTTCTCGTTGACTGGACCCTCGGCGGACAGGCCTTTCCTCGGGGCGATTGCCACGCTCCTATTAGGTCACGCCGCAGGTCCTGGGTGGTAGCGGACGACACAACGAGCGTCGGTCAGGCCACGGATGGCCGACAGACAGACTAAGAGTCAGTCCGCTACCAGCCCAGGACCCAACCCGGCAAGCCGGACGGCAACTGCAACAGCACCTTCCTGCCAGCTGGCGTCCGGCGAGCCGGCCGCTGCGACCGAAAACCAGCTCCGGGTCCCGGAGCAAGCTCGCGGTCTCCAACAGGCTGGCAGGAAGGACAGACTAGATGCTCACCTGAGCGGGCGCTGTGTCAGCGCTGTGCAAATTACATGGCCGGTTTGGTGCGGTCGTGGTCTGTAGCGGATGTGATGACCGCAGCCAGCATCGGTGCCGCCAAGGGCGGCGGGTACGCGCGCTACCTCGAGTCAAAGACCGTCGAGCCAGAGCGCGGCGACTACTACCTGAGCCCCGATGGAGAGCCCACCCAGGCCCCCGGACGGTGGCTCGCGAGCCCTGGCACGCTGGTGCGCCTGGGGGTCGAGGGCAGCACGGTCGAGGGGCAGGACTTCGTCGCGCTGATGGAAGGACGCCACCCCCGCAGCGGTGCGTGGCTCCGTCGGGCAGGCGCCACCGGAGGCCGTGGCGGCGGGATCGACCTGACGTTCAGCGCGCCGAAGTCCGTCTCCGCCGTGTGGGCGCTCGGGGACGCGAACCAGCGCCGCGAGATGGAGGCCGCGCACGCAGCGGCCGTGAGCGAAGCGATGGCTCATCTCACCGAGACGGTTCCGACCGTGCGCCGCCGCTACGGGGCGCAGCAGGTCGAGGAGCACGCGCGAGAGCTGGTGGCCGCCGAGTACCGCCACACCACTTCGCGGGGGGTCCTTGAAGGGGACGCGCCGGACCCGCAGCTACACAGTCATGTCGTAATCACGAACGCGATCCGCAAGGACGGGAAGATCGTCGCGGTCGCCTCCAGGCCGGTCTTCCGCTCCGCCCGGGAGATCGGCGCCTACTACCGCTCGGCGCTCGCGCACCAGCTTCAGCAGCGCGGGTATGCGATCGAGCGGGGCACCGGGAAACACGGGCGCTACTTCGAGATCGCCGGCGTGCCACGCGGGCTGCTGGACTCCTTCTCCGCTCGCAGCCGCGAGGTAGCTGGGGCCGCCGAGCGCTTCCGTGCAAAGTGGGGAAGAGCGCCCGAGCGCGGCGAGCTGCGCCAGCTTAAGCTCGAGAACCGCAAGGCGAAGGTGCCAGTGACGCGCGCTGATCTGCAGGGGGTTTGGAACGAGACCGCCGCGCGCTTTGACTTCGCCGGAGACAAGCCCGCACGGCTGCTCGGCTCTACCCCAGGACCGGCGCCCGAGCGTGCTCTTGAGGATCGCGTCGAGGAACGCCTGACCGAGCGCGCTGCGACGTTCGAGCCCGGGGAGCTGCGCGCTGTGCTGCTCGAGCAGTCCGTCCGTGAGCTCGCGCCACGCCGCGCGCTCGCGCTGTCCAAAACGATGATCGCCGAACGTCGCATCCTGCCGCTGCAGGGCGGGCTGATGACGACGCTCACGGTGCGCGCCCGCGAGCAGGCGATCGAGCGGCGCTTCTCCAAGCTCGCCGTCCCAGCCGGCCGCGACGTCGGCGAGGATGCTCGCTCTGCCGCGGGCGATGAGGTCGCCGAGCGGATCGGCGGCCGGCTCAGCGGCGAGCAGGCCTACGCCCTACAGGTCATCAGCGGACCCGAGCGCGGCGCGATCCTCGTCGGCCCCGCCGGCACCGGCAAGGGCGTGGTAATTGACGCGGCGGCGAGAGCCGAGCAGATGACGGGCCACCGCACCTTGGGGATCGCGGTCTCGGGCTCCACCGCACAGCGCCTCGGCCAGGACTCCCCGGCGCTGGCCGGGCAGACGCTCACGCTCGACGCGCTCGTGGCCCGGGTGCAGCGCGGCCAGCTGAGCGTCGACAACCACACGACCGTCTACTTCGACGAGGCCGGGATGGCCGACACCGAACGCCTCGACCGCCTCACCGAGGTCATCGCGGACACCGGCGGGAAGCTCGTCGCGATCGGCGACGCCGCCCAGCTGCCTTCGATCGGTGCCGGCGGCATGTTCGCCCGGCTCGCACAGATCGCCCCGGCCGCACAGCTCTCCAACGTCCGGCGCACCCTCGACCCGGCCGAACAGCGGGCGTGGGCGGACCTGCGCGCCGGCAGATCCGACAGGGCGATGGCGCACTACCACTCCAAGGGTCGCCTGCACATGGCCGACAGCCGCGACGAGGCCGTCGAGCACGCCGTCCAGAACTGGGCGAAGCTCACCGAGACACACCCCATCGAGCAGGTCGCGCTGATCTCCGATGCCTCCAACAAGGAGATCCACCGGCTGAACGCCCGCGCACAGCACAACCGCTCACAGCGCGGCGAACTCGGCGAGCTCGAAGTGCAGGTGCCCGGCGTCCACTACGGCGTTCGCGCCGGCGACCGTATCGCCATGATCGACCAGCACCACCAGCCCGGCGTGGAGCGCATCGAGAACGGCGCCCGCGGCCAAGTGCTCGACATCACCCAGGACCGGGAGGTGCTGGTCGAGTTCGACGTCACCGGCCAATGGCGAACACTCACCGGGGATGACCTCGGCCGGCTGCGGCTCGGCTACGCGCAGCACATCCACCGCGCGCAGGGCGCGACCGTCACCCGCACCCTGGTCGTCACCGGCGGCTGGCAGACCAGCAAGGAGCCCGCCTACGTCGAGGCATCCCGCGCCCGGCAGGCAACCGACTGGTACGTCTCCCGGCAAGACCTCGGCGTCGAAGGGCACGACAGCGACCGCATCAAACGGCTCGCACAGAACATGAGCCGCAGCCACTCCCAGACACCCTCCCTGGAGTACCCCGAGCTTCCCGACCCCGACTACGGGCCGGGCTTCGCCCGCACGATCGACCGGGGTCGCCCACGTTTGCCGACGATCGCGCGCGCTCTTTACAGCATCGCCAAACCCCCACCAGCCCCGGAGAGAACACGATGAGCCACAAGGTCCAGATAGTGCTCGCCGACCCCACCGCCACCCAGCTACAAGAGCTCGCCGCAGCAGTCGGCGAACCGCCCTCGACGCTCGCCGCGCAACTCGTCCGCCACGGCGTCGACCAAGCCGCCAACGACGGCAAGATCCGCCGACCCAAACAGGCGCCCGTGATCGTCGCCGACAAGAGCGGCGAGCGCGCGCGATGGCTCGAGCCGTGGGGAGGAGACACCGGCTGGCGCGCACAGATGTGGGCCGAGATTGTCGCGCTGCACGGCCGCTACCCCACAGCGCTCGCGCACCTCAACGACCAGTGGTGGACCGACGACACCCACACCGAGATGCTGTGCGCGCTCGCCGTCTGGCGCTCAGAACTCGACGACACCGGCATAGACCCCCGCGAAGAGCTCTACTTCCACAGCCAGCTCACCGCCTACTCCGAAACCCTCCGCCAAGAGGGCGGCGGCGTCACCAAGGCATGGAAGCCCGGGGCGCCGCCCGCAGAGTGGGCCGGGTAAGCGCTCGCGCGTGAGCTCACGACTGCTCTCGGCGGAACGGAGCGTCGCCCTCGCCGCAACCCCGGATGTCGCAGCTCGTCCCGCGCAGGTTCGGACTCGCTCCGAGCGGCCGCTAGCGCGCTTGGAGAAAGCAGGAGCGTCGCGCGGGTCAGACGAGAGCGCTGCTGTTCGTCCAACGCGAGCATCGCGAGCAGTGGTCAGCAGACGCTCGGATCTCGCGCAAAGCACCCGCCTCCGGCGGTCGGTGCCACGCCGTGAGTCTGTCAGCTGGGGGATTGCGGCGCGATTTGCAATCGCTCGTAGCGCGACGGCAGAGCCAGACCCGAGCATCACCGCTGGACTAGGCGAATCTTGACCGTATTCTCCTAGGAGGTGCCTACTCTGTCGATCGTTGCGTCTGAGTCGGCGGGTAGTTTCTCGTGGGTGGGAACCCACGCTTAGCAGAGGAGGCATGCCATGGAGATCGCGATCGCAGCGTTTACTGGGGTCGGCTCCCTTTTGATCGGCCTTGTCGCCGTGAGGATTCAGCACCTCGCGGACACCCAGGTACTTCTTTGGCCCGAGCTGATACGAAGCCATGAGCACGCGGGTGAGAATCGCTACTCAGTCCAAATCCGCACTGTCGTAGGTCCTGCGATCGATGTACGCTTTGGGCTCATTTTCGACGACGGCAGCTGGGGATGGGGCACGATGAGCTTGCTTGACCAGGGCGAAAGCTGGGATGTCTGGCCGAGCGATGCCGGAACCGCTATTAGCCGAGGGGAGTCGCCCGCTGCCGTGTCTGACTGTCTGGTGTGGGTTCAATCCCGTGTGTCCCGCCTCAGGTGGCACGCCTGGCTCGTATCCGCAAATGACGCTGGTCCGGATGTTCGAAGAACCGCAGCCGTCTGGGGCACCCCTCCTTCCACCGCGTCCCAGGCCTTCGCGAGATTCCGTCTTGAATCCGGAGGCTCGGAGACTGACATCATTGCAACACCATCGCCGCGGTAGCGTCGACACCGAAGTCTGAGCGATGCCGCTTCCGCTTTTGCGTATTGCGAGCGCCACAGCGCTCGGCGGGCAAACGCCCGGTCTGGACGAGCTGCAGAAGCGAACGGGGCACGTTGGCTGGCTGCTCCTCTCAACCAAGAACGGTAATGAGCCGGACGGCTTCTGAGACGTTCGCATCTCGCGCAAGGCAGCACTCTCGCTGACATAGAAGGGAGGTGCGTCTGCGAGCGTCTGCATAGGGTGTCGGTCTCAGGTATTCCGCCAGTGCCGAAGAGCCCGTCGAGCTTACGCGCATGCCGTTCCGCTGTATACGCGAGACTGCTCGCATTATGCGGTCGTTCGCTGCCCTCTCCGACCACGACTTCGAGCTGTTGGTCGCCGACCTGCTCCGCGAGGAGTGCGGCGTGCGCTTCGAACTTTTTGGACGCGGCCGCGACTTGGGCATCGACCTGCGGCATCTGCCAGCCCCGGGCAGCCAGCCCGACATCGTGCAGTGCAAGCACTATCTACGCAGCAGTTACAGGGTGCTGCTGCGTGCGGCGAAAGATGAGGCGCAGAAGGTTGCCGCGCTCGATCCAGCTCCAAGAGCGTACCGTTTCGTCACCACGCAGTCGCTGACAGTCGCGCGCAAGCGCGAGCTGCTCGAGGCGCTCATGCCGTTCGCCGCGTCAGAGGACAACATACTCGGCGGAGAGGATGTCAATGCGCTGCTTGACGCACATCCCAAGGTCGAGCGTCAGCACGTGAAGCTGTGGCTCACCGGCGGGGCGCAGCTGGACGCGCTACTGCGCGCGGGCCTACTTGTGTCGCCGCAGTCGCCGCAGATAGTCCAGCGGAGCCCTTGTCCACCAAGGATTCTTGCCGCGGCGGATGACCATAATAGCTGCACAGGACAGGCCAAGGACGATGATGCCCGCGAGTACGACATGCAATCGACCTCGTAGCGCCCCGACGACGACCATGACGACGCCGATAGCCACACCGAGAACAAACAATGGCAGCTTCAGCGCGTTATTGGCGGGATCTCTCGCGGAGCCCCCCATGGCTGAGGCCACCCTAGAGGGAGGCCTAGCAGAAGTCGATAGAGCGGCATCGGTAGAATCGCGCCCATGCGCGCTCAACGGCAGACGAGCTAGGCAGGCCGCGGTGGCAACCCCGCCCAATACACGCCAGGCAGGCAGCCTGCCGTTCCCCGGGAAGCCCGTTGGCACACCCAACGAACAGATGCCGTTTGACCACATCGTCGTGGTCATGATGGAGAACCACTCCTTCGACAACCTGTTAGGCGACCTGGGTCGCACCCGCACCGACGTCAGCGCCCTGAGCTTCGATGGCGCTGGAAGCCCGACGAACTCCAACTCGACGAGCAGCGGCACCGCGGTGCCTTCGTTCGCGCTCGAGAACACCGAACAGAAGACAGCGATCACGCAGAGCTGGAAAGCCACCCGCGAACAGATGGACGGCGACGCGATGGACGGCTTCGTCAAGACCGCTGGAGACAAGAACGAGCCAATGGGCTACTACACCGCAGCGGTGCTGCCGTTCGCGTACTCGCTCGCTAGCAGATTCACGATCGGCGACCAGTGGTACTCCTCGGTGCCAGGGCCGACATACCCCAACCGGCGCTTTCTGCTCGCAGGGACCGCAAACGGCCTGACAGTCACCGACCCCACGAAGATGCTCGACGGGCCGCCTCCAAACGGCACGATCTTCGACCACCTATCCAGCCGGCACATCAGCTGGGCGAACTACTCCACCGAACTACCAGCGACACTCGTCTTCCCGTGGAGCTTCTTCAGGCACCTCGACCACCATCACGGCATCAGCAAGTTCTTCCACGACTGCGAAGCGGGCAGCCTCCCCGCAGTCAGCTTCGTCGATCCGGCGCTCGGCAAGCTGCGCTCGATCGTCGCCTCCCTGCCGTCCCTGGTACAAGACGCCCTGAAGCTCTTGGGTGTCGACGTGGAAGGGCTGCCACGTGGCGAGACCGAGGAGGACCCGGACGACATCTTCTACGGCGAGCGGTGGGCCCACGAAGTCATCGAAGCCGTCATCAAATCGCCCGCGTGGGAACGGACCCTGCTCGTCTACACCTACGACGAGCACGGCGGCTACTTCGACCACGCCTCACCGCCCCCGGCACCCCGGCCCGACACCATCCCGCCGAAGCTTGAACCCGGGGAAACCGGCGATTACGGCCGGTACGGGCCACGCGTGCCGGCGGTCGTCGTCTCTCCGTATTCGATTCCGGGCGGGGTCACGAGCGTAGAGCACGACCACACCTCCGTACTAGCGACCATCGAGGCCAAGTGGAACCTGCCGGCACTGACCGATCGTGACGCCAACGCCGCCACCGTGATGGACTTCCTCGACCTCAATCGGACGCCGCTGCTGAAACCCGAGCCACTCGACGCGCCCTCGGAAACGGGACCCTCCGGCCCCGTGAACGCCGCCAGACTCCGCTGGCAGTCCTGACGCGCGGTGACTACCTGGGTGGTAGCGCGGCTTCTGCGCCGCTGAGCCGCGTTGCCTCAGCAAGACCGCGCCGCCGCGGCGGACCGGTCCCCCGCGACGCCGCCCATCGCGGAGACAGGGACCGCGGACAACGGCGAGTCCTGTCTTGGCGCACACCTGGCGCACACCTCGCTGGGCAACCGTCGGAATGCCGGGGTAGGCACAGGAAGCTAACGGTGTTCGATTTGCAGGCATTTCCTGTCTTTTTGTGCCCGCCACTAACCAGCCATTCCCGGCCTGTTCTGCCTCGACAAGGCGGAGGTCAGCGGTCGACGGCTTCTCATTCGTGTGGTTGCTGAGCCAGCCAGTCTTCGAGCATCTCGCGCGTGAAGCGGATATGGCGTCCGACGCGGATACAGGGCACCCGCCCTGAGCGCACGGCCTCGTTGACCCGGCACGTCTTGACCGACAACAGTGGCCTGCCGTGGCCGGCGGGGCTCGCGTTGCCCGACCTGGCAGGTGGCTGTACGAGGCGCCGTCCTGATATGGGCGTTGTTGTCAAGTGGGGCAGCGGTGGTCGGGAGCCCGG
>CALAQT010000334.1 GCA_937888775.1 uncultured Actinomycetes bacterium | reverse complement strand
CTCCCGGGGCCAAAATTCATGAAGACAGTGGGGCCAAAAGACTTGACGACACTCACGCTTCAAAGTGTGGGGTGTTCTGCTTACTCATCGTGTACATGATGGCTCGCATCTACCGTGTGATCACGTGGGCACCAATTGCTGCTGGCGGACTCGACCTTTGCGTCTATTCACTGGAGTGGATCGCGCGGCAATTGTTTCGCGCGCCCGCGGAACGGTGGTGCCGAGTAGTTCGGCGGCCTCGTTGACGGATAGCAACGGTTGCATGATCGGGTCCTCCTTGTGGCGCGAGATGGGAAGCGCCATGCTCGGGTGCTTCTTGGTGTCTACCGGACGTGAGGGGCACCATTAGTCGTGAGTGGCAGCGACCTCTCACAGCGAACTCACTGGGCACCTTCGTGGAATTTCAAAGATCTTCGGCGATCCTCGGGTCCATCATCACAGCAGGGACGCTGCCATCGCACCAAAGGGGTCGCCTAGGTCGCCCAATGCCGCAGGCAGATCCACCCACATGGCCATACGAGGTAGTCGAGGGGACTTTTCTCATGGCCACGGACACGAGCTCGGGATCTGACGACATCCGGACGGCAACAACGGCGCAACCCTCGGGCACTCGCGGCGAAGCCAGCATGCCCGTCGCCGGATCGGAAAGAGGTCCTGGAGCGGCATGCCTGCCTGTTGACGTGTACGCCTGATAGGCGCACACTTGTGGCATGTCTTTGGTGAAAGATTCGCGACTTGCTGTGCGCCTGTCATCAGCTCAGGACGCGTTGATACGTCGCGCCGCAGAGGTTGAGGGCACCAGCATCACCGAGTTCACCGTGGAGGCTGTCGTGTCTCACGCGCGTGACGTGCTGGTCGACCAACGCTTGTTCATGCTCGGCGACGCGGCATGGACAGAGTTCTTGGCTGTGCTGGATCGTCCGATCGCGTACAAACCGAGACTGGAGAAGCTGTTCGCCAGCGAGTCGATTTTCGAGTGAGGGGGTACTCGACCCCGCGCCCCCTTGGCAGCGAGGACGACCTTGTAGAATTCGATAGCGGCGAACCAGGCCTGGACGACTGGTTGCGCAAGCGGGCAATAACCAACCAGGCAACTGGTGCTTCCCGCTGCTTCGTCACTTGCCGCGACACCCGCGTGGTCGGGTACTACGCCTTAGCCACTGGCAGCGTCCAACGGCTCGAGGCCAGCCGGCTCATCGGCCAGGGGATGCCCGAGCCAATTCCGGTGGTCCTGCTCGGGCGGCTAGCTGTTGACCGTAAAGAGCAGGGCCGCAGCCTGGGTAGCAACCTGCTGCGTGACGCGATCACCCGCACCGTAGAAGCGGCCGAGATCATCGGGGTACGGGCGCTGCTGGTCCACGCGCTGAACGAGCGCGCACGCGACTTCTACTTGCACCACGACTTCGAACCATCCCCCACCGATCCTTTGCACTTGATGTTGCTCATAAAGGACGCGCGCAAAATCGTGTGAGGACAGCAATAGACGTCGTCTCCCCGGGAAGGGCGCGGCCCCGCACGCCGCCAAGGAGGCCCTCGGCGCTGGGGCGCGTATCTGAGCCGCTCGGACACCGAACGCCGGCACCATCTCTTGGAGTGCATCGAAGCGAGCGACCGCGTGGAGGCGACTGTGCAGCGCCACCCGGGCGACCCCGATGTCGCGAAGCAACCGACCCAGTTTCGCAAAGCCGTACCTTACGGAGACGGTCGGGTTGTGGTCAATGCCGGCCGGGTTGTCCTCACGTTCGAGCCAGAACCTGGCGCAGCGGATGCCGGTGGTGTTGATTAGGAGCTGTCGTCGTTCAGTTCGGCGAGTTCTCGGTAATTGCCGGGTATGTCGACCACGTCCGTGATGGGTCGGTAGCCGGGGTCAAGACGGACGAGATCCCATTCATTGATCCAGGCCCGTACGTATTGGCGCATCCTGGTCGCGCCGAGCTGCTCGAGCCCCGGGACGTCCGGCGGCTCCCACCCGTAGGCGCCCCCGTGCAGTTGGCGCAAGGTGCGGTACGCGCGGTCCAGCTCTGCCTGGTCGGGTGGCACCAGGGGTAGGAGGTCGCGCTCGATGTGCCGCATCCCCACTTCCGCTAGGGCGGCCATCTCGGCGTATTCCTCGGTCTGCTTGTCCCGTAGCCGTCGGGGCAGGCTCTCGCGGTCGTTCTTGCCGGACAGGACAGCCGTCTCGAAGTCGTCTGTTATCGCTGCGACGGTGATAAGGGGCTCTCCTTCGACGCCTGGGTTCCCGTCAAGCCAGCGCGCCAGCTCGGCGTAGGACCGGCCTCGTTGCAGCAGCGAGTAGCGGCCGATCAGCTCGACCTCGTCGAAGAGCACCACCCAGCCGGCGTGCCCCCCGGCGCGCAGCAGCCGCGGTAGGAACCGAAGCCGCTGTCGGGCCAGGTCCCGGACCTTGACTGGGGAGAATGTGAACGACTTGGCCTCGCCGACGGCCTTGAGCTGGCGGCGTAGGTCGGGCATCAGCAGCGGGTCACCGGACCAGAAACGGACGATGGAGTCGAGGAACTCCTCGTCGGCGCCAGGTGCGTCGCCGCTGAGCCTCTGGTGAAGCAGGAGGGTCGCGTCGAACCGTTCGTTCATGTCCCGGCCGGGTCCCCGCAGCCACCGCAGCAGCTCGGCGTAGCCGGGGCCGTCTGTGTCCAACGCCGCCGCTGCCTCAGCGACGACGTCGCGGGCGCCGTCGGGGGCGACCGCGGACTCCACGGCAGCCCGCAGCACCTTCGCGGGGTCGTGCAGTGGGGTCTCCTTGCTGATCACCACGGTGCTGACCACGAAGCCGGCGGATGTCGCGAGTTGGCCCAGGTGGGTGAGCAAGTGGCTCTTGCCCTCCCCGAACCCGGCGCCGAGCAGCATCGAGGCGCGACTGGGCCGAGCGTTCCGCGGCCCACCGATGTCCTCGAGCAGCCGGGTAAACCTGTCCTCGATGTCGCCTTGGCCTGAGCCGAGCGCGACGACGGCGTCGGCGTTGGGCACTCCGCTGCGCAGCGCCTCGACCGCGCGCCGTCGGGCTAGGTGTTTGTCGTCCCACTGGTGTTCCAGGCTCATCGCACGGCCTCCAGCCGGACCTCGAGCCGTACCAGGGACGCGAACGGGTTGGTGCGTCGCCGATCCCGCACCTCGTCGGCGACCCTGAGCTGGAGAGCGGCATACGCTGGCAGTCCACGCTTCTCGTCGCTGACCAGCTCGGGCGGCACGACGGCCACGACCAGCATCCCGACCAGGTCGTCTGTCGCGTCGATCAGCTGGCGCAGCAGTTCGTAGGCGTCGAGCACCGCGGCTTTGCTGTAGTAGATGCCGGTGCGCTCGGGAACGGGCGGACGTCGCGCCTCGGCCAGCCGGGTCAGGTCGCAGTGCAGGACCAGTCCTGTATAGCCGGCACGCAGAAGGAGGCGCCCAACTGAGGTGAGCATTGTCCTGGCGTTGTGGCGACCGATCCGCGAGTAGATCATCGCGTCGCGGAGCTCCCGTAGCCCGACTCGTTCGCCCGTGAGCCAACCTTGGACCACGAGGGCCTCGGCGGAGTTGACGTCGCCGCTGCCAAGGTGCGCCTGAGCCAGCCGCAGCAGCGCACGGCGCAGCTCCCGGGGAAGGCTGGTGTCCGTGAGCAGGATGTGTTCGAGCGCTCGCCGCACGCTGCGGTAGAGCTCGCGCGGGTCGAGGTCGTGGTCGGCAGCCACCTCGGCCACGGTGAGGCGGCCGGGGGCGGCGGGGACCGCGATGTTGTCGTAGGCGGTGTCCACGATGGCCACCGCGACCTGGTCCCAGTCGATCTGCCGAGCCACGGCGAAGAACACCTGGTCGATCATGTGCACCCTGGTCGTCTCGGCGGACAGCGACACCATCAGGGCGTGCCCGCGGTCCGCCACGGCTTGCAGAGATCGCTCAAATCGGTCGGCGACATCGGCGTCGCCAGTCACCACGAGCTTCACCGACCCTCCGCCGGCTGGCAAGTACGAGGCCAGGTACTCCTCCCCGAGAAAGTCCGCGTAGGAGCCGGAGCTCATCGAGCCACCTCCGAGCACCGCCGCCTCCGGTCCGACCCGGGCGGTCATGAGCGGTCCGTGAAGGAGATTCCCCAGTACAACTGTCGCTGCCCCGTCTGTGCCACAGTCGCCAGGGTGCCTGAGCCGCGGGTTCCCGAACTGGCATGCCAACGAAGCACTCGACCGGACTTCGCTGTCGCGACTCCACTGGAGTCCAGCAAATACAGGTCGCGAGCGAACTCCGCGCGGGTGTAGTCGCGCTGCTGGCCAGGCAGCA
>CALAQT010000333.1 GCA_937888775.1 uncultured Actinomycetes bacterium | reverse complement strand
ACCGGCTGCCGGCGGCGGACCGGCTGCCGGCGGCGGCCCGGCGACCGGGTCCGACGCGACACCCTAAGACAGCCCCGGCCGACCGTGAGCGAGCGTGTCTTCAGCATCGGTGTCGACTTCGGCACCGAGTCCGGACGGGCGCTGCTGCTCGACGCGCGCAGCGGCGAAGAGCTGGCCGTCGAGGTCGTCCCCTACCCGAGCGCGGTGATCGACCGCACGCTGCCCGGAGCCGACGAGCGGCTGCCCCACGACTGGGCGCTGCAGGATCCTGATGACTGGGTGAAGGTGATCGAGACCGGCCTGCCCGGCGTGCTGGCGCAGGCCGGCGTCGCGCCGGACCAGGTGGTCGGCATCGGCGTCGACTTCACGTCCTGCACCGTCCTTCCGGTCACGGCCGAGGGAGTTCCGCTATGCACGCTGGAACGCCTCCGAGGCCGCCGCCATGCGTGGCCGAAACTGTGGAAGCACCACGCCGCCGCGCCGGTCGCAGACCGACTCACCGAGGTTGCCCAGGAGCGCGGCGAGGGGTTCCTGACCCGCTACGGGGGCCGAATCTCCTCGGAGTGGTACTTCCCCAAGCTGATCGAGCTGTGGCTCGAGGACCGCGAGATATACGACGAGGCCGCCGAGTTCATCGAGGCCACCGACTGGATCGTCTGGTACCTGACCGGCAACCAGTGCCGCCAGGCCTGCACCGCCGGCTACAAGGCGTTCTGGTCTGAGGCCGACGGGCTGCCCTCACGCGAGTACTTCGAGGCGGCCTATCCGGGTTTTCCGGACCCGGCCGAGAAACTCGGCCGCTCGTTCAGCGAGCTTGGGACCAGCGCCGGGCGGTTGCGAGGAGAGGTAGCGCAGCGGCTCGGGCTCCCGGACTCCGTGCAGGTCGCCGTGGGCAACGTCGACTCGTTCGTCTCAGTACCCGGAGCTGGGGTGCAGGAGCCCGGGACGTTCGTGACCGTGGTCGGAACTTCGACCTGTGACATGGTCGTCAGCCCCCAGGAGATCCGCCTGCCCGGGATCACCGGCGTCGTGCGTGACGGCATCCTGCCCGGCTCATACGGCTACGAGGCGGGACAGACTGCGGTAGGCGACATGCTCGCCTGGTTCGTCGGGGCGCTCGGCGCCGACGCCGACGCCTTTACCGAGTTGGAGCAGGGCGCCGCCGAGCTGTTGCCGGGGGAGACCGGACTGGTGGCACTGGACTGGTTCAACGGAAACCGCTCGATCCTCGCCGACGCGGATCTCACCGGCGCGATCTTCGGTCTCACCTTGCAGAGCTCGGCCGAGGAGATCTACCGCGCGCTGCTGGAATCGATCGCGTTTGGCAACCGGCGGATCATCGAGAACTTCGAGGAGCACGGGATCGCCATATCCGAGATCGTGGCGTGCGGCGGGATCGCCGAGAAGAGCCCGCTGCTTATGCAGATGATCGCCGACACGAGCGGACGACCTGTCCACGTGCCAGCCTCGAGTGAGATTCCGGCCCGCGGTGCAGCCATGTTCGGCGCGGTGGCCGCGGGAGTGTTCGACGGGATCGTCGCGGCGATCGAGGCCATGCGGCCCTCCTATGCGCGGACCTACGCGCCGGATCCGGCGGCGCAGGGAATCTACGATCAGGTCTATGCGATCTACCGCAGCCTGTATGACTCGCTTGGTTCAAGCCAGAGCCAGCTGATGCACGGTCTCAAGCGGATCCGCACCACGGCGGCGCGCTCAGATGCTTGACGAGCTTCGCGAGGCCGTGCTGGCTGCGAATCTGGCGCTGCCGGCGCACGGGCTGGTCAAGCTCACTTGGGGCAACGTGAGCGCGATCGACCGCGAGCGCGGACTGGTGGCGATCAAGGCCAGCGGCGTGACCTACGATGCGATGACCGCCGAGGATATGGTCGTCGTCGATCTCGTCGGCGAGGTCGTGCGCGGCCTAAGGCGGCCGTCGACCGACACTCCCACGCATCTGGCGCTGTACCGCGCGTTTGAGCAGATCGGTGGCGTCGTCCACACCCACTCCACCTGGGCCACGGCGTGGGCCCAGGCGCAACGTGAGATCCCGATCTTCGGCACCACGCACGCGGACCTGTGCCCGGATTCGATCCCGCTCACGCGCGCCCTCACCCGGCAGGAGATCCAGGACGACTACGAGGGTGCGACCGGGACCGCACTGATCGAGCTGATCCGGGAGCGCGACCCAGAGGCGATGCCCTGCGCGCTGGTGCGCGGCCATGGCCCGTTCTGCTGGGGCGCAAGCGCATCGGCGGCGGTCGAGAACGCGGTGACGCTGGAGGAGGTCGCTCACCTGGCGTTGCTGACCACCGCGCTGGATGGGCAGGCTTCGCCGCTGGACGTCGCCGTCCGCGACAAGCATTTCGAGCGCAAGCACGGGCCCAACGCCTATTACGGCCAGCCTGCTTAGGTGGAGAGCACCAGCCGCCGCAGGAGAGCACCAGTCGTTGAAGGGGAGCACGAGTCGTCGGGTGGGAAGCAATGCCGTTGAGCGCCGGCGCTGAGCGCGAGCTCGAGGTGGTCATCGCCGAGGATGCAATGCCGCGCCTAGCTGCCCGGGTGGCCTCGGAGCGCTGGTCCCGCGCGCTGCTGGTTATGGATCCCAACACGCGCCAGGCGGCCGGTGCCGACGCGGTCAGGGAGCTTTCACAGGCCGGCGTGGACGTGCACGAGCTGGTGTTCGAGCAGCGCGAGGGCCTGCTTGCCTCCCGAGACGAGGTCGAGCGCGTACGTGACCGGATTGCGGACGGCCAGGCGCTGATCGCCGTCGGCTCCGGCGTGATCACCGACATCGTCCGATACGCGGCGCACCGGTCAGAGCGGGAGTTCGTATCGGTCCCCACCGCGGCTTCGATGGACGGCTATGCCTCCAGCGTGGCCGCGCTCCAGCTTGACGGCGTCAAGGTGACCTATCCGGCCCGCGCGCCCAGCGCGATCTACGCCGATCCGCGCGTTGCAGCCCGCGCTCCGGCGGAGCTGACCCGCGCCGGTATCGGCGACCTGCTCGCCAAGGCCAGCGCGCTCACCGACTGGCTGGCCGCGCATCTGCTCTACGGCGAGCGGTTCGATCCGCAGCTGGCACAGCGCGTACAAGGGCCGCTGGCGGTCGCGATCGCCAGCGTGCCGGAGCTGCTCGCCAGCGATCCGGAGGCGATCGAAGCGCTGCTCAAAGGACTGGTGGAGTCGGGCATCGCGATGGCCATCTTCGGCAGCTCGCGCCCGGCCAGCGGTTGCGAGCATCACGCGTCGCACTTCTGGGACCTGCTCGCCGCACGGGGACGCCGGCCGCACGCCCCTCACGGGCTGCAGGCCGGCTATGCGACGCACTGGGCGATGCGGCTGCAGCGTTTTGCCTTTGCCGGGGCGATTGCGTCGCTCACACGCCCGGTGGTGCACACGGATCCGCTCGGCGACGCCGATGCGCGCGACTGGCTCGGGGATCCCTCGGTGGAGATCGTGAAGGCGGTAGCCGAGAAACGGCGCTTCGTGGAGGAGCGGTCCGCCGGCTGGCCCTCCGACCAGGCTGCCTGGGAGGCCGTTCGCGCACAGATCGCGCCTGCGCTGTCTCAATCGGCCGAGATCGACCGTGCGCTGTCGGCGGCGGGCATTCCCGCCGAGCCGGGCTACCTGGATGTCGACGAGCGCACCCTGCGGGCCACCTTCCGCCACGCGACGCGGCTGCGGGCGCGATACACGACGGTCGACTTCCTGGAGGGCCAGGGAGCGCTGGAGCCGGCGATCGAGGCGATGCTGGCCTGATCCGGCGACGCCAGCCCGATGCGGCGAGGTTGGCCGGAGCGGCGACGTTGGCCGGAGCGGCGGTGGGGGCCGGAGCGGCGGTGCGGGCGGGAGCGGCGGTTCGGAAGTTACCAGCGGTGGTGAACGTGCCTGCGGACCAGGGTGTCGTAGACCTCGGAAACCCCCTGAAGCTGCTCTTCACGCAGCGGCGCCTGCGCGGCGGTGGATACGTTCTGAGTCACCTGCTCGGGGTTCCTCGCGCCGGGGATAACGGTGCTGACACCCGGCTGATCGATCACCCAGCGCAGCGCGAACTGCGACAGCGTCTGGCCCGGATCGACCAGCGTTGTCAGCTCGCGAGCGGCGGCCACGCCGACTTCGTAGGGCACGCCTGAGAACGTCTCGCCGACGTCGAAGGCCTCGCCGCGGCGGTTGTAGTGGCGATGGTCCTCCGGGGCGAAGATGGTCTGCTCGTCATAGCGCCCGGACAGCAGTCCCGAGGCCAGCGGCACGCGCGCGATGATCCCCACCCCGGCCGCGTGCGCCGCCGGCAGCACCTCCTCCAGCGGCTTGAGCCGCAGGCAGTTGAGGATGATCTGGACCGTGGCGACATGGGGGCGGGCGATAGCCGCCAGCGCCTGCGCGCAGGTCTCGACCGAGACCCCGTAAGCGCTGATCAGTCCGGCCCCGACCATCTCGTCCAGCGCATCGAACACCGCGTCTTGGGCATATACCTGGTCAGGCGGGCAGTGCAGCTGCACCAGTTCGAGCTGCTCGACGCCGAGGTTGACCCGCGAGCGCTCGTTCCAGGCGAGGAAGTTCTCCCGGTTGTAGTTCTCCGGCACCTGCTTGACCCGCCGTCCCATCTTGGTGGCGACGAACACCTCTGGGTGACTGCGGCGCAGCTCGCCGCAGAACTGCTCACTGCGGCCGTCGCCGTAGACGTCGGCCGTATCGAAGAAGGTCACGCCCTCGCCGACCGCCGCCTCGAGCGTCTGGCGCGCAGAATCGGCGCTGACCTCGCCCCAGTCGGCCCCCAGCTGCCAGGTCCCCAACCCGACCACGCTGACGCTACGTCCGAGGCGTTTGATCGTGCGTTGTTCCATGCTCAGCTCATCCTTGCAGGTTGTCGCCGCCCGGGTCCAGGCACAATGACTGAGACCATGAGCGAAGCCGGGCTACGCACCGCCGAGGAGAAGATGCGAACCGCGGGTCATCCCGAGGAGGCGATCCGCGCCTTTACCAGCGCCTACACGCGTCTGGAGTCAGGTCGTTCGACCATGCTCCCCAGCGCGGAGCTCGAGCCGGCCGCCGACGTTCCCTCACTGGACGAGCTAACCCAGGTCGACGGGCGCAGTGCACTGGATCATGTCGCGGTGATCAAGCTCAACGGCGGCCTGGCGACGACGATGGGCCTGCAACAGCCCAAGTCGCTGCTCGAGGCGCGTGACGGCAGCACGTTCCTGGACATAATCGTCGGCCAGACGCTCGCGCTGCGACGCCGCTACGGGATCGGGCTGCCGTTGGTCCTGATGGACAGCGAGACCACTAGGGGCCCGACGCTGGAAGCCCTCGAGCGCCATCCCGAGCTGCCGGGCGACGGCCTGGACCCGGACTTTCTGCAGAGCATGATCCCCAAGCTCGATGCCGAGCAGCTAAGGCCGGTGAGCTGGCCGAAGGCGCCGGCGCTGGAGTGGTGCCCGCCGGGGCACGGCGACGTATACGGCGCCCTACGCCGGTCCGGAATGCTCGCCGCGCTGCTCCAGGCCGGGTGTCGCTACGCGATCATCTCCAACTCCGACAACCTTGGCGCGACACTTGAACCCAGGATCGCCGCGTACCTCCAGGACCAGGAGATCCCGTTTCTGATGGAGGTCGTGGAGGGGACCGAAGCCGACCGCAAGGGCGGGCACATCGCGCGCCGGCGCTCCGACGGGCAGCTGGTGCTGCGTGAGACCGCGCAGACTCCGCCAGAGGACGAGGATTCCTTCCGCGACTATCGCCGCTGGCGCTACTACAACACCAACAACCTGTGGATCGACTTGCGCGCGCTCGCCGACACGCTTGATCGCCACCGGGGCGTGCTCGAGCTGCCCCTGATCGTCAACCGCAAGACCGTCGATCCGCGTGATTCGGACTCGCCGCCGGTACTGCAGCTGGAGAGCGCGATGGGAGCCGCAATCGAGAGCTTCCCCGGAGCCAGCCTGCTCTGCGTCCCGCGCGGCCGGTTCGTGCCGGTCAAGACGACCGACGATCTGCTGGTGCTGCGCTCAGACGTCTATCAGGTGTCGGACGCGATGGAGGTCCAGCTTTCGCCCCGGCGCGGCGGCAGCCTGCCCTATGTGGAGCTGGACAAGCGCTTCTACCGGCTGCTGGACGAGTTCGAGCGGCGCTTCCCTGATGGGCCGCCTTCGCTGATCGAGGCCGAGCGGCTGGTGGTGGAGGGCGACATCACCTTCGGGGGCGGCGTGGAGGTCCGGGGCGCGGTGGCGCTGAGCAGCGAGGAGCCCTTGCGGATTGAGCCCGGCACGGTGCTTGACTGATCGCCGATGAGCTCGCAGTCCCTGCATCGGATCGGTCACGGCGGCGCCAGTGCGCTCGTGCCGGCCAACACCCTGGAGTCCTTCGACGTGGCCCGGTCGATCGGGATCGACATGATCGAGTTCGACCTGCGCGGCTGGCGCGGAGAGCTGGTGCTCGCCCATACGATCCTCGACGCTCCGCGCCCCGGCAACGTCCGCCTGGACGAGGCGCTGTCGTACCTGGCCAGTCGGCGGTTTGCCGAGATCGAGCTAAACGTGGATCTCAAGCACGTTGGCTGCGAGGCGGCTGTCCTCGACGCTCTGCGCCGCCACGGGCTGCTGGCGCGCACGTTGATCTCCTGTCAGCTGCCGGCGGTCGTGGATCGAGTTCGAGCGCTGGACTCGCACGCCCGCACGGGGATCTCGATCGGAGGTCGACTCGCCCGCCTGAGCCGTCGCTGGACGGGATGGCGCGCGCAGGTGCTGGCAGGACTGGCAGGGCGTCGCTGGGACGCGCTGATGGTCCAGCACCGGCTGGTCGATGAGCGATTGGTCGAAGAGGTGGTAAACCGCGGTGGTTCGCTGTACGCGTGGACGGCAAATGAACGGGGCGTGATCGAGCGCCTGCGCGCGCAGGGGGTGCACGGCATCACCACCGCCGATCCGCGCCTGTTCCAATCCCCGTAAAGGTCGGTCAGCCGCGGCGATCGCGTTATGGTGGTCTGCCGTGAGTGATCCCGCGTCACCGAGCACGCCGATCACGATCGTGATCGCCGATGACCATCAGGTCGTGCGGGCTGGGCTGCGTCTCCTGCTCGACGCCGAGGACGGGTTCGCGGTCGTCGCCGACGCGGGCGACGTGGCCTCGACCGAGCGCCGGGTGGCGGCCTTTCACCCAAAGGTGCTCGTGCTGGACGTCAACATGCCGGAGGGGTCAAGTCTGCCGTCGATCCCCCGGCTGCGCAAGGCGGCCCCCGAAACCCAGATCGTCGTGCTGACGATGCACAACGACTCTGAGCTGGCCCGCGAGGCGCTGCGCACGGGCGCGATCGGCTTCGTGCTCAAGGAGGCGGCCGAGTCCGAACTCGTGCAGGCCGTGCGACTGGCCGCCGAGGGGCGCACGTATCTCAATCCCGAGCTGGGTGCTCGCCTAGCGGCCGAGGTCCCCCGAGCCGGGCCGCCGGACGATCTCAGCGAGCGTGAGCTGGAGGTGCTGAAGCTGATCGCGCTCGGCCACACGAATGCCGAGATCGCCTCCCGGCTGTACCTCAGCGTCCGAACGGTCGAATCACACCGCGCGCACATCCAACAGAAGACCCAGCGCTCCTCGCGCGCCGACCTCGTCGCCTACGCGCGCGAGCACGGCGTGCTGTGATCTGAGCCGGGTGGGGACCGATACCGGGTGGCGCCGACGGTCAGGGATGCCCGGGCCGTCCGGCGCCCAAGCCGGCGGGAATCTCATACCGCTTGGCGGGCAGCGATGCGGACTTGGGCAGGGGGGTGAGCCCGCCAAGGCTCGCGACCGTGGCGCGCTTGGACTTCACTCCCCAGCCGATGTTGGCGGGCTGGTATCGGAGCAGTGCCTGCCAGGTGTCTGGGCCGACCACGCCATCGACGACGAGTCCGTGTGCGAGCTGGAAATGCTCCACGGCGGTTTGGGTCGTGGCGCCGAAGCCCCCGTCGACGCCGATCTTGAACCCCGCCGTGATCAGGTGCTCCTGCGCCCAGACGACGAGATCTCCGGTCGAGCCCTTGGAGATGGACGCCATACCGGTGTAGGGCGCGTAACCGGCCAGGGAGCCCATCGGCCGCGACACGGCCTGCCACGCGCCCGGTGCGGCCTCCTGCCAGTCCCACCAGCTGACCCCGAGGGCGCCGTATTCGCGCGAAAGCTGCCGGAAACGGGTGATCTGGTGCCCCGGGGGGGAGTTGTAGACCTGGCCGAGAGGGGCGATCGGTCGTCCGTAGATCCGGTTGTACGCGTACGTGTGCGCGAACACCCCGTCCGTCGTAGTGCCGATGTCCTTCCAGTACATCTGGGGCATGTTGTACTGAGCGCCGCCAGGGCCGAGGAACACCGAGTACGGGAACGAGGGGTGATAGTCGATGTAGGGAAAGCCGGCGAGCGCCACCGGGAAGTCGGCCCCGATCAGGCCGCGCAGGTCGGAGATGTAGGTCTGGGCCTGGACGTACTTGCCCTGGTACTCGGCCTCGGCGTCGATCACCAGGCAGTCGGCGCCGTCGTGGGCAGCGGCCGCGCCGACCCGCGCCTCGGCGGCCGGGTTGTTGCCGTAGACGTACTGCCAGGCGCACACTCGCAGGTGATTGGCATGCAGCACCGACACGGCCTGGGGGTTGAACTGAGACCACGTGCCCGTCCCGTCGCCGCTTTTGATGATCAGCGTCTGGATTCCGTAGCGGTGGGCGTCCGCGACGATCGAGGCCAGGTTGCCGCCGTCAGTGCTCGCCAGCACCCAGATCCACATTCCGCGCTCGGCAAACGGACTGACGGGCTGCTTTGGCGCCTTACGCGCACTGGTGCTCTGCTGGCCACCGGAGCGGATGCCGGCGCCGCCTGATGCCGCGCGCGCGGCACCGGCAGGACCACCCGTCGCCAGCAGCGCGAGCGAGACGATCAGCAGATTGCGCAGCCCAGGATGCCCTAGAACCCGACAACCGCGCGCCACGCGGTCCTCCGTCATACCGCGAGTCACCGTAGCGTAAAACCCAGCCGGCGCCGCAAGTTGTGGTGCGCCCACAGCTCGCGCCCGGCCCGGGAGGTCGTCCCCCCACCCGGGAGATCGCCCCCCAGGGCGATCTCCCAAGGTAATCGCCGCCAGGCGATTACCCAGCTACTTGATGAACAGGATCTCTGAATACTTGGGCAGCGGCCAGAGGTCGTCCGCGACCATCTTCTCCAGCTTGTCTGCAGCCTCGCGGACCGCGGCCATCGCTGGAATCACCTGATCGCGCATGTAGTTCGCGTGGCTGAGTAGGTCATCGTGCGGTTGGCTCTCCTCGAGATTGACCGACTCGAGCGTGCTGAGTGCGCCGGTCAGACTCGTCAGCAACCCTTCGATCTCGCCGGCCAGTTCAGGCAACTGCGCCGCATTGAGCTCGGCGAGGTAACGCGCCGAGGCCGGCACCAGCATTGTGCGCGCGATCGCCGCGGCGGTCTCGGACTCGATGTTGAGCTTGGTGACGTACTGCTCCAGGAACACCTCATAGCGCGACGCGAGCTCGCGCTGGGACAGCACGCCGTAGTTGGAGAACAGTGCCTCGGTGTCATCGGCGATCAGAAACGGCAGCGCGTCCGGTGTGGCGCGCAGGTTCAGCAGACCCCGCTGCTCGGCCTCGGCATGCCACTCCTCGGAGTAGTTGTCGCCGCCGAAGATGATCTGCTTGTTGGCGGCGTAGCTGCGCTGCAGCACCGGGCGCAGCGCCTCCTCCAGCTCGGCGCCCTTTGCCTGTGCGTCCTCCAGCTCCTCGGCCAGGTCGTCGATCGCCTCGGCCACGATCGTGTTCAGGACCGTGTTGGGCAGCGATAGCGACATGCTCGATCCGAGCGCGCGGAACTCGAACTTGTTGCCGGTGAACGCGAACGGGCTGGTGCGGTTGCGGTCCCCGCCGTGCATCGGCAGGGGTGGTAGCACCGGCGTCCCCAGGCCGAGGAACGACTCGGGGGTTGACTCGCCCACTTCACCCCGCTCGATCGCGCCGAATACCTTCTCCAGCTCGGCGCCGAGGAAGATCGAGATGATCGCCGGTGGCGCCTCATTGGCGCCGAGACGATGGTCCTGACCCGGAGAGGCGATCGAGGCGCGCAACAGGCCCTGATGCTTGTTGACCGCCTGGATCACCGCCGCGCAGAAGAACAGAAACTGCAGGTTCTCGTGCGGCGTATCGCCTGGTTCGAGCAGGTTCTCGCCGTCGTCGGTGCCCATCGACCAGTTGTTGTGCTTGCCCGAGCCGTTGACGCCTGCGAACGGCTTCTCGTGCAGCAGGCACACGAGTCCATAGCGGCGGGCGACGTTCTGCATGACCTGCATCGTCAGCTGCTGATGGTCGGCGCCGACATTGGAGTTCTCGAAGATCGGGGCCAGCTCGTACTGGTTGGGCGCCACCTCGTTATGGCGTGTCTTGACCGGCACGCCGAGCTTGGCCAGCTCCTGCTCGGTGTCGAGCATGTAGGCGAGGATCCGCTCTGGGATCGACCCGAAGTAGTGATCGTCGAGCTCGTGGCCCTTGGGCGGCTTGGCCCCGAACAGCGTGCGCCCGGTGGTCACCAGATCCGGGCGCTCGAAGTAGTACTGCTCGTCGATCAGGAAGTACTCCTGCTCAGGTCCGACGGTGGTGAACACCCGTGCGGCGGTGCTGTTGCCAAACAGCTTCAGCGCCCGCATCGCCGACTTGGAGAGCGCGTCCATGGAGCGCAGCAGCGGGATCTTGTGGTCCAGCGCCTCGCCCGTCCACGATGCAAAGGCGGTTGGGATGCAGAGCAGCGCGCCGTTGGGGTTCTCCAGGATGAAGGCGGGGGAGGTCGGATCCCACGCCGTGTAGCCGCGAGCCTCGAATGTCGCCCGGATACCGCCGGTCGGGAACGAGGACGCATCCGGCTCGCCCTGGATCAGCTCCTTGCCTGAGAATTCGGCCAGCGCCGTGCCCTCGCCCGTCGGCGAATAGAAGCTGTCGTGCTTCTCGGCCGTCAAGCCGGTCAGGGGCTGGAAGACGTGCGTGTAGTGAGTGGCGCCCTTCTCCAGCGCCCATTCCTTCATCGCCAGCGCGACGGCGTCGGCGAGCGTGGTGTCGAGCGCCTCACCTCTGGCGAGCGTCTTCGACAGTCGCTTGTAGACATCTTTGGGCAGCCGCTGGCGCTGAATCGCCGGGCTGAAGACGTTCGCGCCGAACACCTGGTTATCGGGCGCGGTCAGGTCGGGAGCTCCGATCGTCCCTCCGTTGGGACTCCACTGTGCTGCAAACACGTTCTGCTGGCGGATGCGAGGCATGCGGTCTGTTTGTTCCTTCCTGTCGGCGCCCTCGGCGGCGAGGGGCGCGCGCGTAAATGAGCAGATCTCTGAGCAGGTCTCGTCGAGACGTGAGCGACAAAATCTAAGGGACGGCGCGACGGCGGTCACTATCCCGATGGCCAAACCGCCAGAGAATCTGTTCGCCGAACGGCGAAAAGAAAGATCCTGCCCCGGACGAACCGATTTCGCACGGATCGGTTGGTCGAACGGCGAAGGTAAGGTCCTCCCTGGGCCGAACCGATTTCGCAGCACCTGAGATACTCATCCAGTGCCGTTTGATCCCAAGCTGGGCCTGAGCCAATATGTGCCCGCCCCCAGCCGATACGACGATGTGAAGTATCGCCGCTGCGGGCGCAGCGGTCTCAAGCTGCCGCCGATCTCGTTGGGGCTGTGGCAGAACTTCGGCGACGACCGCCCGCTGGCCGGCAGCCGCGCGATGCTGAGGCGCGCATTTGACCTGGGCATCACCCACTTTGACCTGGCCAACAACTACGGTCCTCCCTACGGGACGGCCGAGATCAACTTCGGGCGCATCTTTGCCGAGGACTTCAGGGCACTGCGCGACGAGGTGGTGATCTCAACCAAGGCCGGCTATGACATGTGGGCCGGGCCATACGGAGAGTGGGGATCGCGGAAATACGTGCTGACCAGCCTCGATGCCAGCCTGGCGCGGATGGGTCTGGAGTACGTCGACATCTTCTATTCGCACCGCTTCGATCCCGAGACGCCGCTTGAAGAGACGATGGGGGCGCTGGACACGGCGGTCCGTCAGGGCAAGGCCCGTTACGTTGGCATCTCCTCCTACGGCCCCCGCCGAACCGAGGAGGCGATCGAGATCCTGCGTCACCTCGGTACGCCGCTGCTGATCCATCAGCCCTCCTACTCGATGTTCAACCGCTGGGTCGAGGAAGAGCTGCTGGAGGTGCTCGCCCGGGAGGGTGTGGGCGCGATCGTGTTCTCGCCACTGGCCCAGGGACTGCTGACCGACAAGTACCTCGGCGGCGTGCCTGAGGATTCGCGCGTCCGACGCGGTTTGCACTTCTCCGAGGAGCTGATCACCAGCGAGAACCTGGAGCGCGTCTCCTCGCTGGCCGAGATCGCTCGGCGGCGCGGTCAATCGCTGGCCCAGATGGCGATCGCCTGGGTGCTGCGCGATCCGCGCGTAACCTCGGCGCTGGTGGGGGCCAGCAGTGTCTCCCAGCTGGAACAGAACGTCGCCGCGCTGGATTCGCCTGACTTCGACGACTCAGAGCTTCAGGAGATCGACCGGTACGCCGTCGACGGCGCGCTCAACATCTGGGAGGCGTCGAGCGACGCCTAAGCTCCACCCCCTTCATGGAGTGGTGACGACCTGACCGTTGCTGTTGACGAATGACTGGGTGGGAGCACTGGAGATCGTCACCGGGAACGAGCCCTGCGCTGGGGATCCGTTGGCCAGGATCGCCTTGGCCTTCGCGTTGAGGCCGGCGGCGATCTGCCAGGCGACGATGTGATGCCCAGGGGCCACGGCCGTGACCTTCCAGTCGAACCTCGCGGTCGCGCCCGGCTTGAGCGAGCCGAGCGCCCAGGTGTTGGAGTAGGCGGTTACCGCCCCGCCCGGCGAGCCTGACCTGCAGATGTAGCCGCAGGACCCGGGCGCCTGGTCGACAATCCAGACCGGTCGCGACGGGTTGGCCAGATACTGCTCGTTTACGTCCGCGGCGAACGCCTGCGCGCTGGTGCCTTCACCGGGCGGGGCCGGGTATGTGCAGGTGACGTTGCAGATCGTCACGGCCAGATTGGGAATCGTCTTGGCCCCGGCGTTGCGAACCGAGATCACCAGGTGCGTGCGCTGGGAGATCTTCTGCGCGGTGGGAAACGTTGCGCTGGCGATCGAGACCTTGAACTTTCCGCTCGGTTCGTGGGCATCCTGGCGCGTGCCCGAGCCGCAGGCGGTCATCGCCAGGCTTGCCGCGACGCCGCCGATGATCGCGCAACTCCTCAGTCTCCATCGGCGCACGCGCACGCGCACGCGCTCGCTCCGGCTGCCGCTCAGTCGCGTCGCGCTCACCGCGCGCGAACATACCATGCGGCTTGACCGCGCACGACGGTTCCCACCCTGGGCTGCAGCGGGCTGCTAGCGCGGCGCGACGGTTACCACTTGGTTTTCTGAGCAACGTTCGCGTAGGCTTACTGCGGCAAGCCGCTCCGGTGGCGCCAAGATCCCGGAGGAAGCGAGACAGTTGATCCGAGCAGTCGCTGACCGAGCGTTCCTGCCGACCAAGAGCGTGCTGGAAGAGGTCGGCAACATGATGATCCTGACGGGTAAGACGCTCGTCTCGGCCGTTCGGCCTCCGTACCCGTACGGGAGTGAGTTCGTCGCGCAGTTCCTGTTCGCGATGAAGCTCTGCTGGTTCCCGCTGCTGATCTCCACCGTCGCGTTCGGATACGAGGCGCCCGGCCTGCAGGCTGCCAACTTCCTGGTGCTGTTCGGCGCGCTTGATCGCCTCGGCGGCTTCTTCGTGCTCGCGTCGATCCGGGAGTTCGCCCCGTTCGTTGACGCGATCGTGCTGGCCGGCGTCGCCGGCACCGCGATCACCGCAGATCTCGGGGCGCGCAAGATCCGTGAGGAGCTCGACGCACTGCAGGTGCTCGGCGTGGACCCGATCAAGAACCTGGTCGTGCCGCGGTTCCTGGCGCTGATGCTGGTCACCGGCCTGTTCGACATCTATGCGCTGCTGTTCGGGATCTTCGGCGGGATCCTGGCGACGATCGTCAACAACGCGCCGCTTGGACCGTTCTGGGCCACGTTCTTCAACAACGCATCCACCACCGACCTGTGGGGCTCGGTGCTGAAAACGACCCTGTTCGGAGCGATCATCGCGATCGTCTGCTGCTACAAGGGCATGACGGCCTCCGGTGGGGCCGAGGGGGTGGGGCGCGCTGTCAATCAGGCGGTGGTGATCGCCTTCCTGGGCGTGTTCGCCTTCAACTACGCGTTCACCCAGACGCTGCTGGCGACCCATCCTGAGATCACGACGATCATCAAGTGATCGATGAGCGACCGACCGACCACATCGGGCGCGATCCGCGCCGCCGGAGCGGTGTGAGCTGATGGGCGACCTGATCGCGACCCCGCGGGGGTGGATCGAAGCCTTCGGCGAGATCGTCAAGTTCTGCTCTCAGATTGTGCGAGAGGTGCTCACGCTGCGGGTGCTGCGCTTCTTCGGCGAGGCGCTACGCCAGGCGGGGATTCTGATCGTCTCCTCGACGCTGGTGATCTGGGGACTTGTGTTCATCATCGGCCTGCAGTGCGGGATCGAGGGCGCTTACTTCACCTACGGGGAGGGGACGCCCGCCTACTCCGGCGTGTTCGCCGCCTGGTGTGACCTGCGCGAACTGGTCCCGCTGGTGTTCGGCTACATGATGGCCGCCAAGGTGGGTACCGGGATCGTGGCCGAGCTCGGCTCGATGCGGATCTCCGACGAGATCGACGCGCTTGAAGTAATGGGCATCAGCGGCATGACCTTCCTGTGCGCGACGCGCCTGCTGGCGGCGATCCTGGTACTGCCGTTCGTGTATTTGTGCTCGATCGGCGCTGGCTTCTTCGCCAGCTACCTGGCGGTCGTGCAGCAGATCGGCTACGTGTCCTCAGGCGGCTTCTTCTTGATCTTTTGGCAGTTCCAGAATCCGCCTGACCTCTTATTCAGCTTGATAAAGGCCATGAGCATGGCCGTGGTGATCGTGCTCGTCGGCTGTTATTACGGCTACAACGCCAGCGGCGGCCCCGTCGGTGTGGGTACCGCCACCGCGAAGTCGATGGTCCTGAACATCGTGTCCGTCCATCTCATCGGAATGCTTGGAACCCAGCTCTTCTGGGGGGCCAATCCGAGGGCACCAATCGGAGGCTGACCATGTCTGAGTTTCAATCCGGCGGCGATGAGCCAGCGCCGGCCAACGAGACCCGACGCGTGAGCGATCAGGGCGCGGCGGGCGGCGATCGGTCCCAAAGCTCCTCAGCCGACCAGCCGGCACCGATCCAGGCCGCCGGAGGCGGCGGCTCAGACGAGGAGCAGTCATCGGCTCAATCCGGGTCGCGTGTCTCGGTCGTCGACGAGCAGCCGCCCCGGCCCGCGCCTCCCGATGGGGCCTCCGACGAGGACTACAAGTGGCACACCTACAAGATCTATCCCTCGGGTCGTCCGGATGCGGTCGAATTCATCGACGTCTACAAGTCGTTCGGGCGCAACCGCATCCTTCGCGGGGTGAACATGGGCCTGCCGGAGGGCATGGTCTCGATGATCATTGGGCCTTCTGGAACCGGTAAATCGGTCTGCATCAAGCACATGGTCGGTCTGCTCTACCCCGACCAGGGGGATGTGGTCGTGCATGGCGAGTCGGTGCCCGACATGCCCGACGATGAGCTATTCGATATGCGCAAGAAGTTCGGGCTGCTGTTCCAGGATGGCGCGCTGTTCGGATCGATGAACATCTTCGACAACGTCGCCTTCCCGCTGCGCCAGCACACCGAGAAGGGCGAGGACGAGGTCGAGGAAATCGTGATGCACCGTCTCAATGAGGTCGGCCTCGGGAATGCGCGGACGCTGTTTCCGAATGAGCTCTCGGGCGGCATGCGCAAGCGCGCCGGATTCGCCCGGGCGCTGGTGCTCGAGCCCGACATCCTGTTGTTCGACGAGCCCGACTCGGGGCTCGATCCGGTACGCACGGCGTTGCTGGGCGAGCTGATCCTGGAGATCCACCGCGACATGATGGACGAGGCCAAGAAGAAGAAGAAGACGCATCTGCCCACCTTCTGCGTGATCACTCACGACATCATGAGTGCCCGCCGCGTGGCCGACTACATCAACGTGCTCTGGAAGGGACGGGTCGTCGAGGCGGGCCCGGCGGAGGACATGCTCAACTCCGACAATCCGTTCATCCGCCAATTCCTTTCGGGGGAGTCCGAGGGCCCGCTGACGATGGACTGAGCTGGCCCCTGCGGTCGGCCGTCAGCGGCGCGTGGCAGACGGCCCGCAGGTAGCCTGAGCGGCTGAGATGACGGTGCGGGAGAGGTTTGAGCGGGTGGCCCGGTTGGCCGCCGGAAGGCCGGTGCTGACGATCGGCATCGTGCTGGCGCTGGCCCTCGCCGGCGCCGTGCTGGCGCTGGGTCTCAAGCCATCAGCCGGCACCGACACGTTTGTCAGCTCGTCTTCGGCGAGCTACCGAGCGACCGCCGACGACCAGCGGCATTTCGGCGACGACGCCGTGGTCATCCTGATCCAGGAGCCGCTGACCGATCTCGTGGAGACCAAGGACCTCGCCACCGAAACCCAGCTGGAGGCCTGCCTGGCCGGGCAGTACGCGGTGGCCAACAAGACGCTGCAGGCGTTCACGCCGGCGCCGGCCGGCACGCACGCGCCCTACGGCGGCTGGGGAAGCCCGTGCGGGAAGCTGATGAAGACCCAGCCCGTGCAGGTCGTGTACGGGCCGGGCACCTTCCTCAACCGAGCCGTCTCCGCCGTGAACGATCAGATCCAGGGGATGCTCGTGGGTGCACAGCATTCGATCACGACGGCCGAGCGCGACGCCTACGAGCTGGCGATCGGCAAGGGGCTGGGCGCCAAGCGCGCCGCCGCGGCGGCCAGCGCCGCCGGTCAGCTTGAGCAGCAGCAGGTGTATCAGACGCTCGAGCAGACCTATCTGAACTCCGGCATCTCCGGCACTCCGGCGATCGACGACCCGCAGTTCATCCCGCAGATCGTGTTCGACCAGACGCGTGGGGTCAACCAGCCCAAGGCGCGCTTTGCCTACCTGTTTCCGACGAAGGACTCGGCGCTGATTCAGGTCAAGCTGAAGGCGTCGCTCAGCGACGAGCAGCAGGCGCAGGCGATCTCGTGGATCCGCCAGGCAATCAGGATGCCGGTCTTCCGCTCAGCCTACGGCGCTCGTTACACGGTGAGCGGGGTACCGGTCGTGATCAACGATCTGGCCAGCGAGATCACCGGCTCGATCGCGGGCCTGCTGCTGGTCGCGCTACTGGTGATGGCCGCCACGCTGCTGATCGTGTTCCGAGGCCGCCTGCGACTGCTCCCGCTGGCGATCGCTCTGGCGACGGCAGGGATCACCTTCGGTCTGCTGGCTCTGCTAGGTGCGCCCCTGACGATGGCCTCCATCGCGGTGCTGCCGATCCTGATCGGCCTCGCCGTCGACTACGGGATTCAGTTCCAAGCGCGCGCCCAGGAGGCGAGCGCGAACGGCGGCCGCGCCGCCCGAGGACCGCTCTGTGCCCGGGACGCGGTCGTCCGCGGTGCCGGGGCCGGTGCGCCGACGATCGCCACCGCAGCGCTGGCGACCGCCACCGGCTTTCTGGTCCTGCTGCTCTCGCCCGTCCCGATGGTGCAGGGCTTTGGGTTGCTCCTGGTGGTGGGGATCGCCGTCGCCCTGGCCTGTGCGCTGACCGCCGGCTCGGCCGCCCTGGCACTTTCGGACCGCGACCTCGGCGTGGTCGGGGCGTCGCTGCGCGGTGCGGGCGAGATCGTCGATGACCTGCGCGCAAACACTGGCTCGGCGGTCCGGTCGATCACCCCGCGCCGGCGCCCCCGTCAGCGTTCCCTCGGCGGCAGCGCCTCAATGCCGGCCGGTCTGATCGCGACCGTGGTCAGGAGGCCGGCGCGGGTGATCACCATCGCCGCTGTGCTGGCCGTGCTCGGATGGATCGCCGACACCCAGACCTCGGTCCAGTCGGATGTGACCAAGCTCGTGCCCAGCAATATGCCCGCGTTGCAGAACCTGCGGACGCTGGAGCGGATCACCGGCGTATCGGGCGAGATTGACGTCACGGTGCGCGCCGACGACGTGGCCACCCCCGAGACCGTCGACTGGATGATCGGCTATGAGAATTCGCTGCTCGAGCACTACGGCTATCTGGAGGAGCGGGGCTGTGCGCACTCGACCCTGTGCCCGGCGCTGTCGTTGCCGGACCTGTTCTCCAAGAGCAGCCAATCCGGTCAGCCAGCTCAGCTGACCCAGAGCACGATCAGCGGCCTGCTGGCTTCGGTCCCCAGCTACTTCTCCCAGGCGGTGATCACCTCCGACCATCGGGAGGCGACGCTGGCGTTCGGGATCCGCTTGATGGCGCTCGCTCGCCAGGCGCGGGTGATCGATTACATGCGCTCGCGCCTGCACCCTCCGCCCGGCGTCACCGCGCAGTTGGCCGGGCTGCCGGTACTGGCGGCCCAGGCCGACGCCTCGCTCTCATCCTCAGGACGGCGTCTGCTCACGCTCGTCGCCGGCCTGGTGGCAGTGTGCCTGGTGCTGCTGGCGGTGTTCAGGCGTGCCACGCGAGCGCTGGTGCCGATGATCCCGATCGCGCTGGCCACCGGCTGGTCGGCCCTGATCCTGTTCCTGATCGGCATTCCGCTCAACCCGATGTCAGCGACGCTGGGCGCGCTGGTGGTCGCGATCTCGACCGAGTTCAGCGTGCTCCTCTCCGAGCGCTTTCGCCAGGAGCAGGCCGAGGGCCATGACCTGACGCAGGCCCTGGCGCGCACGTACCGGTCCACGGGTGCGGCCGTGCTCGCGTCGGGGATCACCGCGATCGCCGGCTTCGGCGTGCTCGTCTTCTCCAGCATCACGATGCTGCGCGACTTCGGCTTCGTCACGCTGGTTGACCTGTCGGTCTCGCTCGGCGGGGTTCTGCTCGTGCTGCCGGCCGTGCTGGCGCTGTCTGAGCGCGGCGACGCGGTCGCGCGCGCCAGCGGGATGCTGCGCTGGGCCTCTGCCGGGAGGAGGCGCCTCCGGCGCCGGCCGCGGGTAGCGTGAGCGAGTCGCCGGAGTCGCCGGAGTCGCCGCAGTCGCCGGAGTCGCAACCCCTGCGCCGTCGGCTCGATCCCGACCGGGCGGCCGGCCTGGCCGGCGCCGGGACCGGCCCC
>CALAQT010000332.1 GCA_937888775.1 uncultured Actinomycetes bacterium | reverse complement strand
GGGTCGGGCGCCGGCCCCGGGTTGGGCGTCCGCCCCGGGGGCGTCCAGGCTTCCGACCGCGTCGCCGCCGGGCGACCGGGGTCAAGCGGCGTAGGCGGCACGCTTGCCCAGCGGTCGGTGGCGGGCGCTCCGGGCGGCCACACTCGAGCCGATCGCCGTGGCGATCGGGCGGGCCTTGGCCAGCGCCTCCTCCAGCTCGCGATGTGGATCGGAATCGGCGACGATCCCGCCGCCGGCGCCGATCCACAGGCGACCGTGGGAAAGCTCTAGCGTCCGGATCGCGACGCTGAGCTCCAGACCCGCCGCCGGGCTGGAGAACCCGATCGCGCCCGTGTACACCTCGCGGGCGCTGCGTTCGAGTTCGGCGATCACGTGCATCGCCTGGACCTTGGGGGCGCCGGTGACCGACCCGGGCGGGAAGGTGGCGCGCAGCAGTTCGCCGTTGCCGGTCCCGGGACGCAGCCGTCCCTGCACCCGGGACACGAGATGCCACAGCCCGGGATGGGCCTCCGCGGTCGGCGTTCGCGGCGCGCGGATCGAGCCGTACGCGCACACGCGCCCCAGGTCGTTGCGCATCAAGTCGACGATCATCACGTGCTCGGCGGCGTCCTTGGCCGAGGTCATCAGGTCGGCCAGCGCGGCGGCGGCGCTCACCGGATCGCGGCCGCGGCGGATGGTTCCCTTGATCGGCTCGGTGATCACGCTGTCGCCGCGGCGGCGCAGGAACAGCTCCGGCGAGAAACTGACGATGTCCGCCGCCGGAGTGCAGAACACCGCGCCGTAGGGTGGCGACAGCCGCCCCAGCGCTTGGGCGAACAGATCGGTGGCCGAGCCCGCCCAGTCCGTCTGCAGCCGCAGGCAGATGTTGGCCTGGAAGATCTCTCCCGCGGCGATCCGCTCACGGCACGCCCGCACGGCCGACAGATGATCGGCGGCCGCGCCGCGCGGCAGGCTCAGCGGTGACGGCGCCGCCAGGCCTCGGGTGACGGCTCCCCGCCGGGCACCGAGAAGCGCGCGGATCTCTCCCAGCCGCGCGGACAGCTCGTCCTCCCGGCGCGGGCTGACCAGCGCCTCAAACCACCACTGGCCGTCGGGCGCCCGGCGCAGCACGTGGTCGTAGTAGGCGAGGTGGAACTCCGGCACCGGAACCGGACGGGGCGGTCCCGCGGGCAGCGTTTCGACCCGCGCGCCGAGCCGGTATCCGAGCCACCCGAACCAGCCGCCGCCGACCGCGGGCCCAGGCCGGGGCGGACCGTCGGACGGTCCCTCAGGCCGGGGCAGGCTGTCGTCCAGCTGGGGAAGGGAGTCGATGATCGTGAACGGGTCGGCGTCGGGGCCGGCCACGACCAGCGGACGGCATCCGACGATCGCTCCGCCGCCCGCCCAGCTTCCGCTGAGCGCGAACGGCATCGGCTCGGCCGCCAGGGCGCCGAGCACCTCGCGGAGGCTCAACGAGCAGGCCAACGGTGACCTGACCAGCGCTGCTGATCCGGTCACGGCGTCCGGCATCGATTCCCGGTCCGAGCTTGACCGCACCATACACATGATGTACGAATTGGTTCGATGAGTGCAAAGTTGATCGACGGCAAGGCGATTGCACAGGCGGTGCGCGGCGAGGTGGCCACGGAGATCGAGTCGTGGTGCGCTGCCGGTGGCCCGCGCCCCGGGCTGGCCACCGTCCTGGTTGGTAACGATCCGGCCTCGGCGGTATATGTCGGCGGTAAGCAGCGGGCATGCGCGGAGGTGGGGATCGAGGGATTCGCCCACGACCTACCCGCCGACGCCTCCCAGGCCGAGGTGGAGCAGCTGCTGGGTGAGCTCAACGAGGACGATCGCGTCTCAGGGATCCTGCTCCAGCTGCCGACCCCGCCGCACATCGACGGGAGCTATCTGACGACTCTGATCGACGCGGGCAAGGACGTCGACGGCCTCACGCTCGTGTCCGCCGGACTCCTCGCCAAGGGCCTGTCGGGGCTGCGTCCGTGCACCCCGGCCGGGGTTGTGGAGCTGCTGCGCCGCCACGAGGTGGTCCTGGAGGGGGCGGAGGCGGTGATCGTCGGACGCTCGGACCTGGTCGGCAAGCCGCTGGCCGCGCTGCTGCTGGCCGAGAACGCGACCGTGACCGTCTGCCATTCCCGCACGCGCGACCTGGGCGCAGTTTGTCGCCGTGCCGACGTGCTGATCGCCGCGGTGGGGCGTCCCAGGATGATCGCCGGCGACTGGATCAAGCCCGGAGCCACGGTGATCGACGTCGGCATCAACCGCACCGACGAAGGTCTGGTCGGCGACGTCGACTTCGATGCGGCGGCGCAGGTCGCCGGTCTGATCACCCCCGTTCCCGGCGGCGTCGGGCCGATGACGATCGCGATGCTGCTGCGCAACACGCTGTCGGCGGCTCGCGCCGCGCACCCCGCGGTCGCGCCGGCCTAAACCGTCTCGCCGGCCTTCTCGCCGGTCTAACCGGTCTCGCCCGCCGTCATCGTCCTCCCGGGCCCGGCCGGCTGCTGACCGGCGCCGATTCCGCGCTGCACGCACGAGATGGCCGTGACCGTCACCCGGCGGTGGTCGCGGCGGGCTCGTCCGCCAGCACCGCGTCGAACGCCGTCAGCACTCGCTGGGCGACTTCTCGCGTCGCGTTGTGGCCCATCAGCCCGATCCGCCAGATCGGTGGCGCGGTTGGCCCCAGACCACCCCCGACCTCGAGCCCGTGCTCGGTCAGCAGCCGGGTCTGCACGCGCTTGCCGTCGACTCCCTTGGGCACGCGTACGGCGCTCAGCTGGGGCAGCTGGTGGTCGGGCTCGGCCAGCAGCTCCAGGCCCCGCGCGCCGAGCTCTGACTGTAGGAAGCTTCCGGCGTCGGCGTGGCGGCGCCAGCGGGCCGGCAGGCCCTCGATCGCCACTTCGCGCAGCGCCTCGTAGAGCGCGTAGATGTGCAGGACCGGCGCGGTGTGGTGATAGGCGGCGGGGCGCTTGACCCAGTATTGCTCCAGCAGATCGAGGTCGAACGAGTAGGGGACCGGATGGGTGCGCTGCGCGATGCGGGCCAGCGCGCGATCGGAGACGGCGATCGGCGACATGCCCGGGGGCGCCCCGATGCACTTCTGCGTGCACGAGTACGCGTAGTCGATACCCCAGCCGTCGAAGTCGATCTCCACTCCGCCGAGCGAGGTGACGCAGTCGGCGATCAGCAGGGTGTCGCGGTCGCGCAGCGCCGCCCCGAGCTCGGCCAGTGGGTGCTGCACGCCGGTGGAGGTCTCGGCGTGCACGACAGCCATCACGCGCGCCTGCGGATGGGCATCGAGCGCCTCGAGCAGCCGCTCGTTGGGGACGTGCTCGCCCCAGTCGGCCGTCACCTCGATCACCTCGGCGCCTTGACGGCGAGCGATCTCGACGATTCGGCGGCCGAAGAATCCGTTGACGGCGACGATCGCCACCTCGTCGGGCTCGAGCAGGCTCGCCAGCCCGGTCTCCATCCCCGACGTGCCGGTGGCCTGGAGCGGAAGCACGAGGCCACCCTGCGCGCGCCAGGTGGCGCGCAATGTCGCCACCAGCTCGGTGAGGATCTCGTGCAGGTCGGGATCGAGATGGCCGAGCAGCGGCCGCTGCATCGCCGCCAGCACGGCCGGCGAGACGTTGGCGGGGCCCGGGCCGCAGAGCAGCCGTTCGGGTGGATTGAGAACTGGGGGAAAGGAGGTCATCGAATCGAGCCTAGCCAACGGCGCGGGCAAGTGAAAGCCAAGAATTCCTCATGCGGCCAAACACATCTCGCTATATGGGGCCACGACGAGGTCGCTGACGGCCTTGTCCGGCGCTCATTTCGTCGCGAACCCACGGATCGAAGTCGCGGTTGTGGACAAATTCATCTAATGAGGCTTGTGCTCGGCGGCGGCGGGCGCTCTACTCTGTGGCGATGACCCGAGACCCTGGCAGCCCGTCCAGCCCCCGATTGCACCGCAGCGAGCTGGCGGTTCCCGGCAGCAACGTGCGGATGCTGGAGAAGGCACCCGAGCTCGGCGCCGACATCGTGATGCTCGACCTGGAGGATGCGGTCGCGCCAGACGACAAGCCTCGGGCCCGGATCAACATCATCGAGGCGCTGCGTGAGCTCGACTGGTCCCGGTGCTCGGTCTCGCTTCGCATCAACGGCCTTGACACGCATTACTGCTACCGAGACATCATCGAGGTGGTGGAGGAGGCGGGGCGCCACGTGGACACGATCATGATCCCCAAGGCGAGCTGTGCGGGCGACGTACATCTGGTCGCTACGCTGCTGACCCAGATCGAGGCAGCGACGGCGCTGCCGCGGCGGATCGGTATCTCGGTGTTGATCGAGACCGCGATCGGGATGGTCAACTGCGACGAGATCGCCCGGGCCTGCCCCGAGCGGATGGAGGCGATGGTGTTCGGCGTGGCCGATTACGCGGCGTCGCTGCAGAGCCACACGACCTCGATCGGTGGCGCCAACCCCAACTACGCGATCCTCACCGACCCTTCCGGCGAATCCGAGCGTGAGATCCACTGGGGCGACCAGTGGCATTACGCGCTGTCGCAGATCGCGGTGACCTGCCGCGCCCACGGCCTGCGGCCGATCGACGGGCCGTTCGGCGATTTCACCGACCGCGAGGGATACCTGGCCTCCGCTCGGCGCGCGGCTGTGCTGGGCTTTGAGGGAAAGTGGGCAATTCATCCCTCCCAGATCGAGCTGGCCAACGAGGTGTTCACCCCCGACCAGCACTTGGTGGAGAAGACCCATCGCATCATCGCCGCGATGACGGAGGCCGCAGCGCAGGGCAAAGGTGCGGTCTCGCTCGACGGCCGGCTGATCGACGCCGCCTCGATCCGAATGGCCGAGACGCTGCTGGCCAAGCTCGAGCAGATCGAGGCCCGCGCCTCGGGCGACGACGCCGGCGTCAGCGAGCTGCGCCACGGCGCCACCGGCTGATTGGGGCCCATCGCGAAACCGCGAGCACCTAGCCTGGCGCGCGTCCCGGCGTCCGGGCGTCGGCCACGAACGCGCGCACCAGCGCCGTGTTGTCGTCGGCCCGCGTGACCGCCAGCAGCTCGGCATCAGGCGCTCCTGTGAGCGGCCGGTAGGTCACACCGTCGAGCGCCAGGCGGGCGACCGACGCCGGCACCAGCGACAGCCCCACACCGGCGGCCACCAGCCCGATGATCGTCACCATCTCCGGCGCGTACTGGGCCACCTGACCGAACGTGCCGGTGGCGGCCAGCCGGCCGGTGATCAGGTCATGGAAGCCGGGGGCCTGCTCACGTGGGAACAGCACCAAAGGCTCGGCGGCGATCCGCCGTAGGGGAATCCGCCGCAGGCCGGCGAGTGGATGGTTGGCCGGCACGGCCGCGATCATCCGCTCGCGCATCACCACCTCGGCGCGCAGTCCGGCGTCGAGCTCGATCGGCGGTCTCACCAGCCCGACGTCGATCACCCCGCCGCTCAGCGCCCGCAGCTGCTCGACGGTGGAGCGTTCGTGTAGCTCGATCTCCACGGTCGGCCGCGCGGCGCGGAAGCGCTGCACGATGCCCGGCACGATCGAGAGCAGTGCCGAGCCGACGAAGTTGATCCGCAGCAGGCCGGACTGGCCGGTGTCGATCCGCCGCGCCGTCGCGACCGCGCCGTCGAGCTCTGACAGCAGCGTGCGGGCGTCGCGCAGGAACGCCTCGCCGGCCGGCGTCAGCGCGACGAGGCGGCGGGTGCGTGTCAGCAGCCGGCAGCCGAGCTCGTCCTCCAGCTGCGCGATCTGCTGGCTGAGCGGAGGCTGGGACATGTGCAGTCGAGCGGCGGCGCGCCGGAAGTGCAGTTCCTCGGCCACCGCGACGAAGTAGCGCAGCTGACGTAATTCCATAATTAATTATTGATTTGGCTTACGAATCACAGAAGCCTAAATGGATATTGGACAGGATCAAGACCCGGGCGTTACGGTGGGCTCTTCCGTCCCCGTGCGTGGGGGCTTAATGGAGAAGCCATGTCCTTCCTATTGACCTGTCCCAACTGCGGGGTTCGCGAGGTGACCGATTTCGGCTTCGGCGGGGAGATCTCGCCGCGTCCCAAGGGCCAGCCGAGCTTCCGGGAGCTCAACACCTACAACTACTTCCGCGTCAACAAGGCCGGCGTTCAGCGCGAATGGTGGTTTCACCGCTCGGGCTGCCGGGCCTGGTTCATCGCCGAGCGCAATACGGTGACCAACGAGGTGCTGTTCACGGCGCTTGCCTCCGAGGTGCCCAACCAGGCCGACCCCAACTCCCAGGCGACCGTGGCCGCCGGCGAAGCGGGCGGTGATCTGCTGTGAGTCGCCTGGCCCCGCAACCCGGGGAGCGGATCGCCCGCAGCAAGACGATCTCGTTTACCTTCGACGGCAAGCGTGTCCAAGGCCTGGAGGGCGACACCATCGGATCGGCGCTGTACGCGGCCGGTCAGCGCACGTTCTCACGCAGCTTCAAGTACCACCGTCGCCGCGGCCTGATGTGCTGCGCGGGCCAATGCCCCAACTGCATGGTTTCGGTCGACGGCGCCCCGGGCGCCCGAGCCTGCGTTGAGCCGGCGCGAGAGGGGATGCGCGTAGCGCATCTCAACGCCCTGCCGTCGCTGGAGTTCGACGCGATGCGCGCCACCGACCTGCTCGGCGGACCGTTCATGCCGCCGGGCTTCTACTACAAGACCTTCATCCGCCCCCGCCGCCTGTGGCCGCTGTACGAGAAACTGCTGCGCAATGCGGCCGGGCTGGGTCGCCTGCCCGAGCATCAGCCCGAGCGCGAATGGCGCACCGAGTACCGCCGCCGGCACGCCGACGTGATGGTGATCGGCGGCGGCGCCGCGGGACTGGTCGCCGCGACCGCCGCCGCACAGCTCGGCGCCGACGTGGTCCTGGCCGACGAGGGACCCGAGCCCGGCGGCCGGATGCTGATCGGCCCCGAGCGCGATCGCGTTGCGGGGCTGGCCCAGCAGGCGCTTGAGGCCGGGGTGGAGATCCTCTCTCGCGCACCGGCGCTCGGCTACTTCGACGGGATGGTCCCGGTCTGGCAGGAAGACACGCTGCACCAGGTGCGAGCGCGCCAGCACGTGTTCGCCACCGGCACGATCGAGCAGCCGCTGGTGTTCGCCGGCAACGATCTGCCGG
>CALAQT010000331.1 GCA_937888775.1 uncultured Actinomycetes bacterium | reverse complement strand
CCGCACATCCGCGCCAAGAACTTCACCCTGCTGGGGATCGGCGAGGGCTACGCCTTCGCGCAGGACAACCTGTGCACGTTCGCCAACGACATCGTGACCCTGGAGGGCCGGCGCTCGCAGTACTTCGGTCCCAATGGTCAGTCGGTCAACTACTCGGCCGGGGTGTCGGAATCCAACCTGCAATCGGATCTCTGGTGGCGCTATGTGACGGCGTCGGGACTCGTTGCGCACTGGCTCAGCGCGCCGCCACCCAACGGCCCGCTGCCCCAGGTGCGCCAGCTCTACATCGGCTTCACGCAGGGCTACAACGCCTACCTGCGTTCAGGCAAGCTGCGCGATCCGAGCTGCAAGGGCAAGCCATGGGTGCGCCCGATCACGCTGACCGACATGTTCCTGCGCGGCGAGCAGATCGTCACCGAGGGCTCCTCGCAACAGTTCATCAGCGGGCTCGTGTCGGCGGCTCCGCCCGCGACCACGGCGCAGTCCGCGCAGGCTGGGCACGCCGTCGCGTCGACCTTGGACCGTGCCGCGCTCAAGGCGCAGTTCGGCGACTTGACCGACCGGGCCCAGGGCTCAAACGGGATCGGACTCGGCGCCAAGGACACGCGCTCGGGTCACGGGATGGTGCTCGCCAACCCGCATTTCCCGTGGCGCGGAACCGAGCGCTTCTGGATGACCCAGCTGACCGTGCCGGGCAGCTACAACGTCGAAGGCGGGACGCTGGAAGGCTTCCCGCTGGTCGGCATCGGCTTCAACCAGCACCTGGCATGGACGCATACCGTCTCCACCTCTCGGCGCTTCGTTGCCTACCAGCTCAACCTCGTCCCCGGCGACCCGACCAGCTACTACCTGGACGGCAAGCCGGTCAAGATGGGCCAGGTCACGGTCAGCCTCAAATATGGCAAGACACGCGTCAGCCACACTTTCTACACGACGCAATGGGGCGTGGTGGCCGACGTCCCGGCCGCCGGCTACACGTGGGGCACGACCAACGCCTACGCGCTGTATGACGCCACCGCCGACGACGGACCACGCGCGGCCAACCAGTACCTGCGGATGGGCCAGGCCAGCACCGTGCAGGACCTGTACGGCGTTGAGGCCAGGTATCTGGCGATCCCGACTTTCAACACGATCGCGGCCGATGACCACGGCGACGCCTACTACGGCGACGTGGGCGACACGCCCAATGTCTCACAGGCGGAGATCAATTCCTGCCTGCCCGCGGGCCTGCCGACGCTGGTCTTCAAAGCCGCCCGCGTGGTGACGCTGGACGGCTCACGCAGCGCGTGTGCGCCGGCCAACAGCCCCGGAACCCCGGTCAAGGGCATCTTCGACGCAAACCAGCTGCCCCACCTGTTCCGCCGCGATTACGTGGAGAACTCCAACGACTCCTACTGGCTCGCCAATCCGTCGGCGCCGCTGACGGGCTTCTCGCCGATCATCGGCCTGACGGGCACCCAGCAAGGTCTGCGCACCCAGCTCGGCAACGAGATGATCGCCGAGCGGGTGGCGGGTACTGACCACCTGGGGCCAGCCAAGTTCACGATCTCGACCCTGCAGCGGATGTGGGAGTCAGACCGCTCCCGGCTGGCGGAGCTGGTGCTCGCCCCGCTGGTCTCCGACTGCCGCGCGCATCCCTCCGCGGTGGCCAGCAACGGTAAGACGGTCGATCTCGCCGCGGCGTGTACGGCGCTGGCCGGCTATAACCGGACCGGTGCCGAGAACGCCGCGGGTGGCTGGCTGTTCTCGGAGTGGAACAACCACTACACCAAGGGCGTCTTCTGGGCCAATCCGTTCAATCCGCGCGCGCCGCTGAGCACGCCGTCGGGGCTCAACACCGCCAACCCCGACACCCTGCAGGCGCTCGCTGACGCGGTGCTGGAGCTCGGGGCGCACGGGGTTGCCCTGAATGCGTCCTACGGTCAGGTGCAGCACGCGACCCGGGGTCGGTCGAAGATCCCGATCCACGGCTGCGACACCGGCTGCTTCAATGCCATCTACGCGTCCAACGGACGCTCCACCAGCCCCATCGACCAGGCGCCCTACGGCGAGGTGTATGACGGATCCTCGCTGGTGATGACGACACAGCTGAACCCGAGCGGGCCGACGTCGCAGGGGATCCTGACCTATTCGCAGTCCACCGACCCGACGTCGCCGTGGTACGCGAACATGACGCGCCTGTACTCGCGCGAGCGCTGGGCTAAGCTGGCCTACACCCAGGCTCAGCTGAACGCCGAGCACCCGCCGCTGACGCTGATCCTGTCAGTGCGCTGACTTCGGCGGGGCGGCATCGAGCTCAAGCACAGTTGCTGCCAAAGAGGATCACCCGGCCGGTCGGCCGGCTCGGCGCCGCCGCGCAGAACGCACTGGAAGTGGCGCGCTTCGGCGGCCTGGACGCCTAACTGCAACCCTCGCCGTATGAGGTGATCAGCGAGCAGCGCGTCTATCGCCTGCGCCACTACTACGGCGATGGTGACGGCGTGCGCCCGGAGCCGGTCCGCCGGTGCTGCTGGTCCCGCCGATGATGCTGGCCGCCGAGATCTACGACGTGTCCCCGGCGACGAGCGCCGTGACGATCCTGGACCGTCACGGAGCCGACCCGTGGGTGGTGGACTTCGGCGCGCCCGAGCGGGAAGAGGGCGGGCTGGAGCGGACGCTCGCCGACCACGTCCTGGCCGTCTCGGATGCCGTGGCGCGGGTGCGGGAGATCACCGGCCGCGACGTGCACCTGGGGGGCTACTCGCAGGGGGGGATGTTCTGCTATCAGGTCGCCGCCTACCGGCGCAACCAGGGACTCGGCTCGGTGATCACCTTCGGCAGTCCGGTCGACACCCCGTTGGCGATGCCCTTCGGGATCCCTGAGCAGCTCGCCTCAGGCGTGGCGGAGCTGCTCGCCGACCGCGTGTTCGGAGCCTGGGCACGGCCGGCGCCGTCTCGACCGGCATCGCCCGGTCGATGCTCGGGACGGCCAGAAGGACTGCGCGCAGCGTGCGCGAGCTATCGCGTGAGGCCGCGGGTCAGCTGCCGCGCCTGGCGCGCCTGGAGCAGATCCAGCCGAGCACGCGGATCTCGCTCAGTCTGCTGGTCGACGAGCGAATGCGCCGGGCGCCCAACGACACCTTCTTCCTGTTTGAGGACCGCGCCTACAGCGCCACTGAGATCAATCAGCGGATCGACAAGGTCGTCCGCGGCCTGATCTCGATCGGTGTGCGCCAGGGCGAGCACGTGGGGGTGCTGATGGGGGCTCGCCCCAGCGCGCTGGCGGTCGTCGTCGCGCTCAGCCGGGTCGGGGCGGTGTCGGTGCTGCTCCGACCCGACGGCGACGCCCCCCGGGAGGCTGCCCTCGGCCAGGTGCAGCGGATCATCGCCGATCCCGAGGTTGGCCACCGGCGACCTGTTCAGGCGCGACCACGACGGCGATTACTGGCGGGTTGACAGTCTCGCTGACGTGATCGCGGCCAGCCACGGCCCGGTGTTCACCACCCCGATCCGCGATGCGCTGGGAGACCTGCCGGCGGTTGATCTGGCGGTCGCCTACGGGATCAGACCGGAGCGGAGCAAGCATGAGTTGGCCGTGCCGCCGTGACAGTGCGCTCGGGCCGTGGTGGCGCCGGCCGTTCTGCCAGCGACGTCTATGCCGTCGGGACCAATCTGCCCAGCATCAACGGCGGGTCCCGAGCAGGCGATGATCCTGCGCAGGAACGGCAGCTCATGGTCGGTCGACAGCAACAGCGCCTTCGGCGGATCGCTCAGTGCCGCCGCCACGTTCCCCGGCTCCGCCCGCGAATGGGCCGTGGGGACCGGCAGCGCCGATCAGGGGCTGGTCCTCAGCCACGGCTGATCGACCGTATCGTCGATCCGGCGAGGGGTCCGGTGCTCGCCAGCCGGGGCCCCTCGCCGCCGCCTGGGATCGCGTGGGGTGATTCACTTACCAGGTGGCGCTCGAAGCGCGTTTGTGGTCGCCGCTGGTCGGCGTGATCGCCGGCTGCTCACTGTTGGCCGGCGGCGCCTTGCTGGCGCCGAAGCTATCGGCGGCGGCGCCACCCAGAGCCAGGGCCACGGGGGATCCACCGGCGCTGCTGCTCGAGGGCACGGTGGTGACCATGGACGCCTCGCACCGGGTGATCGCCAACGGAAGGGTGCTCGTCTCCAAAGGCAGGATCGCCGGCGTGTGGGCGGGCTCGCGCGCTCCCCGGGGGCTGGGGCTGCGCGGCGTCCGGGTGCTCGACTTCGGCTCGCGTGGCCTGATCTTTCCCGGCCTGATCGATATCCACGACCACTCGGCCTACGACGTCCTGCCGCTGTGGCCCCCGCCCGCCTCGGATCGCCAGCCCCAGTTCGGGCGCCCCACCGGACGCGAGCCCTACGACAACCGCTATGAATGGGGCACCACCCCCTCGCCGCAGTACCGGCGCCTGGTCGCCAATCCGGAGATGGCGTTGGCGTTCTCCGACACGCTCGGACTCGAGGCCCAGGTTCTCGTGCACGCGGAGGCGCGCGCCGCGCTCGCGGGGGAGGTGGCGATCCAGGGCGAGCCCGAGTTGTCAGACGTCCCGGCCGCCAACGGCCTGCTCGTGCGCGACATCGACGGCCAGAACTTCGGCCGCGATCAGGTCGCCACGCAGGTCTCCACGGTTTAGGCCCCTGCCTTTGGAGTCCTGATCGCCCCCGCCCTGCTTGCCCGGATGCGGGCCGGCAGCGTGAACGCCTGGATCGTGCATCTGGCCGAGGGTGTCCGGGATCGCGACCGCGTCGCCGGAGATACTTACTCCTCGCGGCGCGAGTTCGACACGATCAGGCGTCTGCACCTGCTCAACGACGCGACGGTGATCGTGCACGGCACGGCGCTGGAACCGTCGGACTTTGCGGCGATGCGCCACGCCGGGCCGGCCGGCCCGCGGGCGCGCAACGACGGATTGGGGGCCAAGCTCGTGTGGTCGCCCCTCTCGAATCTGCTGCTCTACGGGCATACCACGAACGTGTATGACGCGCTGGCCAAAGGCGTGACCGTGTCGCTCAGCACGGACTGGACCGTTAGCGGCTCCAACAACCTGCTCGACGAGCTCAAGGTCGCCGACATCGCCCTGCGCGCATCCTCGGCCGGTCCCGGCACGAGGTCCCGGCGCTGGCGAGCGACCGCGCACTTGATCGAGAGCTCGTCGACATGGTTACGCGCAATCCCGCCCGGACGCTGCGCTGGCCCGTAGGGACGATCCACCGCGGCAATTACGCGGATCTCCTCGTGATCGATCGTCCGGCCGACAGCCCCACGCGTGGGATGCCGAGCTCGCCCTATCGCGACCTGATCGACGCGACCGAACGCGACGTGCATCTGGTGCTGGTGGGCGGCGATCCGGTGGCGGGCGACGTCGGCATGATGCGCTCGCTGCTCGGAGGCCGGATCCAAATCGTGCGCAGCCGTGCCGGCGGCTACGTCAAGGCGCTGGCCTACTCGCGCTCCGGCGCAGTCCCGCCGCCCGCGCTGCGACTCGGCAACGTCGAGCGGAGGCTGAGCGCCGCGCTGGCGGCGCTGGGCGGCGACGGTGCGCGGTCGGCCTCGGGGCCGCCCCCGCCGTCGGCCACGTTTGGCTATCTGCAGCAACATCTCAACGGCGGGCGGGACCGCGCCATGAGCGCGGCGGCGTTTGCAGATCAGGTACTGGCGCCGCTGTTCGGACGGGTCGGCGGGAGGATCAATCTCGAACGGATCGAGCTCGGGCCGCTGCTGACCGACGACGACCAGCTCTACTTCGCGGTGCTCGCGGGTCTGCGGGGGCGCGGCGGGGTACCGGGCGACCCGTCACCGCCGTTTCTCCTCTACCGCGCCAACTTCAACCAGATCGGGCGCGCGGGCGACCCGTTCTCGATCCACTCCTTCTACAACCGCTGGTACGCCCCGCCGACACGCCTCGGCCTGGCCGACGCGGTCAGGCCCCGAGTACGGCGCCCCCGTCATACCGCTTGATGATCCGCACGGTGCCCTTCGGCGCGACGTTCATGCACAGCTGGCAGAGCACGCATTCATCGAGGTTCTCGGTCACGATCTCGACGCCGTCCTGACCCGCCCGGAAGATGTCCACCGGGCAGACCTCGGCGAGCTTGGCGGCCAGCTCACGGTCGTGGGCGATCGAGTCGTCGATCTCGACGGCGATGAACAGTGCCTCGCTCATACGGCGACGCCGAGTCTCTGCTTGACGATCCCTGGGATCTCGGAGATCTCTTCGGCGACAACGATCCCGGCCTCCGCGAGCCGGGCGATCTTCTCGCCGGCGGTGTCCTCCTTGCCCTCGACGATCGTGCCGGCGTGACCGAAGCTCATCCCCGGCATCTCGTCCATGAAGCGCCCGGCCATGAACGCGACGATCGGCATCTGCGATCCGGTCTGCGCCACCCAACGCGCCAGTTCGGCCTCCATCCGCCCCCCCGGCTCGGTGTAGATCACGATCGCCTTGGTCTCAGGGTCGGCCTCGAACAGCGGCATCAGCTCGGCATAGCTGGAGCCGATGATCGCGTCGCCGCCGATCGACACGGCGGTCGACTGGCCCAGGCCGGCGGCGCTCAGCGTCGAGGACATCTCGGTAGTCATGCCGCCCGAGCGTGAGATCACGCCGACCGGTCCCGGCTTGTAGGACTTGGCCGCATCGCGCGCCGGGCCGCCGATCCCGCCCATCTTGATCACGTCGGGGACAATGATCCCCAGGCAGTTGGGTCCGATGATCCGCGCCTCGTGCTCGGAGGCGAGCTCGACCATCTCGGCCACGTCACGGCGGGGGATCCGCTCGGTGACGATGACCACCAGCTTGACGCCGTTCTCCAGCGCCTCGAACACCGCGTCCTTGGTGAACGCCGGCGGCACCGTCACGACCGAGCCGTCGATCGGGGCGCCGTGGTGCTCCACCGCCTGCGCGACGGTGTCGAATACGGGCACACCGTGGACCTCGCGGCCGAGTCTCCCCGGTGTGACGCCGCCGACGATCTTGGCGCCCTGGCCGTAGTCCAGGCATTCGCGGGTGAGGTTGACCGCCTCGCGGCCGGTGATCCCCTGGACGATGAAGGTCGTGTCTTGGTCGATCAGGATCGACATCAGGCGGGCGCTCCTGGGCCGATCTTCTCCACGGCGCGTCGGGCCGCCTCGTGCAGCGACACCGAGCGGTCGGCGTACTCGACTCCGTACTTGCGCAGAATCTTGAAGCCCTCCTCTTCCCAGGCCCCGGGGATCCGGAAGATGGCGATCTTCTCGGCCGGGTCATAGCCGAGCTCGACGCAGGCCTTGATCACCCCGCGCGCGACGATGTCCACGCGGGTGTTGGAGACGATCGACATCATGACCGCGATCTTGTCCACGCCGGGCTTCTGCAGCACGAGCTTGGCCAGGCCACACGCCTTACTGACCGAGGGGTTGCCGCCGATCTCGCAGTAGTTGGCGGGATCGCCGCCATGGGCGCGGACCGCGTCGAACAGTGTCAGCGATCCACCGCCCGCGCCGATCACCAGACCGAGGTTGCCGTCGAACTCGGTCACGTTGCCGGCCACACCACGATGGTCTTGGCTGTCGACCGCCTCGCCGGCGAGCTCGAACGGCGTCGCCTCGCGCGCCTGGCGGGTCTCCTCGTCGCCGACGCCGAGCTCTGCCAGCAGCGCCTTCTGGCGCGGCCGGGCCTCGTTCTCCATGTCCATGTGCGCGTCGAGCGCCAAGAACGAGCCGTCCTGTAGCTCGCCGAGCGGGTTGATCTCGGCCAGCGTCATGTCGAATTGGAGGAACAGACGGGCCAGGCGCGCGAGGATCGGGGTGAGGCGGTTCAGCGCCGAGCCGGTGATCTGAAGCGATGCGATCAGCTGCTTGGCCTGCCAGTCGGAGAACGGCCGCAGGGTCGAGAAGTGGGCGCGGGCGACATGGTCGGGATGCTGCTCGGCGACCTCCTCGATGTCGATCCCGCCCATGTCGGAGAACAGCATCACCGGGCGCTTGCGCGTCCCGTCCCAGACGACGCCAGCGTAGTACTCGTGCTTGACCGCGGCACGGGAGTCGACCAGCACGCCGCGCGGCATATGACCGCCGATTTCCAGCGCCAGCACGTGCTCGGCGTGAGTGGCTGCTTCATCGGGCGTGTCGGCGAACTGGACCCCGCCGGCCTTCATTCGCCCGCCCGTCAGCACCTGGGATTTGATCACGACAGGGCCACCGATCTCCTGGGCGATCAGGCGCGCCGCGGCCGGAGTCTCGGCGAATCCGTGCTTGGTGACGGGAATCCCGGCCTTGGCGACGATCGCCCGGGATTCGTACTCGAAGAAACGCATAGGCGGCGGGGGAGCCTACACAAGCGCCGGGCATCACCGGGTCCCGGATAACCCAACCAAGTCGCATGAGATTGTGCGAAACTAGCCTGAAACTAAATGCGTAAAGATAATCGACTAACTTAGCTATTGTTCGAATGGAGCCAATGATCAACATGAACAAGACCCGGCGTTTCCTGTCTACCGCCCTGGTGGCCGGACTGGTGGCGGCTTCACTGGCCGCCTGCGGCGGGTCTTCGGACACCACGTCGAGCAGCGGCTCTGCTTCATCGTCCTCGAGCGGCGGATCGTCGGGTGGGTCGGCCACCCAGCTCGCACTGGTCGCGTATTCGACGCCGAAGAAGGCCTACGACGCGCTCACCGCCGCGTTCGCGCAGACCGCTGGGGGCAAGGGCGTCAGCTTCGGCGAGTCCTTCGGCGCCTCCGGGTCTCAGAGCCGTGCGGTCGATACCGGCCAGCCGGCCGACGTGGTCGCGTTCTCGACCACACCAGACATGACTCGACTGGTCAAGGACAAGATCGTGGCCAGCGACTGGGACGCCAACTCCGAGAAGGGGATGTCGAGCGACTCGGTCGTCGTTTTCGTCGTGCGCAAGGGCAACCCCAAGCACATCACCGGCTGGGATGACCTGGTCAAGAAGGGGATCGACGTGATCACCCCCAACCCATCGACCTCGGGAAGCGCGCGCTGGAACATCTTGGCCGGCTATGGAGCCGAGCTCAAGGAGGGTAAGTCGCCGGCGCAGGCGCTCGCCTACGTGCGCACGCTGCTGACCAAGAACGTCAGCGTTCAGGACTCGAGCGCCAGCGCGGCCCTGCAGACGTTTACCGGCGGCAAGGGCGACGTGCTGCTCGATTACGAGTCAGACGCGATCGCCGCCGAGAAGGCCGGGGACGCGATCCACTACATCATTCCCAAGCAGACGATCCTGATCCAGACGCCGATCGCGGTCACCGTCAAGAGCTCCCACGCAACCCAGGCGAAGGCGTTCGTCAGCTGGCAGTGGTCCACCGCGGGCCAGACGATCTGGGCGCGGCAGGGCTATCGCCCGGTGCTTGCTTCGGTGGCCAAGCAGTTCGGCGGCCAGTTCCCGACGCCGCCCCAGCTGTTCACGATCGACTTCCTCGGTGGCTGGACGAAGGTCAAGAAGGAGTTCTTCGACCCGTCGAGCGGATCGATCATCAAGATCGAGCAAGCGGCGGGGGTGCCCACTGCCTCCAGCTAGCGCATACGCGTCGCCGGGGCCGGTGGCGCCGCCGGCCCCGGCGGCCGCCCCGACCCCTCGCC
>CALAQT010000330.1 GCA_937888775.1 uncultured Actinomycetes bacterium | reverse complement strand
CCCGGGAGGCCGCTACGCTCGTCACCGCATAACACTCACCGGGCCGCCACCGCGAAGTTCTACGGCGACCGGGGCATCCTCGTGCAGGTATCTCGCCGGCGCGTGGCCCGGCCCTCCTATTCGCCAATACCAGGGCGCCGGCCCGTACGCCTCCTCAGTCGCCATAGAGGTCGTCTCGTCTGAGGGCGCGGGTTACGAAGCGCTCGTCCGAGACAAGGAGCGCTTGCGCCCGTTGCGAGACCATGGCGGAGCTGGTAGCGACGCTGGCGCACGGCCGCTAGGCTCGCCCGACGCCCGGAGCTGAGAGGAGGACAGGATGGAAGACGTCGTGCTGTGTGAGGTCGGCGATGACGGCGTTGCGCTGTTGACGCTGAACCGCCCCGATCGTCTAAACGCCTGGACGTATGGGATGCAGATTGCGCTGTTCGACCTGCTCCAGACATGCGCCGACGACGAGCGCGTGCGGGTGATCGTTGTCACCGGCGCAGGCCGCGGGTTCTGCCCGGGCGCTGACATGAACGACCTGAGCGCCCTCTCGAGCGATGGTGGTGCGGTCGAGGCGAGAGCCAATCGCACGGACACGAGACCGATCACGTTCGCGATGTCGATCCCGAAGCCCGTGATCGCAGCGATCAATGGCGCCTGTGCAGGCCTCGGGCTTGCGTTTGCGCTTACGTGCGACGTCCGCTTCTGCGCGGAGAACGCGAAGCTGACCACCGCGTTCTCGCGGCGGGGATTGATCGCCGAGCACGGTACCTCCTGGATCCTGCCGCGACTCGTCGGTCCCGCCCGCGCGCTCGATCTGCTCATCTCCGCACGCGTGTTTCGCGGCTCGGAAGCGGCCGAGCTCGGGCTTGTCAACCGCGCCATCGAGGACGAGCTGGTGCTCGAGGTCGCGCTCGAGTACGCGCGCGACGTCGCCGCGAACGTCTCCCCGGCGAGCATGGCAACGATCAAGCGGCAGGTGTACGAGGCGCTGACCAGACCGCTCGGCGATGCACTGGAGCACGCCAATGTGTTGATGCTCGAATCGTTCTCGAAGCCAGATTTCGCGGAGGGTGTCCAGAGTTTTGTCGAAAAGCGGCCGCCGGCCTTCCCGCCACTCGCGGCCATGCTGAGCACGTAAACGCGGCGACCCGGCGGTGTCAGCTCTACCGGAAAGCACCGCAGCGGTCCCCGTGCGCCCTCAGGTGCTCGCGGTCGGCGTCCGACACCGCCATGAGCATGCCGTGGCGGGCGATGAAGCCGCGGTCGTTGGCCACCTGCTAGCCGCGGACATGACGTCCGCCAGGGCGTGCCACCTCATGACGACGCGGGATCTCACACCGGCGGGGCGACGCCCGACCCTGCTTTTTCCGGGCCACGCACTTTCACGCCAGTCCAGCCGGAGTTCCGTATGGGCGGAGCTCCGCGCCCGTCGCGGACGATCGCTTCGACGCTCGTGGACGCTGTGGGCGGACGATCGGAATGGCGACAGAGTTATCGTCGACGACCGGCGCGCCTACATAGGCATTTGGGTCTTACTGCTCGCCTCCGCGTCGGCCCTGCTCACGGCGATCAGCGGAGCTGAGCCACCGGTTTGCTGGGCGCGCCCTGCTCGTCGCCAAAGTCGAAAGAAGGGCGTGGCGAGCCCGCTGGAACTAGGCCGAGCCGATCGCAGACCACAATCGAGAACGTGCGGCAGCGGGATCGCGGCCGCGCGGCTGTTCAGGAACCGGCGCCGGCGCGCAACCCGAAGGAATCGGCGAGCCGCGCGCGGAGTTCGAGGAACGCCTGCCCCTTCGTCTTGAGGCGCCACAGCTGCCCGGCGAAGTCGTAAACGCTGCCTCCGGCGCCGCAGCCGTAGCAATAGAAGGTGCCGTCCTCGTAGAGCTGCAAGCTGGGGGTGTCGTCGGCGTGCAATCCGGTAGTGGCGAGGGTGCGTACGCAACGGAGGTCAAGAGGCGTCTGAAGCCCCGGATCCCTCTGTTGCGGACGAGTTATCCGTGAGGTGTGGATGACGGCGGTGGATGGGGATGCCGACGGCTGCGAAGACCAGCGAGCCGTAGGCGAGCTGGGATTCGTGGCCGTCGGGTGCGGCTCCTCTGGCGCCCCCCGTGCCGGCTCGGGGATGGCGCGTACGTCCGGCGGGGTCGGCATGATGCCCGGCCCCCGATGGCCGACCTTGCCCTGATCACTTCTCCCGGCGTCGTATGCCGGACGCAGCGTGTTGTGCTGGGAGACGGTCGGCGCACGTGGACCGTGGTCGATCGCGAGCACCGGGTGGTGGAGGCGGCAGAGGAGTATCTGGAGTACTTGCGGATGCTCGGCCGGTCGCCGAATACGGTGAAGTCCTACGCCCGGGCGCTGGCGTTGTGGTGGCAGTTCCTTGATGTCTACGAGCTTGTCTGGGATGCGGTGACGATCGAGGATCTCGGCCGTTTCCTCGGCTGGCTGCGCTCGGGCGATGAACCAGGACTTGCGTCGATCCAGCGCCGACCCGCGCGCTTTAGCGACGGCACGGTGGCGCTGCGTCTGCAGGCGGTCTGCTCGCTGTATCGCTACCACCACTTCAACGGCGCCGATGCCGCCTCGCGCCTTTATGAGCGCGTGTTCTCCGGCCGGCACGCCTACAAGCCGATGCTCGAGCACCTCGCGCGCAGGCGAGGCCATGAGCGCCGTGTTGTGCGGGTGTCGCGGCCGCGGCCGGCGAGCCCGCCGACGCTGACACCCGAGCAGGTCCGGTTGATCCTCGACACCTGCGCCAGCTGGGATCCGGCCGTCCGGGAGTGGAGAGGCTCGGTACGGGACCGGCTGCTGTGGGCGTTGCTGGCTGAGTCGGGGATGCGGCTCGGCGAGGCGCTCGCGATCAAGCACCGCGACTGGCACACCGGGCTCGGCGACTCGCCGTTCGTCGAGGTGGTGCCGCGCCAGGATCACCCGCACGGGCTGCGGGTCAAGAACGGTGGCTACCGGCGCATCTACATCTCCGACGAACTCGACCGCCTCTACGGCGAGTACCTGTGGCAGCTGTGCGACGCCGGTGCCGACACCGTGGTCGGCGATCTGGACTCGTGGTGGGTGTTCGTGAACCTCGCGCGCGCGCCGCGGTTCGCGCCGCTGCGAGCGGAGACGGTCGCCTGGCAGGTCCGCCGGCTGCGTCGTGACCTCGAGGGCCGGGTGCCAGCGGCCTTCACACCACATTGGCTTCGGCACACGCACGCGACCGCGCTGCTGTTGTCCGGGATCGCGGAGCATGTCGTCAGCCGTCGCCTCGGTCATCTCGACATCCAGACGACGCAGAACCTCTACGGGTGGGTTTCCGAGGACGCCGAGCAGCGCACCGTCGCGCAGTGGCAGGAGCTGACGGCGGCATGGAGGACCGGTGAGCCAGGTCGCTAGCGCCGCGCTCGTTGATGCGCTTGATGGCAGCGGCCTCTTCACCGAGGAGCGCAACCAGGGGTTGTGGCAGCAGGTGCCGGCGGAGCTGCGGCTGACGGAGTTCTCTCCCCAGACCCTCCCTGATCATCCGGCGTTTCGTTGGCGGCTGGGCTGCCGGCCGGAGTGGCGCGGGTTTGACCTGGGTCCCCTGCCCGAACCGATGCAGCGCGATTTCACCTACTGCCTGTGGCGGGTGATCGACTCCGGGCTGACGATCACCACGCCTTACGCGCTGCTGGTCAACTGGTTCATCCGACTGGCCGAGGAACAGGATCGCGGCGGGCGCCCGTTGCGCTCGCTGATCGACCGCTCGCTTCAAGACTGGGAGCACGAGCTGATCAAGGAGCGCGCCCGGCGCAGCGGCAAGTTTGGCTGGCCCAAGTTTGGGCCCGGGATCTTCAGGCGCTCCTACCGACATCTGCTGATTGCGTATGACCCGCGCGCGTGGTGGCAGCACGACGCGTGGAGCCCACGGTTTGACGCGCGGATCCCGCTGCGCCAGCACGAGCCCACCACGGCGCGTGCCGGCTATGACTTCCTGGTCATCGAGCAGCGCTGGCTGCGTGAGGCGCTCAAATGGCAGCTGAAGACCGCGCTTGAGACGGGTCTTCTGCGCTGGGCGTCGGTGCTCGCGCGGCTGCTCTCGCTGACGATCTTCAGCCAGTTCATCGCCGAGCGCGGGATCGACGAGCCGCGGCTGGGCGCCGATCGCCAGGATCTCAGGCTGTTGGCGCTGGACTTCCTGGGCCACGTCAAGCAGCGCCGCGCACGCTGCGGGGCGAACCGCGGCGAGCTGGTGACCAACGGGACGGTCCGCAACATCATCGGCGACGTCGAGCAGTTCTACGCGTTCATGGTCGATCACAAGCAAGAAGCGGCTCGCGCCCTGGGCGAGCCGCGCTGGGAGGCGTTGGGCGATGAGCACGCGCGCCTGTGGCGCCAGGGCGAGAAGCCCCGCATGGCGCGGTTGCCCGACGAGGACGTCTACTTCGACGATCACACGATGGCGCAGGTCATGCGGCACGCTGGCCTGCTTGGCGCCGCCAAGGAGGAGGGCGGGATCGGCGATGAGCAGGCGATGCGGATCCTGATGTTGCTCGCGCGCACCGGGCGGCGAGCAGGCGAGCTGCTGTTGTTGGACTTCGAGTGCCTGTTGCCGATTGCGGGTCTCGCAGCGCAAGACCGCGACAGCAGCCCGGACGCGATCGTCGCGAAGCTGCGCTTTCAGCAGACGAAGATCGAGGGCGCGCCGGACACGATCTTCATCGACTCCGAGGTCGTCGCGATCGTCCGCGCGCAGCAGCAGTGGGTGCACGCCTACGTGCAGGCGCTGCTCCGCGACGAGAACGCGCCGCCACCGCGCTACCTGTTCCTCGCCCTCACCCGCAACCACCTCGGCCGCCACTCCTACCCCAAGACCACGGTCACCCGCCGCTTGCAGCAGCTCGGCGAGCTGGCGGACATTCGCGACAGCCTGGGACGCCGCCCCCCGTTGAGCAACGTGCACCGCTTCCGGCACACCCGCGCGACGGGCCTGATCAACGCGGGCGTGCCCGTGCACGTGGTGCAGCGCTATCTCGGGCACCTCTCCTCGGAGATGACAATGCGATACGCCCACACGCTGCGCGAGACGCACGAGCGCGAGTTCCTGCGCTACAAGAAGATCACCGCCGAGGGCAGCGACCTCGAGCTGGACCCGCGCGACCTGTTCGCGCTGATCGAGCTCGGCACCCGCACCGACAGGGTGCTGCCCAATGGGCTCTGCATGCTTCCGCCCAGGCAGACATGCGACCGCGGCAACGCGTGCCTGACCTGCGACAAGTTCACCACCGACGCCAGCTACCTGCCCGAACACGAGCAGCAGCTCGGGAAGCTCAGCGAGCTGATCACGCACCGACAGGACGCCTTCCGCGCGAGAACCGGCGAGAAGATGTCTGCCTCCAACGTGTGGCTCGAGCAGCGTCTGACCGAGCAGCGTGCACTCCAGAAGATCATCGCCGCGCTCTCCGAGCCCGAGCTCTCCCGCAACCCCAGCCAGGCCGTGCGAGGCGCCGGCACCACCGCCCGCCCCGCGAACCAGCCCGCAACGGAGGCCAGGTTCTGAGATGCCGCGCGGGAACGCCGACAACCTCCGCAGCGCCGCACAGCGCAAGCACCAGGCCGCGATCACGCGCGCCACGACCGCGCTGGAGGCGCTCGAGCGCGACGGCAAGCCTGTCACCTTCCGCGGCCTGGCGAAGACCGCGGGCGTGTCGGTCGACTTCCTATACCGCTCGCCCTTACGAGCACGGATCGAGACGCTGCGCTCCGAGCGAGGGAGCGCACCGCCCGAACCGCGCTCCGTCGAGGTCAGCGCGACCGCGACGCAGAGCAACGTGGTGCGCGCGCTCACCGCGCAAATCGGTGAGCTCAAGCAGCGCCACCGCGCCGAGACGGAGCACCTACAGGCTGCGCTCGCTGCCGCGCAGGGCGAGAACCTCGAGCTGCGCCGCCAGCTCGGGCGCCAGGGCCGGACGGCAGCCGCCTGACCGCCGTTCCCCGCCAGCGCCAGCCTCTCTTCCCCGCCGATATTCGACGCGGTTCGGAAGACCTTCGCTCAGGACTTCCGCAATTCGATCAAAGCGGAGCGCCCGAAGGACAATGAGAGGCGTGCCGTCTCTCGAGGTGCTACTCGCGCGATGGGTCCTAGCGGACCTTCCTCCTGAAGAAGTGCCCGATCTGGCGGTCGAGGCGCTGGCCGCTGGCTGTGATGCGAGCGAACTGGGTGTGCTTGCCACGCTGAGTCGACCGACTCGCATTCAGGTGGAGGACGAGCTTCCAGCGTTGCTGGCGCGTCTCGACGCGCAACGACCGTCTCGGCGAAGGGCTGTCGAGATCGTCGTCGACGACTACGCCATGCAGGTCGCCGACGGCGTGATCGAAGCCTCTGCAGGGGCCCACAAGCTGTGGAGGCTCGCTAACGGGTTCTATGAAGATCGGCGCGTATTCAGCCAGGTGGCCATCTTCGTCGGCCTCGCGAGCGAATGGGACGACCATCCGGATGCGCGAGCCGCCATCGAGACTCAAATCGTTGCCGAGGCCCGCGCATTCGTTGAGAGCGGCGGCATCGATCTCGATACGGCCTGACCGCCGCCGCCGCTCCTCGATCATTGCGGCAGCGAGCGGGTTCAGTCCACTGGCTCACACGCCACGAGCCCCTCGCCGTCCGAGAACACTTTCCTCTGGCACCGGACAACGCTTCCTGGCGGGAACTTCCAGGCTTCGCCTTCTGGAGCCGATCGGGGAGTCGGAAGGTGCCATCAGCTCCGGCCGTCGCCTCGACGGGCCGCCACACATCGATCCCATTGTCGAGCAGTTGAACGTAGATGATCTGCGTTCCCACGGCTGAAACCGTATCGTGGGCTGGCCGTGTTCGATCAACGCGACAGCGCCGTGTTCGACACCGAGGGCGTGCAGCGCCCCAGCGAAGACACGTCGACCAAAAGCCCGTCCCGCTTGGTGGAATGGCCATCGAGCACCAGACAACCGAGGGTGCGTCCATCGACGGTCTGCACCTCCCACCACGCGCGCCCCAACGAGTGCATAGACAGCACTGACGCTATCTGGCGTCGTTTCAGTCGGGCCAACGGTGATCGGGTCAAGCAAGCGATCACCAGGACCGCAGTGGTGCATGCATTCGCGTAGGACCACTGGGCGGTTGGTGTCGTTCGTTACCTGGTAGGCCGAGAAGTTGCATGGATCCGTCGGGTCGACGCACGCGAGCTGCGCAACCGTCGTCTGGCCTTGCACCAACCGCACAATGTTCCAGACAACGATGGCTGCTACCGCGCTCACGACAACGGCAGCGAGCACGCGCGGGCCGACGCGCTTGAAGAATGCTCCCCCGCCTCCGAGCGGCTCGTTGCCATGGCTCATGACCCAAGTATCGGCGGACATGGATCATGACCGGCGACCGCGACATGTACCAGTGCGCGGGTGAGCGGGTGACCGTCGTCTATCTCAAACAGGGCTCGTCCGGGTTTCAGGAGGTCGACCCGGCGGAGGTCCGCACGCGCTATGGGATCGAGCCGGCGCTCGTGCCGGACTTCATCGCCCTGCGAGGCGATCCTCTGACGGGTTGCCCGGCGCGCCGGGGATCGGGCCCAAGACCGCGGCCGAGCTCCTGAACCGCCATGGGAGCCTGGAGCACGCGATCGCGGCCGCCGACGGTGAGCGGCCACGCGTCGCCGCGGCGCTGCGTGACCACGCGGACGAGCTGCGGGCGTTCAAGGACATCGCCACGTTGCGCACCCAGAAGACGCCGCGGCCGCCCGATCGCGACACCGATCTGAGCGCAGGCGCGCAGGCCGCCCGCGGCCACGGAATGAATCGGCTCGCCGACCGGCTGCCAGGCTGCCGACGCGCTGACCGACCTCTGAGTGCCGCCCAGGTCAGCCGAAACGAACGCTAGACCTACGTGCAGGCGATCTACCGCATCGTCCGATGCGCGGCCCGCCGGTTTCGGACGATGGTTCCACATGTCGTCTGCCGCATTTCCGCACGAGACGGCCTCAGGTGCAACGGCGATCGGCCGTTCCCGGCCGAGCATCCTAGAGCGACTGGGCCGCGACGCATCCTTGGTAGTGATCCTCCTTGTGCTCGAGGCGGCGCTACTCGTGCTTGTGCCGAACAATTTCAACGTCGACACTTGGCTGGCCCTGGTCTCGGGACGTCACGTCTGGCAGAGCGGGATCCCGCACTTCGTCACGCTCACCGCGATCCCCCAGGGCAGACAATGGGTCGACCAGCAGTGGCTCTCGCAACTCGCCAGCTACGCCGCCTACCGAGTCGGCGGTCTTGGCTTGCTAGGGCTCATCGGGGCCACCGCGTTCGCGGGCGGCATCGGCGCCGCGGTCGTGGCGGCGCGACGTCTGGGCGCGACGACGCTGTCAGTGCTGCTGCTTCTGCCGCTGGCCATCCTGCTGGCATATCCGGGGCTGGAGATTCGCACCCAAGATTTCGCGGTTCCGCTGTTCGTCGCGGTCGCCTATCTGGTCGCCGTCGACGCACGCCGGCCGTCCCGACGCGTGTTCTGGTGTCTGCCGCTGCTCGTCCTGTGGGCCAACCTCCACGGCAGCGCGACCCTCGGCGCTCTGTTGGTCGGACTGCACGCAGTCACACTGGCCTGGGCGCGCCGGCGAGAGCTCACCGGCAGTGTTCGCGCCTTGCGCCGACCCGTGGCGCTGCTCGCCGGCGCCGGCGTGTCGCTCATGATCACGCCGTACGGAACGGGCATCGTCGGCTACTACCGCTCGACGATGCTTGACAGCTCACTGCGCCACGTGATCACCGAATGGGGGCCGATCACGTCCATGCCGGTGGTCGCCGGCGCATTGGCTGCGGTGGTGGTGATCGCTCTGTGGGCGGTCTGGCGGCATCGTGCGCGCAGCACGCCGTGGGAGCGACTGGCGCTGCTGCTGCTCGCCGCCGGTAGTGCGTCCGTCGTGCGAAACGCCGTCTTCTTCGGCTTGTTCGCACTGATCGTCGTTCCGTTCTGGATCGGGCATGACGCGGCCTCCCGCCCGCTGACCCCTCGGCGGGTCGCGCTGGCCAACGGCGGGCTCGTCTGCCTTGGGCTTGTTGCTGTGGGTATCGCTGCGGCGGTCACGATGTTCGGGCCGTCGTCGACGATCGAGTTCCGCTACCAGCGGGCTGGAGTGCTGACAGCCGTCCAGCACGCGGCAGCTACGGACCCCTCGCTCCGTGTGATGGGAGACGTGCGCTTTGACGATTGGCTGCTCTGGCGCGATCCTGTGCTGCAGGGCCGCATGGCGTACGACGGCAGTTACGAGCTTCTCACTCCAGGACAGCTGGATCGGCTGCAGAACCTGTTCTCCCGGTACGGAAGCAACTGGAAGCAATTCGCCCGCGGTTACCGCGTGGTGGTGCTCGACCGGCGCTACGAGCCGGGCACGGTGCGCGGCTTTCTCGCGGAGCCGGGCCGCCGGATCCTCTACGACGACGGCGCTCGAATCGTGCTCCTGCGAAGCGCGACGCAAGCGGAGAGCCGCTGATCACACGGTCCAAACATCGCGCGTCTCAGGGCGTGAACTTGACGGTGATCACGTCACCGTCGGCGACGACATAGTCGCGGCCTTCCAGCCGCAACGTCCCGCGGTCGCGAGCGCCGGCATAGCCGCCGGCATCAACCAGCGCGTCCCAGCCGACGACCTCGGCCCGGACGAACCCGCGCTGGATGTCGGAGTGAATCTGCCCGGCGGCGTGCCACACCGATAGGCCCCGCCGCAAATGCCAGGACTGAGCGGGCTTGGCCTCGCCGGCGGTGAAGAAGGCCACCAGATCCAGGAGCGAGAACGCGCCGCGGACCACGGTCTGCAGGCTGGACTCCGCCAGACCGAGATCGTCGCGCATCGCCGCGGCGTCCTCGTCGGAGAGTTCGGACAGCTCGGCCTCCAGTCGTGCGGAGACGGCGACCGCCTGCGCGCCCATCGCGGCGGCGTGTTCGGCGATCGCCGCTGGGACCTCATCGGATCCCTCGTCGATGTTGGCCACGAACAGGACGGGCTTGGCGGTGAGGGGCGACAGCAGGGCCATCGCGTCCCGGGCCTCGTTGGGCGGTGGCACCGATCTGGCCGGCCGGCCGGCCGACAGCGCCTCGATCACGTCGCGCAGCCACTGCGCCTCGGCGATCGCATGGCGGTCGCCGCTCTTGGCCGTCTTCGCCACCCGGTCCAGCCGACGCTCGGCCTGCTCGAGGTCGGCGTAGACCAGTTCGGTCTCGATCGTCTCGATGTCACCGATCGGGTCGACGCGCCCCTCGGGGTGCACGACGCTGTCGTCGCGATGGGCGCGCACGACGTGCACGAGTGCGTCGGTCTCCCGGATGTTGGCGAGGAACTGGTTGCCCAGCCCCTCGCCCCCGTCATCACGACCTAGCAGGAGGAGCGACGGCTGTTGGTCCTCGATCAAAGGGACAGCATCAATTAGGCGCTGAGCCGGTCGGGATCAGCTTCGAAGAACGCGTCGCCGTTTGTCGGTCTGACAGTGTCCCGGCTCCACGCAGAGGCCAGCGGGCTGCAGCGCCTCGGTACTCACGCGTCGGACCCGGCTGCCCCGGTCCGCCCTCGCGCGCAGCGTCTTCACGCGATCTCCCTGAGATCCGCTGCGTTGCTGAGAGTCAGCAGATCCATGGCCTGCTCGGTCCGGGTACCCCCCGCGCCTTCTGCTGACCCAGAAAACCGGCAGGTTCAAGAAACCCGTTTCTTTCTGCGATCCAGATCAAGGACACAAGCCCGGCCACAAGCCCGTAGATCAGGAGCATGAGACCAGATGCGACGAGCACTAGGCCCTGCTGGGCGTCGGTCAGTCCCGGAAACCGGCGGATGATCTTCCCCTTTCCCCGTAATGTGCCATAGCCCACGCATAGGACACATGCACCGATAAGGATGGCCGAGACCGGGGGACCTGGACCGCTGAAGTCCACCAGATGCGCCGCTTGCATCCAACAATTATGGAGGCACTCAATTCGGGTTGCTCAGCCCACGAGATCATCTCGGCAGCGGGATGCCAGCAGTCTGATACGGAAGAAGTCCGACCAAGCCGCCTTCTGCTTTGGTCTAAGAGGGCTATCCATTTAGTTCAGGTGGTCCCGTGTCCGCTGGGGTTTGCCTCCAG
>CALAQT010000329.1 GCA_937888775.1 uncultured Actinomycetes bacterium | reverse complement strand
TGAACGCCGGTCCGGCCAGCTGGAAGCCGACCGGCAGTCCTTCGCTGCACCCGGAGGGGATGGAGATCGCCGGGATGCCGGCCAACGGCATCGGCACCGTGCAGAAGTCATTGAGGTACATGGCCAGCGGGTCGTCGGTCTTGGCGCCGAGCTCGAACGCCGTCCACGGGCTGGTCGGCGTGACCACGAAGTCCAGCTGCTCAAATGCCGCGGCAAAGTCCTCGGAGATCTTCGTTCTCACCTTCTGGGCCGTGCCGTAATAGGCGTCGTAATAGCCGCTGGAGAGCGCGTAGGTGCCCAGCATGATCCGCCGCTTGACCTCGGGGCCGAATCCCGCGGCGCGGGTGCGGCTATACATCTGCTCCAGGTCGCCGTCGCCGCCGACGCGCAGGCCGTAGCGCACTCCGTCGAAGCGGGCCAGGTTCGCCGACGCCTCGGCGGGCGCGATCAGGTAGTAGGCCGACAGCGCGTGAGGCGCATGCGGCAGCCGGCACGGCGCCACCGTTGCGCCCAGCTGCTCGGCGAGCTTCAACGTCGCCTCGAAATTCGCCCGCACCCCAGCCTCCACGCCGGCGCCGTCGTCGCCACCGCCGAGCAGTTCCTCAGGCACGCCCAGGCGGACCCCGCGCAGGTGGTCGGCCGTGGGCAGCTCGATCAGCCCGGGAAACGCCAGCGAGGTGCTGTCGCGCGGATCCTGGCCGATCATTTGGGACAGCAGCAGCGCGGCGTCGGTGACGTCGCGAGTAAGGGGGCCGGCCTGGTCAAGCGAGGACGCGAACGCGATCATGCCGTAGCGCGAGCACGCGCCGTAGGTCGGCTTCAGGCCGACGATCCCGCACAGGGCCGCGGGCTGGCGGATCGATCCGCCGGTATCGGTGCCGATCGCCCACGGAGCCAACCCCGCCGCGACCGCTGCCGCGCTCCCGCCTGAGGAGCCTCCCGGAACCCGGCCGCGATCCCAGGGGTTGAGGACGGGGCCGTAGGCCGAGTTCTCGTTTGAGGAGCCCATCGCGAACTCGTCCTGGTTGGTCTTGCCCAACAGTGGGGCGCCGGCCTGGCGCAGCTTTTCCACCACCGTCGCGCTGTAGGGGGGGCGATAGCCCTCCAGGATCCGTGAGCCGGCCTGGCTGGGCACCCCCTCGGTGCAGAACAGATCCTTGACCGCGACCGGGACTCCGCCCAGGGGTGCCGAGCTAGACGGCGCCAGCTCTGGCGCCTGCGGCGCCACCCACGTGAACGCGTTCAGCTCGTCGGCGGCAGCGCGCTCCCGGTAGGCCTCAAACAGCTCTCGCGCGCTGATCTCGCCGCCGCGCACCCGGGCGGCGGCCTGCGCCGCGGTCAACCCGATGAGCTCGCTGGTCGCGGAGCCGCTCATTCGCCGCCGGCGCCTGGACTGGGAACGCCGAACCCGCCGTTGACCGGTTCGGGGGCGGCGGCCAGTGCCACGTCGGCCGGCAACGACGGCTGCGGCCGGTCTGGTCGCAGCGCATTTACGACATCGACCACGTGCGATGTCGGCGGCACGCCTTCCAGGTCGAGCTCACGGATCTTCTCGACGTGCTCGAGCACCTTGGAGAGCTCGGTCGCCATGCGCTCCACCTCAGCCTCGCCCAGCTCCAGGCGGGCGAGGCGAGCAACGTGCAGAACCTGTGCGCGATCGAGCATCTGGCGCCCATTCTAGGATCAAGGGCCCGCGACAGGTCGCAACCGCGACGGAACGAACTGCTCCGTCGCGGTGCCTAACGTAGTTGCCGGCCGTTATGCGGTTGGCGGTCCCGATGCGCCGGGGCGCCCGGCGGGGCGCCTGGGCATCATCGGTCCGCCGGCCCGCAGCTGCATCGCAAAGTACACGAGCGCGGCGGTGAGCACGACGGCGACCCAGAAGCCGAAGCCGAGGTCGCTGAAATTGCTGATGTGGAACAGGAATTTCAGCACCAGGAACACCGCCGCGGCGGCGGCCAGGACGAAGCGCGTGTTCGTCCGGCTGTTCTGGATCGCCGGCATCTGCGTCTGTGGCGAGAACCGCTCAACCGCCAGATCGGCGATCACCGCCACCGTGGCCAGCACGGCCAGGATCCCCAGCCATCCATCGGGCGCGTCGGTCGCGGTGAAGTCAAACGACGGGATGGAGATTCCGCCCACCGAACCGCCGCCGATCGAAAACCACGGTAGGAACAGCAGATCGATCACCAGCAGCAGCGCAACTCCGCCCATGATCCGGTCGTCCCGAGAGACTTTGTCCAGGTCCACTACGCCCTCCTCGTTAGGTCTTTGGCTTGATTCGAGGAATCTCGCCTGCATCCTGCGCTGCCGCCAGCCCGGCGGCCTGCAGCACAACCCTACCGTGCTCTCCGGCGCGGCGCCAACCGCCGTCTGGACCTTTGTGCGACCCGCGTTTCCCGGGCACGCTGCTCGCGGATCGACTCCAGACCGCCCAGGGCGATCCCCAGCGCACAGGCCAGCCCGAGCGCGGCACCGAGCTTCTGATCGATCACCTCATCAGGGGCCGGAAGGCTGATCAGGACGCGGTAGGTGAGCAGCGCGGTGGCCAGCACCCCGAGCGCCGTCACGATGAGGCTGGTGTCGGTCTTGGTTCCATGGGCGCGCTGAGACGCGTGCAACACCACCGATCCCAGCGTCACCAATACCGTCGCAAGCAGCGCCCAGCGCACGATCGTCAGCCCATCCCACGCGTTCTCGGCGGTGGACACGGCCGGCCGCGCCGCGGACGGATCCGGGACACCGGCCATCCCGAACCACTTCAGTGCGAACATGTCGATTGCCAGCAGCACAGCCATCGTCGCGCTCAGCAGCTCGCCACGTCGCACCTGGGTGACGCTCCCGGTCGGATGGGCGGCCTGCTCGGTCTGCTGCAGGCTGCGCTCGGCGGCCTGGAGCGCCCGCTCGCTGGGCTCGGTGGCGCTCACGCGAGCCTGGAGATCGGTGCGAGGTCAGCCACCAACTTGCGTTCGGAGTGATCCTGACGGAAGCGGATCACCACGATCCCGCCGGGCTCCACGCCGGTAACGACGCCCTCGCCGAAGGCAGCGTGGCGGACATCGTCGCCGAGGCGGTAGGCCGAGGGAGCCGGTTCGCCCCCCCTGGGTTCGGCCGGTGGGCCCCAAGTCATGGCCCGAGCCCGAAAGCCCCCCACCGACCGTGGCGCCTGGTGCTCACGGTCGGTCAGCTTGGCCGGGATCTCACCGACGAAGCGACTGGGCGCTCCGTAGGAGCGAGCGCCGAACACCGTGCGGGTGCGCGCGTAGGTCAGGTACAAGTCGCGCTCGGCGCGCGTGATGCCGACGTAGCACAGGCGCCGCTCTTCCTCGAGCCCGCCCTCGTCCAGCGCCCGCGAATGCGGGAATACACCCTCCTCGCAGCCGATCATGAACACGATCGGATACTCCAGCCCCTTGGCGTTGTGGAGCGTCATCAGCGTGACCAGGCCCTCGTCGTCGGTTCGCCCATCGGCGTCGGCGACCAGCGCCACCTGCTGGAGAAACTCGCCGAGCGTCGCCTCATCGCCGGCGGCGGCCTCGTACTCGACTGCGACGTTGACCAGTTCCTCCAGGTTCTCGATCCGTCCTTGGGCCTCGATCGTACGCTCCGCGTGCAGCGCGTCCAGGTAGCCCGTCTCCTGCAGGGTCTCCTTGAGCAGCGTGGCGACGGCCGCGCCCGCGGCGGCGCGCTCCTGCAGGACCTCCATCGTGCCCATGAACCGGCGCAGGGCCTTGATCGCGGCCGGGCCCAGCCCGGGCACGTCCTCAGGGGCTGCCGCCAGCTCCCAGACCGTCTCGCCGGTGGTGTTGGCGTAGGCCAGCAGGCGAGAGATCGACGTCTGCCCGATCCCGCGCCGCGGGGAGTTGACGATCCGCGTGAACGCTCCGACGTCCTGGGGGTTTACGAACACGGTCAGGCAGGCGATCGCATCCTTGATCTCCGCCCGCTCGTAGAACTTGGTGCCGCCGATCACCTGATAGGCGATCTCGGCCCGCACGAGCGTGTCCTCCAGCACCCGAGACTGCGCGTTGGTGCGATAGAAGATCGCGATCTCCGAGCGTGAGACTCCCTCGTCGACCAGGCGCTGCAGCTCACCGGTGACGAACCGCGCCTCGGCATGCTCGTCATCGAGCTCGCGAATCTTGATCGGGTCGCCCTGGCCGAGCTCGGTCCACAGCGACTTCGGCTTCTGACCCCGGTTGTTGGCGATCACCGCATTGGCGGCATCGAGGATCGTCTGGGTCGAGCGGTAGTTCTGCTCGAGCTTGACCACGTGGGCGTCGGGAAACGCGTCCTCGAACTCGAGGATGTTCGTGATATCCGCTCCACGAAAGCTAAAAATTGATTGAGAATCGTCGCCGACCACCATCAGATTGCGATGCTCGCCGGCCAGCAGCTGCAGCCAGCGATACTGGGCTTGGTTGGTGTCCTGGTACTCGTCGACCATCACGTGGCGGAAGCCGCCGGCGTAGCGCTCGCGCACTTCAGGGAATAGCTCGAGCACGTTGACGGCGCGGACGAGCAGGTCGTCGAAGTCCATCGCGTTCATGCGGTGCAGCTCGCGGTCGTAGCTGCGGTACACGTCGGCGACCGTCTGCTCGAAGAACGAGCCCACCATCCGCCCGTAGGCGTCCGCGTCGCGCAGCCTGTTCTTGGCGTCGGAGATCTGGGATTGGATCGAGCCCGGCGTGAAGCGCTTGGGGTCGATTCCGAGCTCGTCCAGGCAGCGCTTGACCAGCCGGCGCGAATCAGCCTGGTCATAGATCGTGAACTGCCGCGTGTAGCCCAGTCGGTGAGCGTCGGCGCGCAGCATCCGGGCGCAGGCCGAATGGAAGGTCATCACCCACATCGCGCGCACGCGACGACCGACGAGCAGCTCGGCCCGCTCGCGCATCTCCCCCGCCGCCTTGTTGGTGAAGGTGATAGCCAGGATCTCGTTGGGCTTGGCCACGGCGGTGGCGACCAGGTAGGCGATCCGGTGGGTCAGCACGCGGGTCTTGCCCGAACCGGCGCCGGCGAGGATCAGCAGCGGACCGTCGCCGTAGGTGACGGCCTCGCGCTGAGGCTCGTTGAGGCCGGACAGCAGCGCCTGCAGGTCTGCGGTGAGCTCGGTCATGGTGGTGATCTCAACGTTAGCGGCCGTGTCGGAGGGCTCCGGGCGGGTGATTCGCGCCATTCTCTGCTGGATGCGGGAACTGAGAGCGGCATCCGCCGCCGTGGCGCAGCGCGCGCAGAGTGTGGCCATCGAGCGCTCGCGGATAGCCGCCTACGCGGCCGAGCTGCCGCTCGGCGCGGGTGCGCCGGCGGATCCTGACGCGCATCTGCTGACCGGCTCGCGGGAGGCGCTGAGCGCATTCTGGCTGACGCTCGACGCGATCAACTTCGGGTCCGGCTGGTTTCCCACCCTGGTCAAGCGAGACGGCCGCTCAGGCTATTACACGATTGCCACCGGCCTGCGGGAGCGCTTCGCGGCGCACGGGCCGTTCAACGCGGCCGAGCTGTCGCAGATCGACGCCGCATCGGTCGCCGCCATCACCGGCCAGGATCCCGCCCACGAGCTGATGGGGCTGTTCGCGGTCTCGCTGCGAGATCTGGGACGCCATGTGGCGCTTGAGCACGGCGGGGAGTATGCCGCCGTCGTTGACAGCGCCGATGGATCCGCCGTCGCCTTGGCGCTGGGGCTCGGCGGCTGGGCATCCTACGCTGACAGCTCGCGCTATGAGGAGCTCACGGTCTCGTTCCTCAAGCGTGCGCAGATCGCCGCGGCCGACCTCGCCCGAGCCGGGGTGGCCCACTTTGACGACATCCCGCAGTTGACGCTGTTCGCCGACAACCTCGTTCCCCACGTCCTGCGCCTGGACGGGATCCTGACCTTCACACCAGAGCTGGTGGAGCGGATCGAGGCGGGTGAGCTGATCGATCACGGATCCCCGGAGGAGGTCGAGATCCGGGCGTGCGCGCTGCAAGCGGTCGAGCTGATCGTTGCCGCACGCGCCGGCACCTGCGCAGCCGAGGTCGATCATCTGCTGTGGCACCGCGGCCAGCTGCGCGCCTACAAGACCTCACCCCGCCACCGCTCGCGCAGCACGGCTTACTGACCGTCAGCCTCGTCGCTAATCCTCGCCTGCTTCGCTGCGCGCCCTGGCGATCGCCTCGGCGCCTGCCTCGCCGACGAGCAGCTCGGGGCGGATGCTGCCGCTGGCGACGAGATCGACGGCCGGGAATCGGCCCGTGCTGGCGAGCTCGGCATCCAGCGCGATCACCGTCGTCTCGCCGCCGATCCCCGCCGAGGCCGTCGCGATCACGGTCAGCGAGCCACCGTCGAGAATGTTGCGCGCCGCGGCCAGCGTCTTGCGCACCGCATGCTCGTGCAGGCCGTCGAGCGTGTCGACCATCACGACCACGTCGGCGCCGCGGGCGGCGAGCCGCCGCGCCTGATCGATTACCGGCTCGATCGTGTTGGCCTGCGCTTCGGCTGAGGCGGCAAAGCTGATCGCTGCCGCCGGTGTGATCGGCCCGCGGTCCCATTCGGAGATCTCCTCAGGGCGGACCCCGACGAGCACCACGATCAGCGTCAGGTCCTCATGACCGGCGAGCGCCTCGGCCAGCCGGCGCAAGGCCTCGCTCTTACCGGCCCTGGCCGGCCCTACGATCGTCACCCGCGAGCCCTTCCCGAACGGCGTCAGCCACTCGATCGCCTTGATCGTCGGATCCTCGGATCCCAGGCGGAAGCGATCCGTCGGCAGCGCGGCCGGAAGATCGTCGAAGCGGACGCTATCGGCCAATTCGACGGCGGGACGGTCGTTGACCGTGTCTATCCGGACCAGCGAGGCGAACCGCTCCGAGCGCCGCGGGGCCCGCTTGGGTCCCGTCACTCGATCGCCGGATACCAGCTCGCAGCGCTTGACCTGCGCGGCCGAGACGTAGACGTCGTCGTCGGAGGGCTCAGGTGGGTCCACGCGCACGAAGCCCGAGCCGTTGGCGAGCAGCTCCACCACGCCCTCGACGATCTCCTCCTCCGCGCCCTGGTCAGCGGACGGCGCCTCCTCGCGCTCCTCCTCCTCGGCGGAGGAGGTCTCCTCACGTACGCTCGTACGCGCGCGCCCGCCGCGGCGGCCGCGGC
>CALAQT010000328.1 GCA_937888775.1 uncultured Actinomycetes bacterium | reverse complement strand
GAGGAGTACCCGGTGCCGAAGTCGTCGATCGAGAGCCGGATGCCCATTGCCGACAGGTGCTCGAGGATCAGCTTGGTGCGCGTCGGGTCGGCGAGCATGGCCGACTCGGTGATCTCAAACTCGAGCAGGGCGGGCTCGACGTTCCAGCGCTCGAGCAACCCCGCCACCTGCGTCGGGAACTCGGCGTCCACGAGGTTGCGGGCGGAGAGGTTAACCGCGATCGCCAGCCGCAATCCGTCGTCCTGCCACGACCGGCACTGTCGCAACGCCTCGTCGATCACGTAGAGCGTCAGCGGCTTGATCAGGCCCGTCTGCTGGACCATTGGGATGAAGTCGTCGGGTGGCACGAGGCCGCGGACAGGGTGGTTCCAGCGCAGCAGTGCCTCCACCGCGTGGACCTCGCCGTCGGCGAGGACAGCCTTGGGCTGGTAGTAAAGGACGAGCTCATGCTGGTCGAGCGCGCGGCGCAGGTCACCCATCAGCGTCAGCCGCACGGTGTCCTGCCGGACGTGGCTGCTCTGGTAGAACGCCCAGCCCGACTTCTCCGCTTTGGCGTGGTACATCGCCCCGTCAGCGCACCGGAGCAGTGTCTCGACGTCCTTGCCGTCATCGGGATACAGCGCGATGCCGATCGAGGCCTCCAGGGACAGCGACAGGCCCTGGAGCGTAATGGGGGTCTCGATCGCCCCCTGCATCCGCTCGACTGCGCGCAGCACGTCATCGGGGACGCTCGCCTGCGGCAGCAGCACCCCGAACTCGTCGCCGCCCAGGCGGGCCACGGTATCGGAGGTGCGCAGTGCCGCCTTCAGGCGGCGGCCGAGTTCGACGAGCAGCTCGTCGCCCGCGGCGTGACCCAGCGAGTCATTGATCTCCTTGAAGCCATCGAGGTCCATCACCAGCACGGCGGCGCGAGCGTCGGTGCGGCGCCTGGCCTTGACCGCGTGGTCGATGCGGTTGCGGAGCAGCGTGCGGTTCGCGAGCCCGGTCAGTGCGTCGTGCAGCGCCTGGTGCTCGTTGAGAGCGGACTGGGAGAGCAGCGCCGCCTCGGCCTCCTTGCGCTGGGTGATGTCCTGCATCATGCCGACGGCGAAGCTCTTGTGCCCGTCCGAGTCCCGCACGAGCGAGGCGGAGGCGTCGACCCATAGGACCTCGCCGTCGCGGCCCACGAAGCGGTGCTGCATGCGGAGCGAACTCTCGCCGTCGGCAATCATCCGCACGTAGGCCGCCCGAGCCTCGTGGCGATCGTCCGGGTGCACGAACTCCGAGGTCCGGCGCCCCACAAGCTCGCCGTGGCTGTGACCGAGCAGCTCCTGGATAGCGGGGTTGGAGTCGATGATCTTGCCGTCCAGGTCCATCAACAGCATCCCTACCTGCGCGCCCGCGAAGGTGGCCTCAAAGCGAGCCAGCGCCTCGACCTGGTCTCGCTTCGCTTCGAATTCCGCGGCGTGCGCCATCGCGGCTGAGAGGACGACGGACAGCAGCTCCATCATGGTTACATCGCGCTCGCCGAACGCACCGGCCTCATCGCCGTACAACAGCAGAAGGCCGACGGCTTTCCCGCCGTGCAGCAGCGGGACCGCGATGATTGAGCGAACGCCGCGACTTCGCGACAGCGCGGAGTCGACTCGCTCGTCGGTCTCGGTGTCCAGGCAGAGCAGGGAGCGGCCGCTGCGCATCGCGTGGCCCGAGAGGTTGTTCCCGATCGGAAGGCGGTGCGGTCGCTGGATCTCGGGCGCACCGCTCGTCGCGCCGCAGACCAGGGCATCGCCGTCGAGTAGCCGAACCGCGGCCGAGGTGCCTGCCGTCAGCTCGCGCGTTCGGTCCGCGATGCGCTGCATGACCGCCTTGAGGTCGAGGCCCACGGCCGCGAGCTCGTGCTGCATGGCAATCACCGCGCGCAGAACCGAGACGTCCAGCGTCGGACCTCCGTCGGCGGCGCCGGGTTCAGCTAGCGTCTCCACGACCGGATCCACTTCACCTGGGGCATGGCCCGGTACACGCGGACCCTTGACAAGAGGGCACATTAGCCGTGACCACGCTCGCAGCCGAAAACGTACATGACCCATCCATCGGCTCGAAACCCCCGAAGGCTTAGCGACACCCGCACGGCTCCACGAAGAGCGCCTCGGCGCCGGGTGCGGGTGTGTTCAGGAAGCGGAAGGAGCGGTCGCGGCCCATACAGTGCAAAAGTTCCCAGCACGTCGCCATCGGATGCAGCGTGCTTGACTCCCGATCGAGTAGGACCACGCTGGGCATCACCGAGGGCTCGTAGCGCTCGATGCCCTCCACCAGCTCGCCGAGCACGTCCCCGATCGGAGCGTCCCGTGCGATCAGCTCATGCAACCTGTTATGGGATCTGACCAGGTCGCGGACCCGCGCCGCCTCCCGGTCCGCCACGCGCAACTCCATCCCGCGCGATGTCTCCACGCTTGCGGCTCGACGTCGTTGTGGAATTCGCGATCTGGTCAGGGCACTGATACCCCGAGATGGGCCTGGCTTTGCGGTGCCGTCCGCGGCTGCACGCTGATGGGTCCGCGTGACTCCTGAGCGCTCGACGCGGCTTCGATGATTTGCAGGAAAGCGGCGACGATGCGAGGGTCGAATTGGTCGCCGGCGTTGGCTTCAAGTTCGGCGAGGGCTACCTCGTGAGATAGCGCTTTGCGGTACGAGCGGTGGGTGCGCATCGCGTTCCACGAGTCACAGCAGGTGATGATTCGCGCTTCAAGGGGAATGGCCTCGCCGGCGAGGCCGTCCGGGTAGCCTCGGCCGTCCCAGCGTTCGTGGTGGGAGCGGACGATCAGGCCGACGTTGTGCATGAAGCCGCCGACTCGGTCAAGCATCTTCTGACCCTCAACGGTGTGGGTCTTGATGATCTTCCACTCGCGGAGTCAAGCTTGCCGGGCTTGTTGATGATCGCATTGGGGATCGCGATCTTGCCGACGTCGTGCAGCAGAGCCCCGAATTCCAGGTTCCGCCGCTGCTCGGCGTCGAGTCCGAGCTTCTCGCCGAGTGCGAGCGCGAGCTGGACGACACCCTTGCAGTGCTCACCGGTGTAGCCATCGTCGGCCTCGACTACGTCACCCAGAACAAGTGCGGTTCCGCGGTAGGCGTTGTTGAGCTCGAGCAGGCCCGCGATGCGCTCGTGGCGCTCGCGGGCGAACACCGCCAGCAGCGCCACCAGCGGAAGCGGCGCAAGCGCCGCGACCGGAGTCCGGTGAACGTCTTCCGCCACAATCAGCGCGATGCCCGAGAGTCCCGCGTCGATGGCGTAGACCCATGTTTCGCGGAGCTGGGCTGTGAAGGTCGCCGCTCGTTCGATCCAGTAACGCAGCGTTGAGACGACGAAGTCGACGGCAAATTGAGCCACGAGTGCGCCGATCAGAAGCACCGGACCGGCCGCGGCTGGCGCAACGTTGGCCAGCGCGAACACCGCCACCGGGCCAATCGCGAACCATGAGTTGCCGACTCCTTCACCAGCCGGCTAGGCCGGCCCTTCCCGGCCAGCACCTCAGGCAGCCGGGCGATCGTCAAGGCCGCAACGACCGCGATCGGGACGATCGCGACCGGCATCGCAAACAACAACGGGACGAAAGCCAACTGGGTCGCGACGGTGAACCCGAACGGGGTATCGAAGCGCACACGCGTGGCCAGCACCAATACCGCCAGGCACAGCACGGCCGGAGCGAGAGTGAACGCGTGCGGCGGGTCGATGAACCAGAGCGCGGCACGGCCGCCGCGAACCCGACCCCCACCAGCATCTCGGTCAGTCGTTCACGCGGGGGCATGCGAGAGTCCGCCTAACAAAACGTGTCGGCGAGCAGTTCCTGCTCCTCCAGGCTCAGTTTCAGAGACATCCGTCCTCCATCGACCAGATGCGCGTCGAGCGTAACCGCGCCTGGACGCCTGGCCGTCGTACATTCGTCCAGATTCCGGCTCGTGGAGCCTCGCTAACCTCGATTGTCGGTTCGTTAATTCGACTGAGCTTTCTGGGCTTGGATCAGCGGGCGGGGAAGCTGTAGCTGAGGGTGCGGGCGCCCCACCAGGGAACCTCGATGCGTTTGTCTTGGTAGCTGGCGTCGAGTAGCGCGGGGGTGTGGGTGCGGCGTCGGAGCGCGACTTCGATGTGGCCGGGGGTGAAGCGTAGTTCGCCGATTCCGTCGATCAGCTGGGCGCGGAGCGTGTCGGGGGTCTGGTTGCGGTAGGCGGCGTGCAGGCCGTGGGCGAAGTGTCGGTAGATGAGGTCGGCGAGGATCGTGAGCGCGACGTCGAAGTCGACGGCGAGCGGGACTTGGGCGCAGAGCGAGTCGAGGTGGAAGGCGCGGATCTGTTCGGCGAGCTGGTTCTCGATCCCCCAGCGTTTGGCGTAGCGCTCGATCAGCTGCTTGGGGGTGAGGTCTTGGCGGTTGGTGAGGAGCAGCGTTGGCTGGTCGCGGCCGAGGCCTTTGACGGCGAGTTGGCGGAAGCTGCGGCCTTTGAGCGTGACCGGGTGTTCGTGGTAGCTGGCGGTCTTGTGCTTGCCGGCGCGGTCAAGCCGGGTCTTGGTCCACCCGCTCGCGGGCAGCTGCTCGAGCGTGGCGATCAGCTTCGGGGAGCGCTGGCGCAGCGTGATGAAGGCGACGCCCAGTTCGTCGAGCTCGGCGAGGTGCTCGTGGGTGGTGAGCTTTCCGTCGAACACCAACAGCTTCGGCAGCTCGCCATGGGTGCGCTCGTAGAAGCGGCAGAACTCGATCACCTCGCCTGACTGCGCCCGTGCGGTCAGCTCGGCGTTGGCGTAGATGATCTTGTGCTGTTGGCCGTCTTGGGCGATGTACGTCAGCACCGAGCGGGTGCGCTGCGAGCGGCGGGGAACGTAGTGTTTGTCGAGGATCGTGTCCTCGCCGTAGCTCATGATCGCGTGAAAGTCGAGGTTGAGCCCCTGGTCGCCCAGCAGCCCCGCGTCGCTGAGGCGGGGCTGCAGCGCCTCGAACAACGCCACTTGCTGGGCGCGGGTGGTGCGATAGGAGTAGGTCTTCAAGCGCCAGGTCTTGGGCAGCGCGTTGAGCCCGCAGAACAGCCCGAGCGCTGGGTCATGAACCACGTTTTGCACGTGGCTGCGCCGGCGACGACCGGCGAGCTTGAGCGTCATCAGCGACAGCACCGAGCGCAACGCGGACAGCTGGCTGGTGGACGGCCAGCCGGCCGCCTCGATCAGCCCGGGCAAGTCGAGCTCGATCAGGTCGCCGATCAACAAAAACAGCCCGGCGTGCTGGGTCTCAAGCCTGCCCGACTCGGGCTACTCGGCGTCTTCGAGCACGTGCACCTTCGGCGCGGAGAGCCGCTCGGGCTCTCCCTCGCCGTTGGGCTTGGCGGGCGGCCTGGGCATCGGTGAGAGCCCGGCCTCTTTGAGGATCTCCCACACGGCGGTGCGCGACAAGGGGGTGCCCGCCCGCTCGAGCTCGGCCACGATCTCCTCGATCCCGTGGCGGGAGCGGCGCAACCCGATCACCCGCTCGCGGGCGGCGTCCTTCTTCGGCTGATGCTTGGGCCCCGGGCGCGATGAGGAGAACAGCTCCGCGAGATCGGCCTGTCGGTACTGGGAGATCAGCGTCTGCACGCTTGCCTTGCCGTAGCCGAAGCGCTCGGCGATCTGGGCGGCCGAGAGTTCCTCGACCCAGTAGGCGCGCAGCGCCTCATACCGACGCTGGGCGGCAAGCGTCGGCTCCGTAAAGCGCTCGTGTCCTGGACGGGCCATAGCTCAGTCGAATTGGTGAACAGAACCGCCGCGTATGGTGCATGATCCCGCGGACGGATCGATGCCGCGACCGTACCCCGGCCATCAAACCAACGCGAAATCCTGGCTATCAACCGGGCGAGCCGGCGCGCCGAGCGCCGCCGCCCGCAGGCACTACCCCAAGCAGAGCACCGCTCATCGTCCACCAATCCTGATGAACCAAGATCCCCATTCGCCGCCCAACGCCGCTCACAGACCATCCCGCTACAGGCGAATTAGTGAACAACCCCCCGCCGACAATCAGGCTAACTGTCGAAGGCCGAGTACAAATGGACGACCCGACACTGAAGAAGGGCAAACCCGGCGCGAGCCGGGGACGCAAAGCTAGAGGCCTCACGCGTGGTGTGAGATAGCTCGGCTGCCACTAGCACTAGGGAAGGTGCGTACCGATGACGCAGTGCCTTTTCAGCCGTCGCTCACGCTCAGTCGGCGCGTGCAGCGCTATCGCAGCCATGTCTGCCGGTCTCGCGGCCATGTCTGCCGGTCTCGCGGCCAGTCCCGCGCTAGCGGGCACCACCCAGAGCGGCCAGGCGCCGTGCTCGCCGCCGGACCTATCCCAGCCGTTCTATCCGCTGGCGACGCCAACTGGTACATGCTGACGCCCGGACAAACCGTCGACAACTTCGACGCCGGCGGATGGACGCTCAGCGGCGGAGCCAGGATCGTCACGACACAACTGGCGGACGGCCAGACCGGTGACGTCCTTGACCTACCCAACGGCTCAAACGCCGTCAGTCCCACCATGTGCGTGCAGTCAGGCTTCCAGGCCGCCCGCACGATGGTGCGCGACGTGACCGGAGCCGAAGGAGTCTCCTTCTCCGTCTCCTACGACGGCACCAACACCGCCGAGAACCCGCAGAACACAGGCCAGGTCAACGGCAACCGGACGGACTGGACGCTCTCAAATCCCGTCAACGTCCAGCCCAGCAACCGCCCCGGCTGGCAGCACATCCGGTTCACGTTCATCCCGGGCGGCAACAGCAGCGACTTCCAGATCTACAACTTCTGGGTAGATCCGCGCATGAGTCACTAGTCGAAAGCCTTGCGCCCGATCGTGCACCGCTGCTCGAACCAGGTTCGGTTGAGCTAGTTGAAATCTCCACGGGTGTGAGGCCCGCTCGGCCCGCTGGTCGAGAGGTCGTAATAGAAGCGGCGGCTAAGGCGAGGATTCCCACGTACACTTTCTGACGTGGCCGCCCTGAGGGGACGAGAGCCTGAGTTACGTCGCGCAGGAACCGCGCCGCATCGGCTCCGTACAAGCACACATGGCGCCGCTCGCACCCCAAGTGAAGGAGTCTGAGCGCAGCGCCTCCGATGGGGCGCACCCGGCCGCGGCGGCTGCCCGAGCCCCCGGCTGCGAGTGGGTCGTCGTCAGGCTGATTCGTGGGGGCGCGCCCAGTCCGGATCGTTTGCCGAGAGCAGGTGAGCGGCGATTGCGGTGGTTGCCAGCAGGCCGGCGGCGATCGCGAGCGGCAGGACGAGGTCCACGTTTATGACGAGCAGCGCGCCGATTAGAGCGCCCGCGAGCATTGCCGAGACCGAGATGAGACGGCGCGCTGGGTGACCTCCCGCGCCGCCGGCGGCGCGGGAGTCGGCCGCGATGCCGGTGAGGGTGAGCGTGAGGACGGTGGTAGTGAGGTCGGGGACCGCGAGCCGGCGGGCGGTCGCGTTCTGCACGCCCATAGCGATCGCCAAGGTGATGATCAACCCGTACCGGGCTGCCTGAGGTACGGGCTGTCCGGCTACTGCCGCCACGAGTACACCGACCCCTACAAGCGTGACGCTGGTCGCGGTAGCCGTCCGGAGGGTGTGGCCGCGGTGGGCTCCCAGACGCGCGCCGATGCGACCTCCGGAGAGCGCTCCGATCAGAAACGCAGCCAGAGCGGCGAGCGATGCTGTCGCCGACAGTCCTCGCGCTCCAGCGAGGGCGAAGCCCAGGAACACGACGTTGCCGGTCATGTTGGCGACGAACACGTGGCCGAGCGCGACATAGCTCACGGCATCCACTGTCCCCGTCACGACGGTGAGCAACATCAGGAGCGCTGGCAGCGGCCCGTGACCGCTGCCGCTCCACGGCCACCGCATTCGCGCAATGCCACGTAGGTCGTTAACTGGAGCCTTCTGGTCAGCGAGTGGTGTGTCTAGACTAGAAGCAGGGTAGAGGGTGCGCTGGTCGACCATCCGTCCGCGACCGTCGGTGTCGTCGCCGGCGCTGGCGCTTCATGTGCGCACCCCGATCGCCGCCGACGAGCGTCACGACCAGCCGTGGGGCGTCGTCCACGGAGGGCTCCGCCTACGGGCGTCAGCGGTCGGGTATCGTTCGCTCATGGACGATGAATCGATCCTCGGTCGTATCGAGTCGCTGGTCGAGGAGGAGCACGCACTGCTGGGTCGAGAGCAGGCCGATGCGTCGGAGGACGAAGCGCTCGCGGCCGATCGGCAGCGCTTGGAGCGGGTCTCTGTCGAGCTTGACCGCTGTTGGGATCTGTTGCGCCAGCGACGGGCCCGTCGCAGTGCCGGACAGGATCCCGACGAGGCTCAAGAGCGAGACGCCGACATCGTCGAGAAATTCCTGCAGTAGGACGACGAGGATGCGATCGTCGCCACGGTCGCCGAGGATGCGCCGGTAATCGACGCCCGCCGCGAGTTCTGGGGGGCTGAGGGCATTCGTCGCTGGTGGCCAAGGAAATCGTTGGCGACATGCCGGGCACCACTCAAACGAAATCGCCAGCAGCAACTTGCGCCCGGAGCGGTTCGCTTGCCTCTCGCGTGTACACCCGCGGGTGGAGGAGGATCAACCTTCCACGCAATGCATTTGTGAAGCAGCGGCGGCGCGCCCGTGTTGGGCGCGCCGCTGTCCCCGGGACACTGCTCCGAGGGGTGATGAGCAGGATTTGAGCGAGCGACAGCCGGGCGCACGGGCAGCCGCCGCGTCCGCGTAATCGCCCTAGCCGGCCTCGACGATCAGGCCCTGGGTTGTTCCGTCGTTCAGTCCGGATTCTTGGCGTTCATTTGGGCTGCGGGACGATGCGGATGTAGGGGCGCGGGGACTCCCAGCCATCGGGGTACTTGTCGCGGGCCTCCTCGTCGGAGACCGAGCCGGCGATGATGACGTCGTCGCCCGGCTTCCAGTTGACCGGAGTGGCGACCTTGTGCTGCGCGGTCAGCTGCAGTGAGTCGATCACGCGGAGGACTTCGTCGAAGTTGCGGCCGGTCGTCATCGGGTAGATCAGGATCAGCTTGACCTTCCTGTCAGGCCCGATCACGAACACGTTGCGCACAGTCTGGTTGTCTGCCGGGGTGCGCGCCGTCGGGTCACCCGAGGTATCGGCCGGCAGCATCCCGTAGAGCTTGGAGACCGCGAAGTCGGCGTCGGCGATGATCGGATAATTCGGCGCGGTGCCCTGGGTGTCCTCAATGTCGATCGCCCATTTCGCGTGGTTCTCGATCGGATCGACGGAGAGTCCGATGACCTTCACGCCGCGGCGCTCGAACTCGGGCTCGATCCGAGCCATGTACCCGAGCTCTGTCGTGCAGACCGGGGTGAAGTTACGGGGGTGTGAGAACAGCACCGCCCAGGAGTCGCCGATCCAGTCATGGAAGTGGATCCGGCCTTCTGTCGTCTCGGCCTCGAAATCCGGGGCGGTCGAGCCAATCTGCAAGGTCATTCTTAGTTCCCTCCGTCCGCAAAGTGCATAAACTGGATTGATTTTATTTTATTGTTTGGTGGGCAGCAATTCCCACGTAGCTGCTGCCATCGGCGAGCCCGCCTTTCGCCTAAAACCCTATTTTAGCCCATGGTTTATGGTATTTGACCGATCAAACGTTCTGAAGGCGACTCGGTCGGTGTGAATCGCGGTGCTCCTGGTGAAGACGATGCGCGATTCAAACCCGGTCGAGAACGGCTCGGAGAGACCGCGGGGTGCCATCGGCAACCAGGCGACCGTGGTCGAGGAGGGCAATGCGGTCGGCGAGCTGGTCGGCTTCCTCCAGGTTCTGGGTGGTGAGGAAGACGGTGGGTGGCCTCCAGCGCCGGCCGAACCGTGGTCGTGGTCATGCCTCGTCTTTTCGGGGGCCGGCGGTGGGATGAGTGGCGTTTCGGTGGATGGTGATGTCGCCATAGGCGGTGCGGGCGCGCACCTGCACCGTGTCCTCGCCCGGTTCAGGGCGCTCGGCGGCGTCCAGGCTGTTGTGCACGTTGCCGAATTGCGTATTGAGCTCCAACCAGGCCGCGACGCCGTCACGGACTCCGACATCGAGCTTGCCGAAGCCAGTCTGGACGAGGACCGCACCACGCGCGACCTCGCCGAGGCGGACGTCGCCGTTGGCGGTCTTGGCCGCAACCGTGGCGTGCGCCTGATCGACAGAGATCTTCCCGTTTGCCGCGTTCAACCTAAGGTCGCCGGTGACCTCGCCAATCCAAGTGTCGCCGTTGGAGTTCTTGATCACGGCGGTGCCGTCGATGCTGCCGATTTGCACCGCACCAGAACCCGTAGTGAGCTCAGCGTGGTCCAGCGCTCGATCCACGGTGATGTCACCCGCGCCGGTCTTGAGCGCCACCGGGCCAGCTTGGTCGAGTTGGATATCGCCGATGCCGGTCTGATAGCGGCATTCGCCGAGCCGACCTGCGCACCGCAACGCCGCGATCCCTGCATCGGCCCGCACGTGCGACCCCGCCGGAAGCGCGATCTGCACATCGATCGACTCGCGGCCTCCCCAAGGGGTGTACCTCCGCCATCCCTTGGGTGCCTTGATCAGCAGCCTGCCGCTGGCGTACTGGACGCGAGTTTGATCGGCGCCGGTCACGTCAGACTTCTTGGCACCGTCGCTCGGGCGCACCTCAACGATGGTGTCAGTGCGCTCAGTTGCCACGATCCGGATGTCACCGACCCCGAGCTCCACGGTGACGGAGATGGGTTCGGGAGTATCGAAAGCAGGCATGGCAGTCCTTCCGGTGGGATGGCGGGCGGTCCCGCTGCTGAGAGTCGTGGTGCGAGACATTCCCGGGCGCGAGCTCGGTTAGCGCGCCCAGCCCGTGTAGCGCTGAGCGCTCTGCGGGGCGCGTGGCTCGCGCCGACGGTCGAGATCGCCTCTTTCCAGAGCGGCGGTGGCTGCTCGTACGAGCCAGGTGTTGACCGAAAGTCCTTCGCTGCCCGCGGCCTGCTCGATCCGAGCCTTGAGGTGATCATGCATGCGGAGGTTGATCCGCGACATCGCGCCCTCGTCAGCCTCGACTGAAGCGCGCGGCGCGACACCCGTCGCGGTCACCGGCCAGCCGGTTGGCGTCTTGTCATGGTCGCCCTCGGACAGGTCGTCGACGGACGTATCGACAGGCGGCGGTGTCACCACGAACTCGGGGTTACGTCCGCGCAGGCGCAGCTCAACCGAGCCCGGAGCGAGCTCGCAGGTGATCTCCTCAGCCGCCGCCGCCAGCACGTCCTGCAAAGCGAGGCGGATCGCTGCGTCCAGAGGTGCGACAAGGCGCTCGGCGAGCGCACGAGCGTCATCACCACCGGCCTCGGCGGCAACCGCGAGCTGGTGGTGGATGTCATCGATGTAGAGCCGCAGATCTATGGTGCCATTATGGCACCATCATGGCACCATGTCAAGCTAATACGTGCCATGATGGTGCCACAACTGCGACGGTCGGTGGCCGAGCAGCCGCGCGCTTGCGGCGGCGGTCGCTCATACCTCTGGCTTACATCCCTCTCACGGCGTTGCGAGAGGTCACCGGGACCATCGGGCATCACGTCTCTGCAACTGAGTAAGAGGTAAGCGATGATCTCGGGAAGGCCTGGCCTCATCGGCGCACCCACGGGAAGGCGTCCGAGATCGTGACGGCCGGGCGATGACCGAGCGCTCTACACGCCTGGGCGCGATCGGACAACATCCATGGCGCGATCGGCAAACTGATCGGCGACAGAGATGCATGCCATGAGCCAGAGGAGATCGCGATGCGAGTGTTGGTGATCGACGACGACGACTCGGTCCGTGCCGCGGTGCGACGGGCGCTTCTGCTCGCCGGCTACGAGGTCCTGGCTGCACAGAACGGCCAGGAAGGTCTGCTCAAAGCCGAAACGGACGTGCCGGACGCGATCGTGCTCGACCTGGGCCTGCCCGACATCGACGGGATGGAGGTCTGTCGCCGGCTGCGCAGCGTCGGCAACCGGACCCCGATCCTGATGCTCACGGCCCGCGACGCGGTCGAGGACCGCGTCGATGGTCTGGAGGCCGGGGCCGATGACTATCTGATCAAGCCCTACGACGTGCGTGAGTTGCAGGCGCGGCTGCACGCGATCATGCGCCGGCACATCGATGGCGTCGACGGCCGATCGCTGAAGTTCAACGGGCTCGAGCTCGACGCGGATGCCCACGGTGCGCGGATCGGCGATCGGCTGATCGATCTGACCCGCACCGAATACCAGCTCCTGGAGCTGCTGATGCTCAATCCGCGCCGGGTGCTCTCCACGGAGCTGATCTATGACCGCATCTGGGGCTATGACTTCGGTCCGGGCGGCAATGCGCTGCGCGTGTACATCGGTTACCTGCGACGCAAGCTGGAGGCCGACGGGGAACCGCGGCTGATCCAGACGGTCCACGGCGTGGGCTACGTCCTGCGTCAGTCGTGAGCCTGCGACGGCGGATCACCGGGGCGGCCGCGCTGGCGGTCGCGGCGGTGGCCGTGACGCTGGGAGTCGCCGGATACCTCAGCACCCGCTCGCATCTGGTCGGAGAGCTTCAGCAGGAGCTGCACGGACGCGCCAAGCCGTACCTGCAACCGCATACCTCCGGCGGGGGCCAGTCTGGCGCAAACGGCGGCGGCGGGCCGCAGTTTTCCGGACGCCCCAGCCCGCCGAAGGCTCCGCCGCTGGGCGGAGCGCCCGGGTACTTCCAGATCGTGCGCCCGGATGGCCGCGTGGTCGCCGTGACCGGCGGCAAGGACCTGCCGGTCGATGCGCGCACGCTGGCGATCGCCAGACGGGCGCGCGGGAGCTTCTTCACGACCGCCACGGTTCACGGCTACCACGTCGAGGTGCTGACGGTCGGCGACCCCTACGACCACTACGCGGTCGAGATCGCACTGCCGCTGACCTCGGTCGATTCGGTCCTGAGCTCGCTGCTGCTGACCTACGGCCTGCTGATCGGGGGCGGGGTGCTGCTGGCGGGGGTGCTCGGCACCTTGATCGCCCGCTCGGCGCTGGCCCCGATCGAGCGCTTCTCCGAGCAGACCGAACAGGTGACCAGCGCGCTTGACCGGCCGCGGCGGCTGGAGGAGAAGGGGGCCAGCGAGCTTCGTCGCCTGGCCGCGAGCTTTAACCGGACCCTGGATGCACTCGAGCGCTCGATTCAGTCTCAGCGTCACCTGATCGCCGACGCTTCGCATGAGCTGCGCACGCCGATGGCCGCGCTGCGCAGCAACATCCAGATCTTCCTGGAGGCCCACCGGCTTCCCGAGGAGGAGCGCGAGGGCCTGCAGCATGCGATCGTCGCCGAGCTCGACGAGCTCACGCAGCTGGTCGCCGATGTCGTCGAGCTGGCGCGCGGATCGGCCCCCAGCGAGCACACGGAGGCGATCGAACTCGACCAGATCGTCAGTGAGGCGGTGGGACGAGCCCAGCGCCGGGCTTCTCAGCTGCAGTTCAGCCTGCAGCTCGAACCAACGGTGATCGTCAATGCTCCCGATCGCGTCAGCCGGGCCGTCACCAACGTGATCGACAACGCGCGCAAGTGGAGTCCACCGGACGGACGGATCGAAGTCCTTCTCCGCGATGGACTGCTGTGCGTCCGCGACCACGGCCCGGGCTTCAAGGAAGCCGACCTCCAGCACGTGTTCGATCGCTTCTACCGCGCCGAGGCAGCGCGGCGAATGCCGGGATCGGGCCTCGGTCTGGCGATCGTCAAACAGGCGGCCGAAGCCCACGGCGGGTCCGTGGAGGCCGCCAACGCGCCCGACGGCGGCGCGGTCCTGCGGATCTCCTTCGGACCCTCGACCGGCAGGGGTGAGACCACCGCGCCGGACGCGACCAAGGCTCCCGCGGCGCGCTGAGCTCTCGCAGCACTCTTAGATTCTCCTCACGGGTTTGCGACGGGGCGGCCGTAGAACTGAGGGTGTCGGCGCTTGCCGCAATCGCGCTGAAACCCACTGACCGCCCTGGACCAGGAGAAGCCACCATGAGCACCACCACCCTCCCCCGCCGGCTGTCGCCGCCGCCCCCATCGGAACGGGTCCGCGGCCGATTGCGCAGCCTCGTCCGCGGCCGCGCGCAGGACGCTGGCTGGGCGCGCCCGGCGCTGATCGCGCTGCTGGTCTGCACCGCCGCCGCCTACCTGTGGGATCTCAGCGCCTCGGGTTACGCCAACAGCTTCTATTCGGCGGCCGTGCAGGCGGGGACCAAGAGCTGGAAGGCGTTCTTCTTCGGCTCGCTTGACTCCTCGAGCTTCATCACCGTCGACAAGCCGCCGGCGTCGATCTGGGTGATGGCCCTGTCGGGGCGGATCTTCGGCTTCAGCAGCGCGAGCATGCTCATCCCGCAGGTGCTCGAGGGTGTCGCCGCCGTCGCGCTGCTGTATGCGGCGGTCAAACGTTGGTTCGGGTCAGGCGCCGGGCTGATGGCCGGTGCGATCCTGGCGCTCACGCCGGTCGCCGCGCTGATGTTCCGCTTCAACAACCCCGACGCGCTGCTCGTCTGTCTGCTGGTGGCGGCCGCCTACTGTCTCGTCCGCGCGCTGGAGGGCGCCTCGACGCGCTGGGTGATGGCGGTCGGGGCGATGGTCGGCTTCGCGTTTTTGGCGAAGATGATGCAGGCGTTCCTGGTCCTGCCGGGCTTCGGGCTGGTCTATCTGGTGGCGGCCCCGACCGGGATGCGCCGCCGGCTGGCGCAGCTGGGAGCCGGCGGGCTGGCGATCGCGGCCAGCGCGGGGTGGTGGGTGGCGATCGTCGCTCTGTGGCCGGCCGGTTCGCGCCCGTTCATCGACGGATCGCCGACCAACAACATCTTCAATCTGATCCTCGGCTACAACGGACTGGGGCGCATCTTCGGCGCCAGCGGCCCTGGGGGCGGAGGTGGGGGTGCGAACTTCAGCGGCACCACCGGTGTGCTGCGGCTGTTCAACGATCTGATGGGCGGCCAGGCATCCTGGCTGCTGCCGGCGGCGCTGCTCGCGCTCGTGGTCGGCCTGTGGACCAGCCGGCGTGCGCCCCGTACCGACCGCACCCGCGCGGCGATGCTGCTGTGGGGCGGATGGCTGGTGGTCAGCGGCCTCGTGTTCAGCCTCTCCAGCGGCATCATCCACACCTACTACACCGTCGCGCTCGCGCCGGCGATCGCCGCGCTGGTCGCGATCAGCACCACCGCGCTGTGGCGGACGCGCCAGACGATCGGGGCGAGGGCGATGCTGGCCTTCGGCGTGCTGGCTACCGCCGTCTGGTCCTGGGTGCTGCTCGACCTCACCCCCGGATGGGAGTCCTGGCTGCGCGTGCTGATCATCGTCACCGCGGTCCTCGCGACCATCGGCCTGCTCGCTGCCCCCGCGCTGCGCCGGGCTGGACGCCGAACGGCGATCGTCACCGCCACGCTGGCGCTGGTGTCCTGCCTGTCGGGTCCGGTGGCGTATTCCGCCCAGACGATCACCACCGCTCATACCGGTTCGATCCCCTCCGCCGGCCCCAGATCCGGGCTGAGCGGCGCCGGCCCTGGCGGCGGCGGCTTTGGCGGCGCGGGCCAGAGCACCCAGAGCAGCGCCCTGGTCAAGGCGCTCGAGTCAGACGCCGGCCATTACCGCTGGGTCGCCGCCGTCTCCGGATCTCAGAGCGCCGCCTCGCTGGAACTCGCCACCGGCGGCGAGCCGGTGATGGCCATCGGCGGGTTTGACACGAGGGCGGCAACCTCACCCTGACGCAGTTCAAACAGTACGTCGCCAGCGGCGAGATCCACTACTACATCGCCTCCGGCAACGGTGGTGGTGGTGGGGTTTCGACCCAGGCGACCGGTGGCGCGGCCACTGGCGCTCCGCCCAGCGGGGCCGGCGCCCGTCTGTCCGGTGGCGGGACGACCACCGGCGGACGCCCGGGCGCAGAGAGCGCTGGCGGATTTCCAGGAGGGGGGACCACCGGCGGATTCCCAGGCTCAGGAACCGCCGCCCGCCGCTTTGGCTCCGGCACGGCCGGCGGCCCTGGAGGCGCGGGCAACAGCGCCATCACCAGCTGGGTCAAGGCGCATTACAAGGCGGTGACGGTAGGCGGGCAGACCGTCTACGACCTCTCCCAGGCGCGCAGCTGAGCAGCCGCCGCTGATCGATCGGACGAAGGGCCGGGCGCCGCGCCGCGGCGCCCGGCAGCTGTCTTACAAGACACCTACAACGATCCCACATCTGTCTTCGCTCCCCCCACCAAGCTGTATCCAGCAACCAACCAAGGAGCCGACATGGCAACCGCACTCACCATCAACATCCTGCTCTCAGTAATCGTCTTCATCGCGATCATCGGCCTGATCAGCTGGCCGATCCTGACCTCCCGCCAGCCCCGGACGGCCTCACCGTCACCCGCCCGCAGCGTGCGCGAGCCGGCCTCCGATCGCCGTCGCCAGGGCGCCCTCGCCCGCTTGCAGTCCCAGGCCTGAGCGCGTGCATTCGCCAACCCCGGGGTGAGCAACGCACCGGTCACCCTCGGCCACGAGCGACCCGACGGGCCTCGCGGTTACCAGCCTCGCCCCCGCCGGGGGCCTCTACGCCAGCGCTTGGCGCAGGTCCGCGACCAGGATCGCGGCAATCCAGGTCGCGACTATGGCTGGGCGAGAGCCTGGCGGAGGTCCGCGACCAGGATCGCGGCAATCAGGTCGCGACTATGGCTGGGCGAGAGCCTGGCGGAGGTCCGCGACCAGATCGCTTGGCTCCTCCACGCCGCAGCTGAGGCGCACGAGATCGGCGGGGACGGCGGCGTCTGACCCCTCGACCGACTGGTGGGTCATCGCCTGGGGCACCTCGATCAGCGACTCGACGCCGCCCAGCGACTCGGCCAACGTGAACAGCCGCGTGAGCGATGCCACCCCCGCGGCGTCGGGATGGCGGAAGCTGACCATGCCGCTGAACCCGGGCCAGCGAACATCTGCCACGGACGGCGTGGCCTTCAGCAACTCCACCACAGCGGCGGCGCTGCGTGCGTGGGCAGCCATCCGCAGATGCAGCGTGCGCAGCCCGCGGTGCACGAGGAAGCAGTCAAACGGGCCCGGGACGGCGCCGACCGCGTTCTGCACGAAGCGCAGCCGCTCGTAGAGCTCGGGGTGCCGCGTGATCAGCGCGCCCCCAACGACATCCGAGTGTCCGCCGAGGTACTTGGTGGTGGAGTGCACGACGACATCGGCGCCAAGCTCCAGCGGGCGCTGGTTGGCAGGCGTGGCGAACGTGTTGTCGACCGCGACCAGCGCATCCCCCCGACGGGCGATCACGCCCTCGATGTCGATCACGTCGAGCGACGGGTTGGTCGGGCTCTCGACCCAGATCAGCTTCGTCTCGGCGCGAACCATGCGCGCCAGTGCATCCAAGTCGGTCTGATCGACGAGGTCGTACTCGAGACCCCAGCCGCTCATCACCTTGTCCACCAGCCGGAAGGTGCCGCCGTACAGATCGGCCGGCAGCACGATGTGCGAGCCCGCCCCGCAGACGACGGTGATCAACGCGTGCTCGGCGGCCATACCCGAGGCGAACGCGACGGCATGACCGCCCTCCAGCTCGCCCAATGCCCGCTCCAGCGCCGCGCGGGTAGGGTTGGCCGTGCGGGCGTAGTCGTAGTCCGCCACGAACTCCCCCGGCCGGCGCTGCGCGTAGGTCGAGGTCTGGTGGATCGCGGGGATCACCGATCCGTACGTCGGGTCCGGGGTAAGCCCCGCGTGGACAGCCCGGGTGGCGAACGCGTCACGCGGGCCCTGAACGTCGCTCACGTAGCCAGCGCTTCCAGCAGATCGGTGCGGGTCACCAGTCCTGCGGCGCGGCCGTCCTGGGTGACCACCAGCGCCTGCTGATCGCCGACCAGCAGCGCGACCGCCTCGCGCACCGGATCCTGGTCCGAGACGGCTGCCAACGGCGCCTCCATCACCTCGACGATCTGCGCATCGAGCAGCGTCGGATCCTCGGCCGCGTGCCTGAGCAGGCCACGCTCGCCGATCGCCCCGACGATCGTCGCCGGGTCATGGGTGCTGACCACCGGCAGCTGGGAGACGCGGTGCTCGTGCAGCAGCGCGACGGCGTCGCGGACCCGGAAGTGGGTCTGGACCGTGACCAGCGAGGGGATCTCGCCGGCCGCGCGCTTGCGCCGCAGCACGTCGCCGACGGTCAGGTCCCCGCCCCGCTCCAAAAAGCCGTACTGGCGCATCCAGGCGTCGGAGTAGATCTTCGACAGGTACGAGCGACCGCCGTCGGGGAGGATCACTACGATCAGCGCCGCGGGATCCTCGATCTCCGCGGCGACCTGCAGCGCCGCGTGGAGCGCCAGGCCGCCCGAGCCGCCGGCCAGGATGCCCTCGGCCTGGGCCAGTCGCCGGGTGGTCAGGAACGCGTCGCGATCGGACACGGTCACCCAGCGGTCGACGACCGACGGATCGAACGTCTGAGGCCAGAAATCCTCGCCCACCCCCTCGACCAGGTAGGGCCGCACGTTGTCGGCCCCGCCCGAGTAGATCGAGCCCTCGGGGTCGGCCCCGATCACCACCAGCTCCGGCTTGTGCTCACGCAGATAGCGGACGGTGCCGGTGATCGTGCCCCCGGTGCCGACGCCGGCCACCAGGTGGGTGATCCGGTCGCCCAGCTGCGCCCACAACTCGGGACCGGTCGATTCGTAGTGCGCGCGCGGGTTGGCGGGGTTGGCGTACTGGTTGGGCTGAAACGCGCCGGGAATCTCCTCGGTCAGGCGGTCGGCGACGCGATAGTAGGACTGCGGCGAGTCGGGTGCGACGTCGGTCGGGGCGAGCACGACCTCGGCCCCGTAGGCACGCAGCAGGTCGATCTTCTCCCGTGACATCTTGTCGGGCATCACCGCTATCACCCGGTAGCCCTTCAGTCGCGCAACGATCGCCAGTCCGGTGCCGGTGTTGCCCGAGGTCGGCTCGACAATCGTGCCGCCGGGCCGCAGCCGGCCGTCACGCTCGGCGGCCTCGACCAACGCGACCGCGACGCGGTCCTTGATCGACCCGCCCGGGTTGAACGCCTCGAGCTTGGCCACGATCTGCGGGCGCAGCCCGGCTCCGATCCGCGACAGCCTGACCAGCGGCGTATCGCCGATCGTGTCGAGGATCGAATCCTTCACGACGGGCGCGACAATTGTCTCGGACATGTGCAAAGTCTGATGATTATGCGGCCAGAACTCAAGCTACCGATGATTCTGCGGATAACAACATAACTATTTATATATTCTTCATTAGCAAGCCGTAGATATCGCTCCATGCCGAATCATCCACCGCCCGCCATCGATGCCGTCGACCGCGCGATGCTCGAGTTGCTTGCGCAGGACGCACGGATCACCAACCAGCGCCTCGCCGAGCGCGTCGGCGTCGCGCCGTCGACCGCGCTGGCCCGGCTGCGCGCGCTGCGAACCCGGGGGGTGATTCGCGGCTACCACGCCAAGCTGGACCTGGCCGCCCTGGGGCGCCCGCTGCAGGCGCTGATCGCGGTGCGCTTGGCCGTGCACGCGCGCGAGCAGATCGACGCGTTCACCGAGACGGTGCGCGGACTCACCGGCGTCGTGATGCTCTTCCACCTCGCCGGCGTGACCGACTACCTCGTCTGGGTGGCCGCCGCCGACGCCCAGGAGCTGCGGGATTTCGTCGTCGACCATCTCGCCACCCACCCGGCCGTCGCCCACGCCGAGACCTCGCTGATCTACGAGCACAGCCGCGGCCCGGGGATCTGGGGCGCGGCCGAACCGGCATGAGCCCCGGCCCTCCACGCGGGCGGCCGGTGGGCGCCGCGCGCCTGGACGGACTCGGGACGACGATCTTCACCGAGATGAGCGCACTCGCCGCGCGGACCGGGGCGATCAATCTCGGCCAGGGCTTTCCGGACACCGACGGTCCGGAGTCGGTGATCGAGGCCGCAGTCGCCGCCCTGCGCGGTGGCGAGAACCAGTACGCGCCGCTGCCGGGGGTCCCGGCGCTGCGTGAGGCGGTGCTCGAGCACCAGCGCAGCTATTACGGCCTTGAGCCCGAGGACGTGCTGGTCACCTTCGGGGCCACCGAAGCGATCGCCGCCGCGCTGCTGGGCCTGTGCGATCCCGGGGACGAGGTGGTGGTACTGGAGCCCTACTACGACTCCTATGCGGCCTGCATCGCGTTCGCCGGCGCCAAGCGGCGGCCGGTGACGCTGCGCCCACCTCGGTTCGCGCTGGACGGCGACGCGCTGCGCGCCGCGATCGGCCCTCGCGCGCGCGTGATGCTGCTCAACACCCCCCACAATCCGACCGGCCGCGTGCTGGATCGCTGCGAGCTTGAAGCGATCGCCGTGGCGTGCATCGAGCACGACCTGATCTGCATCAGTGACGAGGTATACGAGCACCTGGCCTACGACGGTCGGCACATACCGATCGCGACGCTGCCCGGGATGGCGCAGCGGACGCTGACCATCTCCAGCGTCGGCAAGTCGTTCTCGTTCACCGGCTGGAAGATCGGCTGGTGCTCAGGGCCGGCCGACCTCGTGGCCGCGACGCGCACGGTCAAGCAATTTCTGACCTTCGCCGGCGGGACGCCGCTCCAGCACGCCGCGGCGGCCGCCCTGCGCCTGGCGCCGGCCTACCTGGAGGGGCTGCGTGAGGATCTGCGGGCCAAGCGCGACCGGCTTTGTGCCGGGCTGTCGGCCGCGGGACTTACGCCGCTGATTCCCGCCGGCACGTATTTCGTCAACGTCGACGTCGGCACCGAGGCGACCGCGTTCTGCCGGGGACTGGTGGAGCGATGCGGCATCGTCGCGATCCCGACCAGCGTCTTCTATGACAACCCCGAAGCCGCCCCCACGCTGGCGCGGTTCGCGTTCTGCAAGCGCGACGAGGTGATCGCGGAGGCGTCGCGGCGCTTGGAGAGCCTGTCCTGAAAGGCTGTGCTTCTCCGGGACAACCCGGGCCACCGGGTAGTGTAGGGGCCTGGTGGACTTGTAGGAATGATTCCGCTTTTCCCCCACTGTCCCGCGAGGATCACGCATCCGCGCCCGGCCTCCGCGCTACAGCCCGAGCAGTTGTTCGGCGTTGCCGTGGGCGATCTTCTCCCGGTCGGCCTCGCTGATCGGCGCGCCGAGGATGAACTCCGCACCCTCCCGGTTGGTCGCGTAGGGATAGTCGACCGAGAACATGACCCGGTCTGATCCGAGCACCAGCAGCAGGCAGAGCAGCGGCGGCGGGGTGAACAGCCCGCTGGTGGTGATGTAGAAGTTCTCGGCCATGTAGGCCTCAAGTGGCTTGGGCAGGCCGGCGGCTTGAGTGAGGTTCCGGGAGGACCGCGCGAGCATGAACGGGAGCGCCTCCCCCATGTGACCGATGATCATCTGCAGGCGCGGGAACTCCTCGAACACGCCGCCGACGATCAGGCGCAGGACGTGCAACCCGGTATCGACGTGCCAGCCCCAGGCGGCGGTGGCGAGCATCTGCGCGGCCTGCGGTGGCAGCCCGTCGTAGTAGGCGGTCCGGACCGCGGGCGGCGGCTCGGACGGATGCAGGTAGATCGGGACCTCCAGACGCTGCGCCCGTTCGAAGATCGGCCAGAAGAACCGGTCGTCGAGAAACCGGCCCTGGGTGTGGCCGTTGATCAGCGCGCCCTTGAATCCAAGCGTCGTCACCGCGCGCTCCAGCTCGTCGGCGGCGGCTTGCGGCGCTGGGGTGGGCAGCGTGGCGAAGCCGGCGAACCGGTCGGGGTGTGCGCCGACGGCCTTGGCCAGATAGTCGTTGGCCGCCTGGGCCACGGTCACGGCCTCGTCAGCCGGGAACTGCTCGGCGGCCGGCACGGTGTGAGACAGCACCTGGACGTCGATTCCGGCCGCGTCCATGTCCGCCAGGCGGGTCGGGCCGATCTCGTCGAGCTTGGCGAGGTTCCTGGCGATCGGACTGTCGGCTGGCGGGTTGCCGAAATGGCCACCGCCGGAGCCGGCGGATTGACTCATTATCGGCGCGCGGTAATGCTCTTCAAGCGTGATCAGCCGCATTGCTCGGCTTCCTCTGGGTCGGTGACGTGTGCAGCATGAAGCGGTCAGCGCGCTTCTGGGTGCAGTCCCGGCGCCGGCGCCTGGTTGCTGTCTGAGCTGTTGCCGTCTACGCCCTGCGGCGGCGCGTCATCGGGGCCTTCGTCGTGGGGCCGGGCCAGGGGCGGGTGCGCCGTGTGGGGCTGGCCCTCGGGCTTCGGCCCGCCACTGCGCGCCGCCGACACCTCAAAGTCGCGACTGCGGATCAACACCAGCGTCAGCCCGGCGGCGACGAACGCGAGGATCGCGCCGATCAGGAAGACGTCGTTGAGACCGGCGGTGAAGCCCGAGCGGATGGCGTGCACGGCAGCCGGGCGAGCTTTCGCCGGCAGCGCGGCCAGACCCGAGCCGGCGCCGTTTCCCTGTGCCACGTTGGCGGCGAGCGTGTGGACCTGCGCGCTACTCAGATGGGCCGCGCCGCCGCTGAGAATCGACTCGATGCGGGTGCGCACGGTGTGGGAGAACAGCGAGCCGAGACCGGCAATCCCGGTCGCGATCCCCACCTGGCGAAAGGTCGAGTTGATGCCCGACGCCATGCCCGCGCGCTGGGGTGCCACCACTCCGATCGCGGTCGAGGCCAGCGGTGGGTTGATCACGCCCGTGCCCGCGCCGGCGACGATGAACCCGGGGATCAGATGGGTCCAGCCGGACCCGGCGTTGAGCCCTCGCATCAGGAGCAGGCCCACGCCCACCAGCGCCAGGCCGGGTCCGATCAGGAGGCGGATCGGCACGCGAGTGGTCAAACGCCCCGCCAGCGTTGAGGTCAGCAGGATGCCGCCCGAGATGACGAGCAGCCGCAGGCCGGTCTGAAACGCCGAGTAGCGCAGCACGTCCTGCAGGTAAAGCGTGAGGTAGAGCAGCAGCGCGAACAGCCCGGCGGACAGCGCGAAGGCGGCGATCAATCCGCCCGTGAAGGTGGGCTTGCGAAACAGCTTGAGATCGAACATCGCGCGCTCGCCCTGAACGGACTCGGCGATCACGAACGCCACGAGCAATGCCGCGGCGCCGATCAGGCAGGCAAGGATCACCGCCGACCCCCAACCCTTGGTGTCGCCCTTGATCAGCGCATAGACCAGCGCCCCCAGCGCGCCGCTGAAGGTCACCGCACCAATCACGTCCGGCCGCTGTGCTCCGGGCGGCTTGGACTCCTCGACGCGGAAATAGCAAAGCAGCAGCGCGATCACGCCGATCGGCACATTGACGAGGAAGATCCAGCGCCAGGACAGCCCGGTCGTCAGCGCCCCGCCGACCACGGGTCCGATCGCCACCGCGAGTCCGGTGATCGCACCCCACACGCCGAACGCCGTCCCACGCTCGCGGCCCTGAAATGCGGTTCCCAGCAGCGCGAGCGATGTGGAGAACATCGCCGCACCGCCGATGCCCTGCGCCCCGCGCGCCAGGTTGAGCCACAGCGGGTCCGAGGCCAGCCCGGACAGCAGCGAGCTGAGACTGAAGATCACCAGGCCGACGGAGAACAGGCGGCGGCGACCGAACAGATCCGCCAGCGAGCCGGTGGTCAGCAGCAGCGCCGCCAGCATCAGCGCGTAGGCGTCCACGACCCACTGCAGGTCGGTGAAGCTCGCCTTCAGCGAGGTTTGGATCGCGGGCAGCGCGACATTGACGATCGTGACGTCGAGCAACAGCATGAACGTGCCGACGCACACCGCGATCAGGGTCCACCACTTGCGCTCCATCAGAGAATCGGCTCCCTTTCGTGCCGGGCGTTCGCTACCCAGGCTACCCAGGTGAGTAACTGAGCCGCTGAACCGGTCCCCTGCGCGTCGGCCCGGTTTGGCGCCGCGATTCAGAGATCTGCAATCACGGCACTAGCTACGCTCGGTCAGGTGCACCGGCGCCCGATCCAAGTCCTGCTCGCACCGACCGTCGCGGGCCTGGCGCTCTGCGCCTGCGGCGCCACGAGCACGACATCGACAATTCCCACGACGTCGGCAAGTACCACCACCGCTCACACGCGCACCGCGCCGCCGCCGGGCCACCGCCGCCGGACAACGCCGCCACGGCGCAACGTTTCGCCGTCGGCGGCGCGCGCGCCCGGCGTCGGCCGCGCGCAACGGACGCGTGCCCTCGGCACGACTCTGGTCGTGACGGTCACCTCCGTGCTCGATCCACTACGGGGCTCGGGCGCCAGCGTGCCACCCGGGACCACGCCGGTGGGCGTTGAGGTCTCGGTGCGCAATGCCGGCCCGGGGGGTTATGATAGCTCGGCCACCGGTGACTTCTCGCTGCTCTCGGCGGCCGGACCGGCGGCGCCCGCGTTCGTCTCAAAGGGGCCGTGCCAAACGCAGGATCGCGACTTCATGAACGCGATCTCCGCGGGAGAGCTGAGGACTGGGTGCGTGTCGTTCGCGCTGCCCAACGGCCAGAAGCCGACCAGCGTGCGCTTCTCGCCCGACGGCGGCCGGGCCGGCCACCGGGTGACCTGGTCCGTGCGCTGATCCTGACTAAGCGCCGGGCAGCGCGGATGTCAAGAAGGACTTGGCGCCGTGGGCATGCGCGAGCAGCGCGTACCCGAACAGCTCCTCGACCGCGCGCAGGACCGAGTACGGATCGTAGGAGCCGGTCAGCGTCCGGTCGGCCTTGGCGTAGCGCGACAGGATCCGCCCCCGGTGCGGACCGGATGATCGGCGGAGGGGTGACCGGTGGTGGTGGCCGGCGGGGTCGCGGTGAAGACAATCATCAGGGCGCCATTGCGCTTGTAGGCCGGTGAGCCGAGGATCTTCGGCACCCAGAGCTTCAGGAATGCATCCTCGGCGGCCAATCCCCCAGGCTGATTAGGCGTGGTCGTGCTACTGGGGGAGGTGCCGCTGATTGCCGGGCATGTGAGCACCGAGGCGTCATCGCAGGCACCGGGGGAGATGAACGCATAGCTCGGCGTCTTGGAGACCGAACGCAGGTCGGTCGGCAGCCGATCCAGCGTGACGTCGTCGCTGCTGCAATCGCCCAGATCAAGCAGCGAATGGAAGTAGATGAACGGGTTGTGGCGCGTCGCGTACTGGCTTCCTGGTCCGGCGAGCTGGGTGTCGGCGAGGGCGTTTGAGTTCGGGTGCTCACACGTAGAGCTGCCCATCGCGTCGATGTAGGCCTTCCACCGCTTGCCGGCGCCTGTGACCTGGTCGCCGATTGTCAGGGCCGTGTCGGGATAGATGCAGCCGCGGCCGGAGACCTGGCCGTTGGCGGCCGCTTTGGCCGTGGACGGGAACTCCGCGTACGTTGTGCAGTCCGCCCGCGTATCGGCGTTGGGAGCCTGGCCGCTGACCATCGCCAGGTAGTCCGGGAGCTCAGTTGACCCGAGCGTCCGGTAATTGCTCAGCAGCGTTCCCTTGCGCCGCAGCGTGCCGTTGAGATAGCGAGCGAGCGAGTGCCGGCCGAAGACGGCCTGATAGCTCGTGGTCGAGAGCGCGATGATGAACACGTGCTTGACCTTGTAGGTGGGCTTGGCCGGCGTGGTGGCGGCCGGGGTGGTGGAGTTCGTGGGGGTCGTGGGGGTCGTGGCGGCCGTGGACGTGTTGGAGGTCGCGGGCGTGTCCTGCGACGCGCCGGCGCCCGATGACGTGGAGCTGGTCTGAGCCGGGGCGGACGACTGGGTCGCCGGGCTGGGCAAGGCCGCGGCTGCGGTGCGGACCGGCGTCGGCGTGGGGGCGCTTCTGGGGCTCCGGTGCACGACCACCTGGCGCGTGAGCGCCGCCAATTCGGCCGTCGGCAACCCGCCCCCGCCGCTCGCCGAATCGATGATCAGCGCCGTGGCGACCGCCGAGGTCGCCGCCACGACGAGGATCTGCGCCAGGGTCAGGCGGATGCCCCGTAGCCGGGAGATCATGGCTCGGCCAGTGGCTGGGCGCATTGGGCACAGAACGCGGCGCCGTGCCCGTATACGGCCCCGCAGGCGGGGCAGTTGCCGCCCACGCTGGTGGCGCCGGTCTCGATCATTCGCTGCAGTTGTCCAAGCTCGGAGTCGACCCGCTGGAGCTCGGCTGCCTTCGGGATCAGCACGTCCATCCTCACGTGATCACGGATCGCCATCTCGTAGAACAGTCCGCCGAGCTCGGACTGCATCACGGCAAAGCGCTCGATCAGCCGACCGCGCTGCGCGAGCAGCTCGGGATCGACCGCCGGTGGATCCGGCGGGCCCGACGATCTGGCCGAGGCGATCGAGTCCACGGACGCCGTCCGATCCAGATCCAGAGCGGCACTCGAGGTTCGCCGGCGCAGTGGCGTCATGGAACCGAAACCACGTCGGGCAGGCTGTTCTGCCCGTTGACGTAGCCACTGTTGGTCTGCTTGCTTTCCTTACTGGCGATCTGTCCGCCGGCGGCGAGCTGGCTGGCGGTCGGCTTGAAGCCGGTCACCTGGTGAGCGGATCCGTACGAGCTGCTGGCCAGGACCTTGCCGGCCCCTGCGGTGGCGCTCGAACCCGGGCTCGAGCTCGACTTGACCGCGATCACCTTGGCGCCCGGGAACTTGTGCCCGAGCTTGGCCAGCGCCGCGTCGGCGGCCGCCTTGGACTTGTACTGGCCCGAGTAGATCACGTAATCGCCGGCCGGCGGGCTCGGTGTGACCTTGAAGTCGGATTGGCTGATGAGCCCCACGGCAGTCGCTCCCTTGGCTCGCGCCGCCCGCTCATCCCCCGTCACCGTGGACTGCGTGGCGCCCGCCGCGAGCGTCTGCAACTGCACCGCATAGCCCCGGGTCAGCGAGAAATCGCTGCTGAGCTTCGTCGCGACTGAGGTCGAGACCGGCGTGGCGCCCGAAGCGGCGGCGGCGGTGCCGTTGGCCTCGCCGACGTTCACCACGGTGGGCTTCTGCGCGCGCAGCGCGGCCAGCAGCCTCTGATCGGCGCTGTCACCGCTATGGCCGACGAGCACGCCGACCGCCACCGCCAGCGGGATCGCCGCCAGCACCGCCGCCGTTGCGAGACCGAAGGACCGGCGCCTGCGCGGCCCGCTGCCGCGGACGGGAACCGCCGCCGCCCGCGCGCGGCTGGTGGCGCCGGAGAGAAACTGTGCCGCCGGGTCATAGGCATGCTTGCGGCGGGTTCCGCACACGACGCAGTAGCGCTGGCTGGCCTCCACCGGCGCGCCGCACTGGTCACACGCCTCGTAGGCC
>CALAQT010000327.1 GCA_937888775.1 uncultured Actinomycetes bacterium | reverse complement strand
CACCACTCCCGCACGCACCCGCGCCGGCCGCGACCGCGCCGCCACCGCGCAGCGCCGAGCCCAGCACCGAGGCCTTGAGCTCGCCGGTCAGCGCCACGGGGAGAATCAGCGCGAGGGCGGCCCGCTGATGGCGGACCTCATCCTCGAAGGATGCGCAGCTCGGGCAGCGATCAATGTGGGCGCGGGTCGTGCTGCGGGGCAGGACTGTGCCCCGCGACGTTGCTAGCCGCTCGCGGATTTCCGCACACGGGCGATTCCTGGCGTGCCGGCCACGCACAAGCGCCTCGCGCGCCTGGAAGATGAGCGCCTTCACCTTCTCGGTGCGTACACCGATCACGGCAGCGATTTCTTTGTGCGAGTTATCGCCGAGCTCAAAGAGCACCAGTGCGGCGCGCTGGTCGGCCGGCAGCCGCTGCATGTCCTCCAGCATTTCGCGTAGCTCCTCCCGCCGCTGGACTTGGTCTGCTAGGCCGTCGAAGAACGGCGGATCTACCGCGACTCCGTCGACATCGACGGCATCGCGTCGGGTACGCAGCTCGGACAGGCAACGATTGCGGGCGATGGTGTACAGCCACGGCCGCAGCGAAATGTTGCTCCCGCCGCCATGCAACGCCCGATACGCAGAGACAAAGGTCAGCTGCAGCGCGTCCTCGGCCGCCTCTCGGCTTCCGAGCATGTGCACGCAGAACGCAAGCATCCCGCTGGCATATCGATCGTAGATCTTCTCGAAAGCAGCATCGTCGCCGGCCCGCACGCGGGCCACCAGGTAGTCGTCGGTTTGACCGATGACAGGTCCGCGATCCACCACTTGACGGAACCCAACGACTGCCGCGGTCACCCCCATGCGCACAGTGTGCGCTACATCGCGCCGAGAGTCCAGCCGAGGGCTCGGCCAGTACTCGCGGGAGCTCGGACTACCACGCCCGGAGCGTGCCGCTGTCCCGCGCCCTTCGCAGACAACTACCGCACGGCAAGAAACGCACGACCACCGGTCCACCCGCGCTCGCACCAAGCACGCTCGGCCGAACGGCACCCGGTCGGCTAGATGCGACACCGGTCGGCCCAGACGGCGCCGCGCTCGGCTATGCGTCGGTCGGCCAGACGGCGCCTAGGGGGAATCCGTGCCCCCCAGGTGCCGTGCCCCCAAGACCTTCACGCAACGACACGGAAGAGCGAAGTCGTCCAACTCTGCCTAAACCTCGCCAACGTGGGCCCATATACATAAACGGGAAACCAGCCGAAAGGTTGGTCCAACTACTGCAGCCCCAAAGGGATCCTGACGATCAGCCACTTCCAGGACCGTCCGAAACCGGTCAGGGGACTGCGCCACCAACTTCCCTGACTCTCCGGGGGCCCAGATGGATCTTGGCCCCCGGGCCTATGTTGAATGTCCCGGGCTGCAGCGAGAATGTGGCCACTAGACCACTCGCTTCTCCCCACGCACGGTGTGGTACACGGTTTGCCGGAGCTGAGCTTCAGGGGACAGTGTCTGTGACGTATCGCGCCGCGATCCGGCGATGCGAGCGGCAGCCGGCCGTGGCCGGAGGTGGACGAGCTGGTCGTAAAGATGAAGCGATCGGGCCACTCTCAGCCCGTCGCGCCGTCGTGGCCACGGACGACGCTCCTCTGAAGCGAACTCACGAACCGGCTCAGCTGCTCGACGCGCCGGGGGCCGGCTTGGTGGAGGTTCACGTCGATCCACGCCAGAGCGCTCGCGCCCGCGTCTGGACGAGGACCAGCAACGACGCGGAATCGCGCCGGCGCTGCCGCTCCCCCAGACGAAGCGAGAGTGACGGCCACCGTCCCGGGCTAGTTCGTTTACGGATCCACCAGCGGACGCCGGGGACGTCCGATCAGGGCGTCCGGATCCGACCGCGACGGCGTCGCACAGCCCAAGGCTCAGCGAACACGCGCAGAGGCCGGTCAGACGCGTGAGCCGGCGCGAACCGGCCCGCGCGCACCTATCAGCTGCCCAGCGAGTCCCGCGCCTTCGCAGTGTCGCCAATGAACTCCCCGCGCACGACCTTCCCGCCACTCAGCTTGAACAGGTGGAGATAGCGCGACTCGAACGATCCGCCCGGGCCGGTCGCGCGCTGCACCCCGGTCACCACGACGTGCTCGCCGGCATCGATGTACTCCTGCGGCTCGACACTGAAGCTGCTCCAATAGCTCGGGATCTGCGAGAAGTTCTCGATGACGGCGTCGCGTCCGCTCACAAGCCCTCCGTTCGGCAGGCTGTCCGGCGACTCCCACTCGACGTCTTCAGCGAAGTACTCGGCGACCCGTCCGAGATCTCCGCGCATGAACGCCTCATACGCCGTGCGCACAGTCTCGACATTCTCTGCTGACACGTGGTCCCTCCAAGCAGTGTTCGACAAGAGCGCCAACCCTCCCCGACCCAGGCAGAACTGTCAAGCATGGCGCCCGTCAGGCCCCGCGCAGCAACGCCGATCGAGCCGCTGCCGGCGCGGGGGTGAGCGCGGGCGGTTTCTGGCGGCCGCCGGGGGCGCGAGCCACGTGGTCACGGGCTCGAGCTGAGCTCGACCGGCGGCAGCTCCTGCACCTGCTGCCTGGTCAGCTCAACCCGGATCACCTCACCCACGCGCGACGCGGCTCCGATCGGGATCGCCACCTGCTTGCTCCCCCATAGATGGCCCTCCTGGAGCAGGACGTGCGTCATGTGATGGTCCTTGGGGTCGATAACCAGACCCTGAACCGAACCGATCCAGCCATCGCTGGCGTGCACCGGGTCCCCGCGGTGCACCTCCACCTCACCGACCGGCACCCGGTCGGTGAACATCGGCTCCCGCTCGGCGCCCACCCCGCCGAGCGGCATGCCGAGGCCATAGTGGGGCCACATCAGCGCGTGCGATCCGTACCCCAGCAGGCCAGTGTTAGCAGGCAGGAACTGGACGTCCTCGGCGTCATCCAGCTCGTCGAAGTGCGCCGTGGTGCAGCGCAGGCGGATCTGATCGCCTTCCACCGCCTCGACCAGCTCGACGGGCACCAGCCGGCCGAGTCCTCGGTGGTGCTTGGGCGCGACGACGAGATGGGTGAGCGCCTGCGCGACTGGGTCGACGACCACCCGCGCCAGCGCTCCGCACTCCCCGTCACTGGCATCAACCTTGGCTCCGATCCTGAATTCTTCGGCTCTATCGGTAGAGCCTTCAGGCACCTCCCCGAGCCCTGGGCCCTGATCATCGGCTGGCATCGGGGGAGTGTATCCCGGCGGTGGGGGCCGCTCAGTTCAGCTGCGGCACGAGCGCGGGGGTAGGTCACTCAGGGCCGGTGCTCAGTCCGTGGAGTTGCCCGAATCGACGCGGCTCGGCGACTCCGGGGCCGCCTCTCGGCTCTCGTTAGCCATCACACCGGAAGCGAGTAAGCACGCACGCTCCGTAACCAGCAGTCTCCTCGACGCCGGCGAGTTCGCGACTGCGTTGGAGGCGCTTTAGACCCGTCGATGACGAACAGCACGCCCTGCTCGACGTCAAGCCCGCGTGAGACGAGGTCTGAGAGCAGCGCGCTAGCGACGGGCGAGTTCTGGTGGTGCCGGCCCATAGCCCGAGCGCGAGCTTGTCGCCCTCGGTACTGATCCCCAACGCGACGATGCTCATCCGGCCTTTGATCTCGATCCCGTCGAGCATCAGCACCGCCAGGCGCAGATCAGCCAGCTGGCGGCCCATCAACCGCCACAGCGCGTCGCGGGTGCGCGCCACGAACGCTCTGGAGACCGAGGACTTCGACGTCGACCGCGCATCGGTCTCGACCTGCTCGCCGACGGGCTCCTGGCAGCGGCGTACTTACGGGTCCTGCAGCCCAGAGGGCCTGGGAGCGGCGAGTCCTGGCCACACTTGGTCTGGTCTCAGATCGAGACCGTGCTGCCCAGCGGCCGCGGACTGCGCCCGTTGCGCGCCTGTCCGGCCGGCGGCTGCTCTGACAGTAACGCGGTCTGGTCGCCAGACGGCAAGCACCTCGCGATGTTCACGAGTGAAGGCCTAGAGGCGATCGGCCAGAACGGGACGGGGCTGCAACAGATCAAGATCAACTCGCCGACCGTGATTGCTGAGTCCGAGGTCACCTGGGCGCCAGATGGCCGCCGGCTCGTGTTCGTCGGCGGTCAGCCTCCAGACCTCATCCCTCATCTCTTTGCGGTGGCGACCGATGGGACCGGGCTGCGCCAGATCATGCGGGGATGCACTGATGAGCCCACCTGGTCGCTGGCCGGGACGATCGCCTTCAGCGCCGCATGCCAACCGCCGCAGACCGGCATATGGACGATCAGACCCAACGGTTCTCGGCTACGGCGCATGTTCTACAACCGCTACCGGCCACCGGTCTCCCCTGACTGGTCGCCGGACGGCAGCCAGTTGGCCTACACCGGCGCCGTGTCAGACGCCGGGCAAAACATCTACATCTGCAGCGCGACCGGCAAACACGTGCGCCAGTTGACCACGGCGTTCGGCACGCAGCCGGCATGGTCGCCAAACGGCAAGTACATCGCCTTCATCAACAACAACGGGCTCTATGTGATCGGACGAGACGGACACGGACTTCGGCGAGTCGTGAGCCATTCCTGCGAGCGCCCCCACGTCCGCCGTGTTTTTGTCCTTGGCTCACCCTCCCGGCAGCCTCTCCCCCGTTGAGCGGGGCGCGCCGCGAACAGGACGAGCGGTCGCCCAATTCCCTACGAGGCTGGTCCGGGTCGCGTGCGAAGCGGCAACCGGCAGCGCCAGTGAATGACCGCGCCGAAGATCCGCAGAGGCTTGAGCGGCTGCCGCGAACGCTCGCAGTCAGGCCTGGCAAGAAGCCTCCGCTAGCGCGCCGGCGCCCCACGGGCTCGCACTGGGGCGGGCATCAGTGCCGCTCCGGCGATCACGAGGCAGAAGGCGATCAACCGCGCGACGATGGCTAGCGCGCCGATCCCGATCGGGTCGCGGAACACGAGAATGCCGCCCATGATCGCGGCGAGGTTTGCGGCGACCGAGGTGAACGCGATCACCGCCACCCCAGGACCCAGCTGAAGCCCGCGAGCCGAGGCGTAGAACGCCAGCACCGAAGCCGCCAGCGCCGCCAAAGTCCACTCGCTCACGATCCGATGCAACCCCCCGTGCAAGGCCCCGGTGAGGTACTTCAGGGCGATGTCGGACACCCCGAACAGCACCCCGGCCGCAGCGCCGAGCAGGAGTCCCCGTGCGGCGGGGCCGAGGCTGCCACGCATCGAGACTCGGATCAGCGCGACACCGAGCGCAAAGACACCGCACTCGACGGCGATCAGCCCCGCCAGCGAGTAGTGACGTAGCGCGCTGGTGTGCGCCCCCCCCGTGATCGCGATCACTGCAAGCCCGAACGCCGTGACGATCACGCCGGCCCATTGCCGGCGGCCGAGGTGAAAACCGAAATAGCGCTCGGCGAGCACCGCGAGAAACACCAACCCGCCTGAGAGCACGGCCTGCACGACCGACAGCGGCAACAACGCAAGCGCGCCCACATGAAGCCCCCACGCAACAACCGCGACGGCCCAACCCAGCGAGAACCAGCGGGAGCGAAACAGGCCCACAGCGCTGCGCAGGGGATGACGCGCCCGCACGGCGGGCGCCAACACCGCACCACGCTGCTTTAACAAAAACGCGACGTTCGTGCCCAGCGCCGAGCCCAACGCCAACGCCAACCCAGCAATCATCGCCCCACATTGTCAACGACCAGACCGCCGACGCTCGCCTCACCAACGGTCGCACTCGCGGCACGCAACCCTCGCAGCCTGCTTCGCCTGCCAGAGCGGGAGCGCCGGCGCGACTCTGTCTCGCCCTGGTCCTCGTCCCGGGCAGGAGCCACGGCTACAAGGGAGAGCGCTCCTGCTTCGACAAGAAGCAAGCTGCGCGACGAGCGTCATCTCTCAGGCCCGGATCTCCTCACATGCGCGCGGCCGATAATCAGCACCCGCCACACGGCCCGCTGAACGTTGCAGCGTCCGCCGCGCGACGGTTGTGGTCCGGGTCGGTCTTCGCCGTGTCCCACGAGAGGATCTGCGTTGGAATGTTGCCGTAGTTGCCGTCCTCTAAATCCTTAGCGAGCCCACTCAGGTGAAAGCCGTAGCCGTTCTTGGGTTCCCCCTTCTTGGGTTTCGGTATGACCTTGCCATTCTTGTCTCGGTTGGGCTGATAGCGTCCCTGGCGGCCGATGTTCAAGTAGAAGTCCGTCAGCGCGTCGAGCTGACACTGGTTGAGCGGAAGCGCCAGATCCGGCACAAAGAGCTTTTCTGCGGTTCTGATGTCCGCATCGAGCAGCTTCTGGGCCTCCTTCTCGTCGATCCCTTTGTAGAACCGCTGCTCAGACTTGGTCTCGCATGTCGAGGTCGGGGACTGGAATGCGCACTCGCATTCCCCGTCGTGGATCTTGTGACCCCACCCGATCGTGCAATTGTGCGATGTCGCCGGTGTCTGCCCCTCGGCGGTGTCCTCGTATTCGTGCAGCTTGAGGGCTTCCTCTTGCTTGATGAACTCGCTTCCATCCTTGCTAGTCGCGGTCGCGCCGTTGCACATTGTGAACTCGCCTGCGCCAATGATCGCAATGTCGCCGTGGCACTTGAGTCTGACGGTCCAAGTGAAGGTCTCCCTTTGAAGCGGTGTGCCGTCGGCCTGGAGGGTCCTGTTCACACTCAGGTCCAGCGAGTCTTCCCCCGGCGGGGCGCTGTAGGGTGGGCCGGGGCCATAGGCGGCGCTATCGTAGACGGCGGTGGAACCGTCCGCTCGCTGGATAGTGACATCGACCCACCAGTAGTTCCCCGGCACGCCACTGCTTGGGGGATTGCTGTTGGGGCAATCCGCGTTCCACTGGACGTGCACGCTCGCCACGTCGCTAGAGCTGATCTGCGTCGAGCCGCCGCGGTCTTGACCCCCGGTGGGATCAAGAGTCACGTTGGCCGAGCCACACCCATTGGGCTGCGTGCACGGCGGAGATCCCTGGGCCCCGGTCGAGGCCGCAAGCGCCAGACCAGCGACCAACGCGAGCACTGACAGCCACATCGCGCGTTTCCGAGCAACGCCCCCCACGGCTAGCAAGCGAGCAGTGCGGCTACTCGGTCTCCATCTGCGAATCACGATTGGCCTCCTCTGTCAGCCAGCGGGCGGCAGACACCTCGGTCAGAAACGCAGCCAATCGAGAAACCCGGTCACTCTGGGGTGCTCGACCGCCGCGACAGGCGGCCCAGGCCCTGTTAGATCGACTCTACGCCCGCTCAAACTCACGGTCAAGGACAGTGTTGAGAGGGGCCGGGCTCCCACGCGGCGGCGAACGCCCTCTCGGCCGCACGGAGCCCGACCATCCTCCAGCATTACCTCTGACCAGTCTGTGCACCAGTCGTGATCGCCGACGCCGGCACAAGCCCAGACCGCCGTTCGTCACACTACCGCCACGCCAGAGCGACGCAGAAGTATCGGCCGACCCTGCCCGCCGCTCCTGCCTGGAACGACAAGCAGGAGTCGGTGATCGCGTCCGCGACACTGCCGCTCGCGTAGGCGAAGCGGGACCGACGGCATCTCCGCCCGGTCGCGCCTGTTCGTTTACCGATCGGGTTGCGGACGGTTCGATCATGACCGCAACCCGCTCGTGCGCAGGCCTCCGAACGATCAGTCAACCGACTACTCGGAGTTCGCCGGGCGCAGGGTCCGGCGATCGAGGGCCGGCTGATGCCGGGCGGTCCGTTGGCGATCCAGTCGCGTTCATGCGCATCTGTTCGGGCATCGCAATCGGTCCGTGTTTGAGCTACTCGAACGTGACTGGAGCGTTTCGGCTTCGCTCGTGAGCGCGCGCTCACGCACAGACGCCTCGTTGTTGATTTGGCTGGCTCGGTCACAGAATCGGCGGTTCTGCGTCAATTGGGGTAGATGCCTGAAGAGAAGCGGGGTGATCTCGAGCTACTGCATGCCACGCGTGCCGGTGATGGGCAGGCGTTCGGAGCGCTTTACAGCCGGCGCCGAGCAGTGGTGCTCGCGTTCCTGGGACGGCGAACGAGGAACCCGGAGGTGGCCGCGGACCTGTTGGCCGAGACGTTCGCGGCGGCGCTGGCAGCGGTGCTCGGCCCTGAGCGGGAGCTGCCTGGTGAGCCGGTGGCGTGGCTGATGACGATCACGCGCAACAAGTTGACCGACAGCGTGCGCAGAGGACAGGTCGAGCAGGTGGCACGCACGCGGCTGGCGTTGGAGCCGGTGAGCATCGATGACGAAGATTTGCGGCGGATCGATGAGCTCGTCGATGCGACGGATGTGGCCGTGGAGCTCGCGGCGGTGTTGCCGCAGGAGCAGTTTGAGGCGCTGCGGGCGCGGATCTTGGATGAACAGGACTACTCGGAGATCGCGGGCGGTTTGCGCTGCTCGGAGGCCGTGGTCAGAAAGCGTGTCAGCCGGGCTCTGCAGACGCTGCGCGGCGCGATGGGGGCATTGAGATGACCGATTTCCTCGACGCACTCGGCCGCCAGCTGATAGAGGCCGCCAGCGAGCAGACACGCCAGGCGCGTACGCGGCCCGAGAGGGGACGGCGAGTCGTTCCGCTGCGCCTGTTCGCAGCCGCAGCGCTGCTGCTGGTGATGGCGGCGGTCGCGCTCGCCGCAGGAGTCCTCGGCACCGGCTCGCCGGTGAGCGCACCACGGCGGAGTTCCCCGTCGGCCGGGATCGGGGTCCCGGCCCGCGGTGGGTCGCGGCTGTTGGCGCTGAGTGTTCCCGATCCAGCCGGTGGGCTGCCGTGGGGCATGCGGATCGTGCACACCACCCGGGACCTGGTCTGCGTGCAGATCGGGCGCCTCTACCGTGGCCAGCTCGGGGTGCTTGGCCGCGATGGCGCGTTCGGTGACGACCAACGATTTCACCCGCTGCCGCCCAACGCCATCGCTGACTCCCAGGTAACGACACCGACCAGCGCCCAGGACTGCAACCCGCCCGGCATCACATTCTCTGACCAGGCCTCCGGGATTCCCCAGAGTGGAGTCATTTCGCACACCACCGTCGCGGCGTCCGAGCAGCGCTGGATCTCCTTCGGCCTGCTCGGCGCTCACGCGCAGAGCGTCACCTATCGGGCCCGAGGACACGTGATCTCAAAACCCGTCGAACCGGCCACCGGCGCGTATCTGATCGTCTTGCCCGGCCACCAGCCAGGCACGATCGGTGAGCAGGGCGGCGGAAGCACCGGCTCTGGCCAGAGCACAGCGCCCCGACCCCAGCCCACCGGCGCGCTGACCGCGATCACCTACCGCTTCGGCGCCACGATCTGCCAGGACACCAGCCGGGCGCCAGCCGCCAATTCGTGTCCAACCGCTCGATTCCACGGGCCGCCGCCAGGGACGATCACGCGCCGTCTTCACCACCCGGTCGGTGTGACGCTGCAATCCGGCGCCGGCGGACGCGAGACCGCGATCGTGACCTTCATCGCTCCCTACCGCGTCGCCAACGCGCTCAGCAGCTATCTGATCGCGATGCCGAGTCCATGCCAACAGGGCGGCGGCACGGTCATTAGCCCGATCGACCGCAACATCAATGCCGGCGAACGCGTGCGAACGCGGCTGACCGACGTATTCGGGGTCTCCCGGCATCGATGTGGTCAGGGTGAGAGCGCGATTGTGGTCATGAGCAG
>CALAQT010000326.1 GCA_937888775.1 uncultured Actinomycetes bacterium | reverse complement strand
CATCCAGATCGCCCTACCTCACCGATGAGTCACCCCCAAACGACGAGGAGAGCCGAAGGTCTACGCCCGCCTGGACCCGACCGTCTACACCAAAGTCAAGGTCACCAAAGACCAGATCGCCGCGGTCAACATCACCGGCAACGACTGGCACCCAGAGTGGAACTACCGCATCACTCCGACCGACCACTCACCGTAACCAGACCCACAGTTATTGATCCGCGAGCCCTAAGTGCGCCGACCAGCAGCCGAGGCTCCGGGGCCCGTGACTTCTGCGATTGTCGGCGCGGGCTTGGAGGGGGTGCGCCCCCGGGGCCGATCAGACCCGGGGAGCTCGCCAACCTCTCGACCTTCTGGAGCCGGTGAGCGCTACCTCGAGGTGTGATTGATCGTGAAGATCACCGATTTCGTCAGACCAAGTACGTTGCGGTGACTATCCAAGGCGCGCAGCACGATCAGATATCGGCCGTTTGGAAGCCGGTGACCGTTCACCTTGAGGTTCCATTTGATCTTCACCCGACCGCTGGGGTGGTGTCCCAACGGCACGTGCCCCACGGCCCGCAGAACCAGGACCTTCCGGCCGTGTACACGCTTGGTCCGGATGATCCGTTGCACGAGGATCCCGACGGTCTCGCTCTGGCCGAGTGTGCCTTCGATGAAGGCATAGGCTCCGTTTCCGACAACGGCCAGACTGCAGCCTGAGAACAGCACGCAGTTCGGGCCGCCGATCACCTCCTCGGAAAACAGTCGCTGCGGGGTGCCCGCGGTGGTGAACACCGAGAACGGCGCATTGATCGCCGCCACCGGACAGGTCGAGCCGTCGCTGGTGAACGGATTGGCGATGCAGCTGGACGAGATCGGAACTCGGAAATCGATCAGCGACGCAGGGCGCGGCGGCGAGGCCAGCGCGATCCCCTCCGGGGTGTCGAGCACGAACGCGCCACTCTCGAAATGGCCCACGAACCCGAGGAAGCCGGTCCCCCGAGCCTCGATCCACGACACGTACGGCACGTTGCCGAAGAACGTGATGTCGGGATTGGTGGCGTCCTGGTTCGGCGTCGACAGCGGCGCTCCGCCGTTGAAGAGCTCGAAGTGATCACCACCGACAAGCCTGGCGATGAAGATCGCGTGCTTGCCGGATCCGGTGTCCTCTGCCCACACGACCCACGGGACCGTCGCCGTGCCGGGCGTCAACGTACCCGAGGCGACGCTCGGGTCCTCGGCGTCGCGTGCCGGGTTCGCGTTCAGCGAACATCCGTCCTCCGCGCTCACCGACGCGGCACAGGGACCGAAGCCGGGAGGAGCACTGGAGGTGTCAAGCGTGTTCGTCAGACCGACGGTCCCGCTCCCGACGGCCTGCCAGTGGAACCCGCCATCGGCGGCTGGATCGGCGACTAGCTTGGCCGCGAACACCTGCTCGTTGCTGCGCAGACCGAGAGCGCTCGGGCCGGTCTCGTACCACACCACCCAGGCGACCTTGTCGCTCGGTCCCGTGAAGGCAATGTCCGGCTCGATCCCGTTGCGGCTTGGATCGACGTTCAGCGCCGGATCGCCGACTGAGGAGGATCCGCCGCTAGCTGCGAGGCGATCGGCGCCGACCTGCTGCCAGCAGAAGAAGCTCACGCTGGGGGCTGCCGATGGCTTGAAGCCGGTGCATGGGCTCGAGGCCGTGGCCTGCTTGACGCCCTTGGAGACGAAGATCTGATCGTGTTGACCGGAGCCGTTGACGTTGCCGTCCTGCTCCTGCCATGCGACCCAAGGGACCGGGGGATTGCCGGGTACCGCGGCGCCACCCGCGACAGCCGGATTCTCGGCCTCCGAGCTGGTGTGGATATTGAGCGAGGGAACGCCGGAGCCGCGATTCTGGCCCTCGGGCACCCACGTGTTCGCAGCGGCGCAGACGGCGCTTGCCGCAGCGCAAAAGCGGCTGGCAAACACCTGCGTGGAGCCACCCAGCGCGGTGCTGGGCTCATACCACGTGACCCAAGGAGTATTGCCGCCCGTGCCGGCGAAATCGATCGAGGGCGCCTCAGCCTCCGCGACCGCGCTGATATTCAGGGACAGGCCCTGCGTCACCCACTGGCCGTTCTTGAACGCCCGCACGAAGATGTGCTGGGCGCTTCCTGCCTTCTGCTCGAACGTCGCCCACGGCACCAATGGTCCGGCCGCCGCCAGCGAGCCACCGACGACATCGGACAGGCCGGCGCTCTGACCTGGGTCGATCCCGCTGGCCAGATCGTTGTTGACCTGAGAACCATTTGAAGGCAGACCGAGCACGGCCGCGGCCGCCGAACCGCCGCCGAGCAACAGCCCCATCCCAGCCACGATCGTCATACGACGAATCCACGAAAGCCCCATCTCCAACACCTCCCAGGCATCGAACGCCGCAACGTCCGACTCCAATAGCGTGGCCGGTTCGGTGCAACCTATCCGGTCCGCCAGGCGAAGATCAAGTCTCTTTCGTGCCGCCGGATCGGCGCCTGGTGGGCGAGCCCGCACGACCGCCGTCACGACGCCCCTGGCAGAGCAAACTAGGTCGATCAACTCGACGCCACCGTTGACATTCCGAAGGAGAGGGCCTGAGCTTTTCACCCCGCTCAGGGGAGGGTGCGAGGAGGACTAACGGCACGCTTCGGACGCCATCACCGCTGCTGGTTCTCAGGTGTAAGCTGCACCGTGACGCCGGTCCGGGCTAGCGACGGGAAGGCAAGCGCTGGAAGTATCGGCCATCCGGCATGAGGCGTGAATGCTGAGCCGTGCATCCGTACATCGGATCAATCGCAGGTGCTTCCCGGCGGACATACCCGCGCCCGGGTGGCCAAGGCGGGAGCCTGTCGGTAACAAGCGCATTCCGAAAGCCCTCTGTCGGACTCGAACCGACGACCCCTTCCTTACCATGGAAGCTCGACCAGGCAAGAATCTTTCGATTTGCAGGTGCTTTGCTTCGTGGGCGCTTGGCGCCGGTTGTCGTAAATTGCGATGTTTACGCGGGGGTGTGTTCCAGTGGTGTTCCACGCCTACCGTCCCGAATCTCCCATGCGTTCTGGCCGTGCGCGTCGTCGTCGGCGCACGGGGAGTCCCAGCGCTGAGCGTCGCTTCCGATCAGATGAACGCCTTGAAAGGCACCGATCCACCGCGTGGTGACTCACTAGGTGATACACTTGCCGTATGCCGACGAAACGCCACCGTCTGCTCGTCACGGAGACCGATGAGCTCGCTGCGGCATTGGACGAGGCGGCGCGGCGGTGGCCCGACTTGAGTCGACCGCGACTGCTGGCCCGCCTGGCCGCGGAGGGGCAGCGGATGATTCACGACGAGGCGGCCTCGCAACGGCGTGTTGCCGGCGTGCGGCACAGCGCTGGTTCTCTGGCCGGTGTGTGGCCGCCCGATGCACGTGAGCGGTTGCGCGACGAGTGGCCTGAATGACCGCTGCCGACGTTGCCCCGGCCCGCCCGACCGTGCTGGACGCAGACGTCCTGATTGCGCACCTGAATCCCGACGACGCCCAGCACTCGCGTGCCGTGGACAGGCTGGAGCGGGCGGCTGCCCAAGGGCCACTGGCGGCGAGTGCGCTGACCGTGGCAGATGTGCTTGTTCATCCGACCGCCAGCGGGTTGGGCGAGCAGGCGTATGCGGCGCTCAAGGCGATGGACGTGACGGTGCTTGACATCCCTGCAGACGCCGCCATGCAGCTGGCGTCGCTCCGGGCCAGGACTGGGCGACGGATGCCGGACTGTTGCGTCCTTCTTGCCGCCGCCCGCAGCGGCGGCGCCGTGCTCACCTTCGACGAGAAGCTGCGCGGCTCCGCTGCGGATCTGGGCATCGGCGTTTGCTGAGGGGCGCGAACCGCCGCCGCTTTCTCACCGAGAAGCGACGCTGGGGCTCCAGCTAGGAGCGGCCTCGGTCCAATTGTCCTTTCAGTGAAGGTTGGACTTGTCCAGCATCGCGATCAGGGTCGGCCGTCGCCGGTACTGCTCGCGCACGTGCGTGATGTATTCGGTGAACTCGGTCAGCGCGCCCGCACTCTGCGCCGCCGCTCGAGCGCGCTTGAGTATTCGCACGGCCGCCGCGTACGCCCGCCGGTCGGCCATTTCGAGCACTTCGTCAGCGACCCGTTGGTACACGGCCAGCGCGTCGGCGGGCCCTTCGGCCTCACGACTTTCGGCGAGACGCAGCCAAAGGTCAGCCCCGATCTCGTCGCTCGGAGCTGTGTCCCAGGCGAGACTGCTTTCGCCGTCGCTGAGGAGGGCGTCGACGAGCGCGCGCAGATCGGTTCTTTGCAACGCCGCTCGGGCGGCATCGCGCTCGAGCGGCCAGGCGGCCATCGCGTCGGCGGCGGTCCGCAGCGTGCCATAGGTTGAAAGAGATGGCATCCGCTCGTGCTGCGCGCGTCGCAGCGCAAGCACCTCGAGCGGATGCCCGCGCTTCGCGTGAACGGCACACGCCAAGTCGTACAGCTTGGCGGTCTGCCATCCGTGGGTCTCCGCGATGCCACGGGCCGTCCAGGCCAGCGTCTCGTCATCTCGCCCAAGCTCGGCCATCGCCTCTGCGACCCGCACGAACCGGTAAGGGGTGCTCAGGTCCCCACCCAGCAGTTTCACGATCGCGTCAACGTCACCGTCCAGGACGGCGAGACGCTCGCGCGCGTAGCGGGCCGCGAACGAGTCGCCGCCAGGGTGGGCGGCGACCGCTTGTCGATACGCAGCGATCCCGTCCTCACCGAGCGCGCTCGCGTAGCGGACCGGGTCGACCTCGAAGAAGTCCTGGTCGACGAACCGGAACCGGATCATCCATGCGGCCAGCTTGACCGGATCGGCAACCCCCGCATCACACGCAAGCGCGTGCACGACCAGCAACTCCCGCGCCACATCACCGATCAACCCGGAGGAGTCATCCGCATGCAGGATCACCTTGACGACATGACCGACCGCACGCTACAGAAGCTCCACCAGCTCCCTTGACGGGGATGTCCGGACGGCCGCTTCCAGCTCTGCGACGATCGGCCGCGCCGCCCGCGCCCACTCCATGCTCTCCCGGTAGCCGAGAAACCGTCGCGTGCGAAGACCGCGATCCACCTCGGCGCGCAACTGCGCCAGATCGCCTGGCGCGCGAGCGGCCACCAGCCGCATCTGGCGCTCCACGTCATCGTGACGATCGACCGCGGCTGAGACGACCTCCCGCAGCTCTTCGACCGTCAGTGCCGCGACCAACTCGCCGATCGGCGTCTCTGAGCGGCGACTCGTGGATCTAGGGGCCACCGTAGCGTCCCTTCGCCCGATGGTCGCGTGCCCGAGTGCCGACAGACGCCCTGACTGCAGCCCTCAACGAGCGCGGCCCCGCCCGGGCGCTCACGCCGCTACTAGGGACTCGCGCCGCGGCACAATCAGCTCGCCCAGGTTGGCTTCAAGAAGGAACGCGATCTCGTGCAGGGTGCCGCGGTCCGCGCTGTGGAGGGTGATGTCCTGCTCGCGGATGATCAGGCGGGCGGCCTCGATCTCTCCCACCTCCTCGCGCCAGCCGCCGAGGTCGGTGACGGCCGGCGTCGCCTCATCGGGCCAGGCGAACGCCCAGCCGCTCGGGATCGCCTCGCCGAGACACTCCCAGAGATCGTCGTCCTCGATCGCCTTCAGCACGCCCTCGTCGTCCTCGATCGACCAGGTCATCGTGTGCAGATCAACCCCGTCCGGTAGCGGCTCGGCGGCGTCGTCGGGGTGGAAGCCGAGGATCGTCAGTGCGGTCTGCGCCGGATCGGCCGGCAACGCCGCGAGTCGCGCCCTCCAGCGCCTCTCGCCATCTGCTGGGAAACGCGCTCCCGGTCCCCATAGTGTGGGCGCGGTCGTCGCATCGACGACGCGAGCGACGAGGATCTCGGCGATCCGGAAGTGCTCGAGCCCGTCCCGCCACGCAACCCCCACCGACGTGTCGTCGCTGAGCGACTCGAGCTCGAGACACACGCCGGGCGCCACCGACCGCACCCGATAGACATCCAGGCGAGCCTCCGCCAGCCCTCGCGCGATCGCCTTGTCCGACGGGCCGAGCCCGGGACGGGCGATGTAGCGTTCCATCAGCGTCGGCCCACCGTCTGCCGGCAGGTAGTCGTTGAGCGCCCACACCATGCTCATGCCCCGCCCGCTGACACCACGCAGCATCCGGATCAGCGTCGTGTGGCTGCCCGCCTCCTCGAGCTTCTGCGCGTGCTCGGCCCTGAGCCACGCGGTCAGATCGCCCAGGAACGCATCACGCTCGCGGAGCTCGCGTGCCACAACGTCCAGCTGCACAAGACAGCAGCGCTTGTACTTCTGCCCGCTTCCACACGGGCACGGCTCGTTGCGGGAAGGCATGTCGTCAGGGTATGAGGGCAACCGGACGACAGCCGCCGGATCAGCGGCGAGGATCTCGTGAGTCCGCAGTCCCCTCGCCAAGCGCGTCCTCGAGCTGCTCGTGCGCCAGACCGACCACGAGATTGATCCAGATCTCATCCTTCAGGGCACCGCGCGGGAACGGCTCCGCGAGAAGCTCTTGCAGCGCCGATGAGGAGAGCGGGAACTCGTCGGCGGAAAGCTCAGCCAGCTCGGCGAGCGACGCGCGCACCGATTCTCGCCGCTCATCAGTCGCCAACCGCTCGGCCAACCGGGCAGCCGCCCGATCGTGGTGCTTGCGCGACGGTCGACCACTCGTGGACAGCGTGAAGGCGTACTCGGCCACCGCCTTCGCGGCCTCCTCGTCACCGACGTCCGCCGCGAGGCTCGCGACCCCGACGATCGGCAGCGTCAAACGCCGATGCGTGGTTCGCGGCGCGCGTTCAAGGGCTCGCTCGAGCTCGGCCACCCGCTCGTGGTTGCGGTTCGCCCGGTGCAAGAGCTTCGCTGCCGCACGCCAGACCAGCACGTGCGCGACCTGGTTGTCTGCCGACGGCTCCCCCAATCCCCGGAGCGCGCTATCGATCCTCGACACCAGTGCGGTGTCTTCCCCGACGACGTGGGCACGGAACCCTTCCAGCTCGGCGCGGACCTCATGCTCGAGCTCGGAATCCCACAACGCCTCGACAGCCCCGACAGCTGCCGCGTGGAGCGCCGACGGCGGTGCTTCGCCGATCAGCGCTGCCAGTAACGGCTCGATTGCCGGCCCAGCCGAATTCAGCTCCAGGCCAATCCCGATCTCGTCGAGAAGGTCGCCCAGCGCGTCGTCGTCGATCGCCACCGCGGCATCGTAGCCCGCGCCGGGAGGCGGTCCGTGCCAAAGCGTTGCGCCCCGGGCGTCGCCGCGAACGGCCGTGTGCGGCATACGACGGACAGGAAGTTCACAGAATCCTGTGAACAGCGGTGAATGTCTGTGAGGCGGCCACACCTGTGATCATCGGCGGCTCGGTGTGGCGCTGCGCCAGCGAGTCGCTGGGATGCGCGGCCGGTGACGAGTCGCGTTCGGTCGTGACCTCAGGGCAAGGCAGTGGCGATCCGCGCGATGTATGACTGCACGACACGCGCCGCTTGATCGACATCGGCCACCTCGAACTCGAGTACTGCCGCCATCGCCGCGTACCCTTCGTTCCAGTTCGGCTGCACGGCGAGGATCGGCGGCCACGGGTGTTGCGCGCGCTGCGAATACCCGCTCGCAGGCTTCGCGAACAAGGACGGGGTCCGGTGCGAGCGCCTCGAGCAGTTGCAGGTCGATGAGATCGCGGAATCGCGGGTTCTCCCGGTCGTCAGGAAACTGCTCAGTGACCGCGTGCAACTTCTGGGCGATCTGCCCTCGCTCGGCGAGCACCAGTACGAGGTCTGGGCCGTCGAGCCCGACCGCAGCCAGACTGGACCCGGGCACGGTTACGAACTCCTCATCGCCAGTCTTCAGTGGAGCGATCTCGAGCTGGGGCGAGCAGAGCACACGGCCGGCGAAGCTCACTTGGACTCGGACCTTTTTTGACGTGCGGACGGGCGGGCAGATCGTCGATCGCGCCGCGGCGAAACGAGAAGTCGCGGTCTGTTCCGGGCGGGCCTTCGTCTTGGGACTCTTCGGTCGCCTCGACGGTTGGCCCGTCGTTTCGCTCATGCCCTGACCGTCGCCAAGCGATCGATTCCGAGGTCTCGGATCAAGGCGGCGGCTTGCTCGGTGCTCAGCAGTCCTCGCTCGCGGCCGTGGCGTACCGCCTGCTCCAGTAGGTCGGGGCTAAGGTGCCCGGCCGCGCATTCCCGGACGGCGCGTTCGAGCGTCACAATCGAGATTCCCTCGATCGTGGTGAGGTCCGCGTCGCGAAGATCTTCTCGGTGGATCACATAGGCGGCCGGCAGCTTGCGCTGCGGCCGGTGCGCGCGAGGGACGGTGATGTGGATCTTGCCGGGGTTGACGTCGCTGACATCCCACAGGTCAAGCGCCGTGTCATGACTCAGCACCCCCCGTACGCCGGCAGGCCACAGAGCCGCCTCCATATACGCGCTCAGCCTGCCCCCCGATAGGAACGGGATGCGATAGGTGCCGTGGCTCACGCGCTCCAGCACACCACGGCGCGCCATCTGAGCGATCGTGTTGTCGGCATAACCCACAACACGGGAGTCCTCGAGCTCGAAGAGACCGTGCTGGTCGACCGCGATCTCCGCTAGCTGAGCGAACCGATCCGTAGGCATGACGCTTAGATTAGCGCATTCTGTCCCTTTTTGAGCAACCCCGAACGCGCACCCACTCCGTGCATGGCTTTCTCGGCGCATCGACGCTGACAGCGGCGAGAGCTGATGCTGATCAGGAGGTCGTCTCAGCCTTGATCGCCGACCCAGCGGCGGTACGCGGCGAGCAGGCGCGAGGTGGTTGGGTCTGCCTGGACGGTGATGTCGAGAAGCGCAAGTTCGTGGCGGCGTCCGTCGCGCTGGCAGGTGGCGATCAGCTCTTGGCGGCGGTTGCTCAGGCTGACTGAGAGCACCTCGACGTCCTCGCCGATGACGGTGCCGGGGCATGGGAAGTCGGCCTCGTAGAAGGCGTTCTCAAACGCCGTGAGCTGCTCGTCCTCGTTGTAGCAATCGACGTTGATCTCCTCGATCAAGCTGTCGAGTTCGGGATCGGCCCGGCGGGCTGGGCTCATGGTCGGACGGGTCTCCCTCTTGGTAGCTCAGGCAGCTGGGTTGAGCCTGTCGAGTACGAGCGGTGGGCAGCGGATCTCGCCGCTCTTGAAGCGGCCGACCGGGCGGTGCAAGCAGACGGTTGCGCTGTGCTCGTCGAGCTCGACAACGTTGCCCTGGATGCCGTGCAGGTAGCGGGGGCTGGCGTGGTGGTTGATGCGAACGCGGTCGCCGACGTTGAGCATCGCGAGCGCTTTGGCCGCGCTGACCGTGTGCAGCAGCTCATAGCGCGCCCAGACCGCATCGGCGATCGCGGCCAGGTGCAGGTCCAGCTCGCCGGCAGCGATCTGATCGAGCAACAGGCGCTCGGATTTGGCTGCCGGGTCTGGTGGCGGGATGCGCGCGGGACGCGACGCGTGCAGTTGGGGCTGGACCTGCCCGCGCGTTCGTCGTCGGGAGCGCTTGCTCACACCCGGCAGTATCCGAACTGGTGCAGACAGATCAGGGCTTCGAGGCGGGAGAGTCGCTCCGCCGGACCCTCGCGAGCAGTCGCTGGGGGATCTCAAACACCAACCCCGC
>CALAQT010000325.1 GCA_937888775.1 uncultured Actinomycetes bacterium | reverse complement strand
CCGGTGAGCTGAAAGGTTCACGCCGGGTTCGGGAGGGGGCCAGAGGAAACGGAGCACTACCGCCACCGCGCCTCTGGCCTACCTCGTCGACCCACACCTACACCCCGGCACACCTCGCGTGCGTACGCGACTCCGCGCACTGGCTGAAAGCGCGCCGACGTCGCTGGTGCCCCAACGGCGCGCTGCCGGTGCTGTGCGTCGTGCGCGATCACGGACTCGAGCGAGTCGAGGCCGCCGTCCTCGTCGTGTCCGTCGACCGACTGCCAGCGGCGCTGCGAACGGCGGCGGGCACCCAACAGCGCCCTGCGTTCCTCTCCCCCGCCTCGCCGAACCAATCGGCGCTTGAAGCCGACCACGCGAGCGGGCTGCCGGTACATCCGGGCGTGCTGCGAACATATGTTCGTGTCCGCGTATCGCTACACCGTCGCCGAATACGATCCCCAGCGGCCATGGTTGCTGGTCGGCGAGATCCGGCACCTGACCGTTGAGCTGGACGACGCACACAGCTTCACGAGCTGGGCGGCCCGGAAGTGGCCGGCGCCACGGTTCAAGACGGAGCTGGATGCTGGACAGCTAGGACCGTGGCAGCGCTCGGGCTAGCTTGGTGGATGCTGTGGCAAGGCGCCGCAAGGCGGACGCCAGCTCGGGATTGGCCGTCGCCGCGTTTACGGCGTCCAGAGCCTGCGAGAACGTGGCGCGAGCCTCCTCTTCACTGAGCCCCATCCTCGCCGAGCCTTCCGCGATGAACGTTTCCAGGTCCGACTGCTTGATGCGAATTCGCCGGGGTCCAACCCGCACCGCGCGTAGGTCGCCGCGGTGGATCGTGTTTTTCAGCACCCCTCGGGGGCGTACCTAAACGTACCGGCCGGGGTGGTTTGTGCGGCTGGGTGCGTGTTTTCAGCGTGGCTGTCCGTCCGGGGTTGTACTTACCGTCCACGTTGTGCCGGAGATCGATCTGGCGGCGCATCAGCCCGGGTTTCGCGCGTTCTTGGTGCGTGGCGAGGTGTGGGCGTACTGGACGGTGTACGACGGGGCCTATGAGCCGGTCGAGGTGGCCGACGCGTATCTGCGCCGGCTTCGGTTCGGTAGCGGGATGGCGCTCGGCACGACGCGGATGTACGCGAGCAACCTGGCGTTGTTCTTCGAGTTCTGCGTGGCGACGGGCCGGTCGCTGAGCCGGGCGGCGCTGGAGCTCGATCGCTTCATGCATTATCTGGTGGTGACGCCGATCGAGCGTCGCGGCCGGGGGCAGGGGCAGCTGCGCTCGCGGGAGCGGGTCAATCACATTCTGGTGGCCGTGCGCGAGCTTTACCGGGAGGCGGTCGCGCGCGGGTTGCTGGGTGGGGAGGTGTTGCGGGCGCTGTTTCGAGTCGAGCGCGGTCTGAGGCTTCCGGTCGGCGTGGCGGAAGGCCAGGAGGTGGCGTTGGTGACTCGGCCCCGGCATCGGTTGCGCACGGCCACGCGCGGGCGTCCCGCGACGGTCTCGATGGAGCAGTTCGCCGGCTTGATGGGCGCGTGTCGCACGTGGCGGGATCGCAGCATCCTGGCGTTGTTGGGGCGGGCTGGGCTGCGTCGCGGCGAGGCGGTCACGCTTCGCATCTCAGATGTGCACCTGGCCGAGTCGTCGCACGAGGTCGGCTGCGCTGAGCCTGGGCCGCATCTGCATGTTCTCCGTCGCGAAGATCTCGACGGCGGGGCGGCGAAGAGCATCGATCCGCGGATTGTCCCGGCTGACGATCTGTTGGTGTTCTGCCTGGACCGCTATCTGCTCGAGCGCACCGGAGTCTGGGAGGCGGCCAGCTGCGATCGCCTGCTGGTCAACCTCGATAGCGACTATCGCGGTCGGGGGATGACTCCGGGACGCGTCGGCGCGCTGCTTTGCTCGTTGAGCCGGTGCGCTGGGCTGGGGGAGGTGGTTACTGCGCACCGGTTGCGGCACAGCTTCGCGAGCGAGCTTGAGGCCTCGGGCGCGGGCCTGGTTTTGATCCAGGAATTGCTCGGCCATCGCCAGATCACGAGCACCCAGGTGTATGTGCAGCCGGGTGCGGCCGCGTTGCGTGCCGCGGTCGAGCGCTCCTGGTCCCGGACGCAGGCGATCGCCACCGCGGCGCGGGAAGGAGCCGGCGATGCCGAGCGCTGAGCTCTTGCCGGTCCTTGCGTTGCGGGCGCCGGCGTCGGGTGTGGATGACCTCGTTCGACTGCGCCGCGCCGTCGATCTGCCACGACTGATCGAGGCGGGCTACAACCCTGGCTCGTGCGTGATCCGCCCGCGCGCTGATCATCCGGTGTTCGGCTATCAGCTGTGCCCGGTGGTGGGGTGCATGGCGGCCGTGGTGGCGGGCTCGTTGTGTTATGGCTGTCGGCAGCGCTTCCGGCGCTTTGACGGCACATTTGAGGAGTTCGTCGCGATCCCACGCGTGTTCGCGCTGTCGCGCCGCGCCGAGCAGCGCTTGTGCATCGTGTGCCGCACTGCGGGGCACGAGCGCCCGGCGCAGGGGCGCAATGGGCTGTGTCTGAGCTGCGACTCGGGCCGCAGAGCGCGCGGCCAGACGGTCGCGCTGTACGCGGCGGGCGCGGTGCCGCGCTGTTCGTTCGGGCGCTGCGCTCGCTGCGAGCGGTGGGCTGCCTACCGGGATCCGCGGTTGTGCACCGCGTGTCGATCTCACTGGGTAGCGCTGGGCAGGCCCGAGCTTGCGAAGTTCGCGGCCATCCCGCTGCGGCGCTCGCGTGCGGCGAGTCGCGGGATCGAGGTCGATCTCTCTGAGCTGTGCCAGGGGCTGCGGCTGGAGATCCTGTATGCCTTCCAGCAGATCTGGCTTGATGGCGGCTATGTCTGGGAGGGCACCCGCCGGCTGCAAGGGCTGGTCGATGCGCTGGCGCGGGCGGGGGCCGCGTCGCTGTTGGACCGTCCGTCGCTGGGCGGCACGATGGTGGCGGTGCTTTACCGGCGGCTGCGCGCGAGGGTCGAGCTGCTGCTCGCCGACCCGCAACGAGAGCTCGAGCGTGATGTTTGGCGGCTGGGGATGCTGCGCCCCGACGCCGGCGGGCAGACCGTTGACTACACCGCGATCACGCAGTCATGGCTGCGCGAGCTGGTCAAGCAGTGGAACCAGCAGCGGTTGGTGTCGCACAGCGTTGGGCTTCTGCGGCTCGACGCGTACGTCGCGATCGAACTCTCCAGTGTGCTTGGTCTGCGCGCCGACGCAGGGGAGGATCTGAGCGTGCTGGGCCGCCAGGATGTCGTGGACTTCTTGGTGCATCTGAGAGCCCGCCAGCTTGCGGGTGAGATCACCAACATCCACCACCGCAACTGCATCACCCGCGTGCGGGCGATGCTGCGCGACGCACGCGAGCGCGGGCTGCACCACCAGCCCGGACCGCTCGCGGGACTCTTGGAGGAGTTCACGATCGTCGATGGCGACGTGCCGCGCAGACTGGCGCGCGGCCTTGAGGGCGAGCCCGAGCGGGCGCTCCCGCAAACGGTCATCGACCAGCTCCTATCCCCGGACGCGGTCGCGGTGTTGCACGAGCGCGCCGGTGAGGCGCTGGCGTGCGCGATCGAGCTGCAGATGCGCACCGGCCGCCGGCCGCAGGAGATCGCGCACGCGCCGTTCAGATGCCTTGAGCATGAGCGGCGCGTGCGAGAGGACGGCAAGCTGGAGAGCCTGCCGGTGTTCGTCTACCGGCCCGAGAAGCGGCCCAAGACCCGCAAGGAGCTGCCGATCTTCGCCGAGGAGCGCCGGCTGATCGATCGTATGCAGGCGTTGGCGCGCGAGCGCCTTCCTGACGCTGACCCCGGCCGGCTGCCGCTGCTGCCGCGCCAGATGCGCAACCGCGACGGCCACAAGCCGCTGCCTGCGACCACGCTGGCGTGGAAGATGCGTGAGTGGATCGCTGGCCTGGGGGAGCTGACCGGGCCCGACGGAGAGCCGTTTGAGCGCGCGAAGGTGTTCCCCTACGCGTTTAGACACTCCTACGCGCAACGGCTCACGGATGAGGGCGCGAGCGAGTCCGAGCTGATGGACCTGATGGACCACGACTCGTTTGAGACGACCAAGGGCTACTTCCGCATCCGCGCCGAACGCCGCCGCCGCGCCGCCGAGCTCGGCCGCAAGGCGCTGTTTGACAACCAAGGCCGCCGCCTCATGAGGGGACTGCAGCAGCTCGCGGAGGCCGAGCGGACGAGGATGGAGATCGGGTCGCTCGCGGTCCCCTACGGCGCGTGCGTGGAGCCAGCGAACGTCGCGTCGATGGGCGGCGTGTGCAAGTTCATGCTCAAGTGCCTGGGCTGCAAGCACTTCCGCACCGATCTCTCGTACCTGCCGGCGCTGGAAGCCTACGAGCGACGATTGATCGCCGCCCGCGAGCGTCTCAACGCCGATCCCGGGCCCGAGGAACTGGAGGGCTGGGCGCGCACGGCCGCGACACCGTCTCAGGAGGAGATCGATCGCGTGCGCTACCTGATCCGACGGATCCGCGAGACGATCGGCGAGCTGCCAGCGCAGGAGCGCGCCGAGCTCGACACATTGCTGTCAGCCGAGCGCACCAACCGCAGCGCGATCCTCGAGCGGCTGCCAGCACGCTATGAGCTGAACGTGCTCAACGTCGGCGCCACGTTTGACGGGATGGCGCGCTGATGGCCCACACCGAGCATCTGCGCGCGCACCACAGCCTGCGCTCCGAACAGAAGCGCGACGCGGTGCTGTCGGCCGCGCGGGTGATGATCCGTTCCGGGATCCAGGTCGAGTGGGTCACGCTCGCTGCCCGCGCTGGCGTCTCAGAGAAGTTCATCCACGACCGCAAGCACGCCGACATCAAGGCGCAGGTCAAGGAAATGATCGCCGCACAGTCCGGACGCCAAGCGGAGCACCACGCGGCCGAGGACCAGGCGACGATCGCGTCCCTGCGCGTCGAGCTGCTGAACCTCCGCGCGCAGATCAAGCGCAAGGACGCGCAGCTCGCCGTGCTCGAGCACAAGCTCTCGCGCCACGCGGGCGAGGCGCTCGAGGCCGAGCTCCCCTTCCAGCCCGGCTCTGTCCTGGAGCAGGCCGACCGCGCCGGGCAGCGCGCGCTTGAGCTGGAGGCGCGTGTCCGCGAGCTCGAGACGCTGCTCGACGAGCGCGACCGCGAGATCCTCGGCCTGCGCGACTCGCTGCGCGCAACGATCCGCGAGAGGAACACCAGCCCGTGACCGCTTTCCCGACCACTGTCGAGAAGGCCGCCCTCCACGGGCCGGCGGGCGAGTTCGTGTTCGCGACCGAGCCGCACTCCGAGGCGCACCCGATGGCGCTGCTGGCGCAGTTCCTGGCCGCGTTCGGATGCGCGTGCGGGCGCGGCGCGCACTACCAGGTCGAGGCCGACCGCCACTACCCAAACCAGTTCTGCGTCTTGGTTGGCCCCTCATCCAAGGGACGCAAGGGAAGCTCGTGGGGGCACGTTCGCCGCCTGCTCGCAGACGCCGACCCGGCGTTCGTCGAGCGCTGCCTGGTGGGCGGCCTGTCATCCGGTGAGGGGCTGATCTCCCAGGTCCGCGACCCGCTCCACGAGCACGACAGCGCAGCGCCTGCCGACAAGCGCCGCCTCGTGCTCGAGCAGGAATTCGCGCAGGTGCTCAAGGTGCTCTCGCGCGAGGGCAACACGCTCTCGCCGATCGTCCGCCAGGCCTGGGACGGCGAGCCGCTACAGGCAATCGTGCGCAACAACCCGCTGCGCGCCAGCCAGGCGCACATCGCGATCGTCGGGCACATCACCAAAGACGAGCTGCTGCGCTACCTGACCGCGACCGAACTCGCGAACGGCTTCGCGAATCGCTTCTTGCTCATCGCCGTCGAGCGCTCGAAGCTGCTGCCGTTCGGCAGCGCGATCGAAAACGAGCAGCTCGCCGAGATCCGCGACGCCGTCCGCCTCGCGCTGCGCTTCGCCGCCGCGCACCGCCCAGTCACGTTCGACGCCGCCGCGCGCGAGAGATGGGTTTCGATCTACACCGAACTATCCACCGGCCAGCCCGGCCTGGCCGGCGCCGCGACCGCCCGCGGTGAAGCGCACGTCGTCCGGCTGGCGCTGATCTACGCGCTGCTTGACCTATCGGAGCGAATCTCCCTCGAGCACCTCGAGGCAGCCCTGGCGGTCTGGCGCTACAGCGCCAGCTCCGCCACCTGGGTGTTCGGCGACAGCCTCGGCGACCAGACGGCCGACGAGATCTGGTCGGCCGCGAAGGAGCGCCCCGCCGGAGTGACCCGCACCGAGGTCTCCGAACTGTTCAGCCGCAACAAGAAACGGCGCGAGATCGAACGCGCGCTCGCGGTGCTCGAAGACGCCGGACGACTGCGTCGCGAGACCCGCCAGCCCGAGCGCGGCCGAGCCGCCGAAGTCTGGATCCCCGTGTCGCCACAGCCGCCTGACTCCGAGCAGCCACTCGCGCTCGACCGCCGACGCCGGTGATCCAGCACCCGTGGATACGCTCCACCGTCAGGCCCAAGCGGGGGCGGCTCGTCGTGCTGGCCAACCTAGAATGCTCCGATGAGTCCTACCGTCTTTCGCGAAGGGCCTTGGCGGTTCTTCTTCTTCTCGCGCGAGGAGGCACGCCTGCACATCCATGTTCAGTCGGCCGACGGCGAGGCGAAATACTGGCTGGACCCCAGCATCGAGCTCGCCAGGAATTACGGCTTGAGTGCGCCGGACCTGCGTCGGATTGAGCAACTGATCGAGGAACATGAACAGGAGATCCACGATGCCTGGCACCGCCACTTCGGACCCTGAGATCACGAACATCTCCAAACACGGCTTTTGGCTGTTGCTCGACGGCCGCGAACTGTTCCTGCCGTTCGAGGAGTTCCCCTGGTTCAAGCGAGCACCAGTCGAGGCGATCCTCCGACTAGAGCGGCCACAACCGGCGCACCTGTACTGGCCCGACCTCGACATCGACCTCTCGCTTGACTCAATCGAGCATCCGGACCGGTATCCGCTCAAGTCAAAGCTCTGATCCGAGCCACACCTCAGCGCCCATCAGCAGAACTTTCTTCGTTTCTTTCGTGCGTCGTTCCTGCGTGCCAACTTCGCCTCAGGCACTCCGGACGGTGCGCCGACGCACCGTCCTCAAAGCCCGACAAAACAACGGCGAACGCCGAAAACTGTGCTGAAAATCCAGTTGCGGACGGTCTGCTGGTTCAGCTTGAGCAGATCGGCGACCTCGGCAATGGTCAAGTAGGTCTCGTCCATGCCAACTGACTCTAACTGAGCCAACGGCGTCTGTTGACACCGGCTTCGCCTTGGCTGCCCAGACGTCCGGTCAACCCCAGATGCAAGCGGGCAGTTCCCAGGTCTCGATGGACAGACACGCACTCCACACGAGCCGGACAGCCGTAGATCGGCGTCGACAGCGAACGTGTGTCGCGCGCGCCGGGTGTTCAGTCGACCGAGATGCAGCCTCGTGCTCGCTCATTGGAGGGTGCGGCCGGCACGGGGGAGCTCGTCGTGTGAGCTCGGTTTCAATAGCACCCCAGGGGCGCTCAGGGTGCTAAACCCCTCCGTATTTGGCCGGAATCAGCCGGGATCACGTCCTCCGAGCAAGGCGCTTTTAGCGGATTTGCAGGGATAATGTGCGTTTGACAGGTAGGAGCGGTCTCGCCTCCGGAGCGGAGGGTCGCAGGTTCCGATCGGGCCGCAGGCGGCACGGAAGTTCGTTGCTCATCGGCGGTTTGCCGGTTTGCCGTGTGATTTCTTGCCGCTGGATCGTCTGCAGAGATACTTGCGTCGCGGTCGCCGCGATCGCGACGCTGGCACTCCTGTTCGTGCTCCACCATCGCGGGTTCGAGGTTTGGCTACAGCGGGGCCGGACCGACCGAGCTTGCGATCTGCATCGTGCTTCACTTCTTCGAGGTCTATCAGCAAGCCCCCGATCTGCCCGTGAACTTCTACGGGTTCAGGGAGGCGCTCATCGCGCCCGCCGACCACGACGCCGAGCGGGCTGGAGATCGACGGCAGCGCGATCCCCGCCCGGCGCCGCCGGGAGAGGCGGCTGGCGTGGCGACGACGCCACGTTGCCTGGTCACTTCGATTCGGGCACCGATTGCGGCGCCGCTGATCGACGCAGCCGCCTGTGGGTGAGGTTACGGGCGCCGACGAGAGCGGGTGCGAAACATCGAGGTCCCGGCCGTGCGGCCGCCTCCCGGCCGTACTCACGATCCGCCGCGTCAACCTCTGCGCGTGAATCAGGCTTGCCCGAGGAGCAGAGGCTTGATCCGCCCGATCCGGTACCTGACCGATGGCCCCGCACTTTCCGAGCGTTTTGCCTGATGTCGTCGACCGCATCCATCCTTCGCGTCCGCGCAGCCGCGTTTTCCCACGCGGCGGCCGAGCGTCGAGGCGCTCTGCCGCCTCGACGTCGCCCACCACGCGACAACGCAGATCTGCGCCGCCGTCGATCCGGTTACGACGGCCGGAGGCTCAGCCCGCGGTCCGATCGCCAGCCGCCGTTGTTTGGTCGTGCCAACGCCGAGCAGCGTGCCATGGACCGACTGCTGACCGCGGAGGAGATCGCCGAGCGGCTCGGCGTGAAGACTCAATGGGTCTGGGCTCAAGCCCGCGCGGGCCGGATTCCACACGTCCGGCTCGGGCGCTACCAGCGCTTTCGCGAATCGGCCGTCGAAGCCTGGCTGTGTGGCCTCGAGGCCGAGAGCACCTCGGCGATGCCCGCGACGCCACCGCGCCCCGTTCCGCTGCGCCGGCGGGCTTAACCACCAACTCTTGCCGTTGGTAGTGGGGCCCGGGCGTCCCCCTGTCGCGTACGCCCAAGCAGATGAGGCGAAACGTCGAAACGCCGGCTTCAGAACTCCGAGGCGCGCGCGAACGTATCGCGCGCCTGTTCCGCAACTTCCGCGAAAGTTTGTTCCCCGTTGGTTCCCCGTGACGGGCTCCTGAGAGTCGCGCGCAACTCGAAAAGCGGTCGATTTGCAGGCTTTTCTCGTATCGGGGAGACAGGATTTGAACCTGCGACCGCCCGGCCCCCAGCCGGGTGCGCTACCAGACTGCGCCACTCCCCGTGGTCCACCGATCATAACCGGGCCGAGACGGTGGTGCCCCTCCCGGCATACGCTGGACAAATGCCGACCCCAACGGACCCGTCCGCAGAGCGGGCGACGGGAATCGAACCCGCCCTAGAAGCTTGGAAGGCTTCTGTGCAACCACAACACTTCGCCCGCAGGTAGCTGGGATGGTAGCCGGGGCGCCCGCGCTCAGCCCGCCGGCCGGCGCTCCTCGGTGGGCACCTGTCCGTCGCGGATCAGCTCCGCCGGAGGCCACGGCCCGAACCAGTTGTCCAGGGCACCGTCGAGCGTGACGACCGAGCCGGAGAGCGCGGCGCCCAGCGGGGAGGCCAGCAGCGCCACCAGCCAGCCATACTCCTCCACCTCACCCAGTCGCTGGAGCGGAACGCTGGCGGCCGCGCGACGCCACAGCTCGGCCGGGTACTTGCGCAGCGACTCGGTCGCCAGGCGCCCGAGCGCAACAGCGACCAGCGCGACGCCATCGCCCCGCCAGGCGTCGGCGAGCTCGATCGTGAACGCCTCGACCGCCGCCCGCGCCGCGCCGGTGTGGGCCATCGCCGGCATGCCGTGATGCGGGGAAACGGTCGTGTTGACGATCGTGCCCCTTCCGGCCGGACGCATCGCCAGCTCGTAGGCCGTGTGGCACATCGCCAGCGTTCCGCCAACGTTCAGCCGCTGGACCGCGTTCCAGCCCTTGGCGGTGATCGCTTCGGCCGGCACAAAGTACTGCCCGCCGGCGTTGTTGAGCAGCAGGTCGAGGCGACCGTGCCGCTCCAGCGCAGCCTGAACCAGAGCCTTGGCTTGAGCCGGCTGCCGGATGTCGCCCGCGATCCATGAGCAGCGCTCACCGATCTCCGCTGCGGCCTGCTCCAGCACGTCGGCGCGCCGGCCGGCGATCACCACCGACGCGCCGCAGCGGACGAGCTCCAGCGCAGCCGCCTTGCCGAGGTTGGTACCGCCGCCGGTGACCAGCGCCACGTGCCCCTCCAGCGCGTCCGGTGCGAAGACCTCTGACGCCGCCAGGGCCTACTCCCCCAGCACCTTGATCACCAGGCGCTTGGGTCGCCGGCCATCAAACTCGCAGTAGAAGATCTGCTGCCAGGGACCGAGGTCCAGCCGCCCGTCGGTGATCGGCACGATCACCTGGTGGTGGACGAGCAGGTTCTTGAGGTGCGCGTCGCCATTGTCTTCGCCGCCCCGGTGGTGGCGGTAGTCGCCGGGATTGGGCAGCAGGGCTCGCGCCACGTCACCGTCGGGCTCTCGCCAACTGGGGGGCGCGAGCTTGTCCAGCCACTCCAGCGCATCGGCCTGGATGCCGGGCTCGTCGTCGTTGATCCACACGCCCGCGGTGATGTGCATCGCGCAGACCAGCGCCATGCCCTCCTGGACCCCGGCCTGCTCCGCGGCGGCCGCGACGTCCTCCGTGATCCGGACGAACTCGCGGCGCTGCTGGGTGTTGAAGGTCCGGTAGACGGTGTGGGATCTCACTCAGTGCTTCCCGCCATAAGTACGGTCCCAACGAGAGTGGTTGCTGGTGGATGCCTGGCGAGGACGCAGGCGAGGTGCAGCAGCGCTGCATGAGCCTCCGACGACACAGCCAGGCGCCGCCAAGCCGGATGACGCGAGCGCGGCCCGATCCGGCGAGGTCGGATGCCGACAGCCGGATGACTCGGGCGCCGGCCAATTCGGCGAGGCCGGATGCTGAGCGGCCGGCCCGCCCGAGCGCAAGCTCGTGCGCTCGAATGGGATCGTATTTGGTGTGGGGAGCACCTAGCAGGGGAGCCGGGATTCGAACCCGGATTCACGGTTTTGGAGACCGCGCGCATAACCGTTAACTCACTCCCCTCTGCTCTGGCGATCGTACCCGCAAGAGCTTTGAGCCGCCCGCACCGTATACGAACGTAATGTTCCTACGGGTCCTGGGTCCTGACTGCACAATGCGGGCGGAGGGACTCGAACCCCCAAGAGCTAAGCCCACCGGCACCTAAAGCCGGCGCGTCTACCAATTTCGCCACGCCCGCCGAGGCGCTGAGCGTCGCACGATTCTAGGCCGCGCTCACATCTGACCGAAAACTGCTGCACGCAGCCCAGTCAGAATGTATGGTCAGTAATCGTGCCGCCGGTTCGCAACCTCGCGCCAGGCCACACGGTCATCCATCCCAACCGTGACAAGGCGGTCTGCAAGCTCACCAGGCTGATCGTGGTCCTGCTCCTGCTCGCCTCTGTCGTCCTGATGCTGATCCTGACGATCGGCGGCTGGAGCAAGCTCGACGGGATGAAGCCGATCAACTTCGTCTGGTGCATCGTGTACTTGGTCAGCGCCTTCTACGTCTGGCGCTGGGCGCGCGGAGCGCTGCCACTGGCCGCGGCGTTGGGAATCCTGCTGTTGATCGTCGCGGTGATCGCCGCCACCGGCCTGGCCGGGACGAGCTGGTTTGCCCGCAGCCACACCGGCTTTGCGGCGGCGCAGTCGCTGTTCGGCGGCACGGGAATGAGCGCCGATGCACTCGGCACTGTGGCGGTGATTCTGGCGCCGGTGCAGCTGGCGCTGATCATCTTCACGATGAGCGGCTTCGCGCAGGGCTGGAACGTCGAGCGGGAGGTGCCGATCGAAGAGGCCCGGCGCCGCGGGAGCACTCCCGCAGCACCACCGCCTGAGCCTGCCGCCGCCTGAAAGCGCTGTCACCGGCCGAACCGCCGAGCGGCCCAGACGCAAGGATTTCCCGCCCTTCCCAGAGCCCGGATGTCGTCACCCAGTGCGGCGAGTGGGATTCGAACCCACACGTCCCGAAGGACAATGGCTTTTGAGGCCATCGTGTCTACCGTTCCACCACCGCCGCGCGAGCGCTAAGTCTAATTCGCCCCAGCGCCCACGAGCCCTAGCGCCCCAGGACGAGGGCCTGGAGCTCGTCGATCAGCGCCGCCGGCGCGGTCAGCAGGCCGGCGGGATCCTCGCCCTCGGCCTGGAGCTCACGCACGGTCAGCCCGGCACGCTGCGCGATCAGCGCCCCGGCCGCGATGTCCCAGGAGTGGACGCCTCGCTCGAAGTAGGCGTCCACGCGGCCGCAGGCACACCAGGCCAGGTCGATCGCCGCGGCGCCGGCGCGACGGATGTCACGCACGCGCGGGAGCACGCGCACCATCACCTCAGCCTGCCGAGCGCGGACGTCGGAGTCGTAGCCGAACCCGGTCGCGACCAGCGCCTGTGACAGCACGTCCTGGCGCGAGCCCGCGATCTCCACACCGTTCAGCGTCGGCGGACCCGATCTGGTGGCAGCGAAGCACTCGTCGCGGATCGGATCAAGGACGACTCCGACCAGCGCGCCGCGCTCGTCCTGGCAGGCGACGCTGACCGCGAACACGGGAATCCCGAACAGGAAGTTGATCGTGCCGTCGAGTGGATCGACGACCCATCGTCGCGGCCCCTGGCCGCTGGCTCCCCCCTCCTCGCCCAGGATCGCATCGCCGGGGGCCCGCCTGGCCAGCACGGCCCTGATCGCACCCTCGGCCGCCACGTCGGCGTCGGAGACAAGGTCCGTCGGCCCGCTCTTGGCCCGCACGCCTCGCTGGCGGTGGCCGAAGCGTCCGCTCAGCTCGGCCGCGGCGGCGCGGGCTGCCTCCCGCGCGACGGAGAGCAGCGCCTGCTCGTGCTCGGAGTCGGTCATGGCCATCGTTCTACACGATCAGCCCGCATGGGATCATCCGCAAACAAGCCAAGGGCCCGTCAGGGAATAATCTGCACGTTGAGGCGGACGAATGACCTGCGCGGATGCGCTCCAGCCGCGGCCGGCATCCAGCCTCGCCAGAATGGGCCGCACTGGAGTCAGGCGGCTGGCGAGAGCCAGTCGTAGCGCTTCTACTGCCAGGCTCTCGCCGGCACCGCCCCGCTTGGTCCTCAACCCCCTCAACGCACATCTCATTCGCTGACGAACTCTGATGCGCGCGGAAAACACCATCTCGGCCCTGGCCGGCTTTGACCGCCGTGGGGCCGGGACCGACGCCGAGCGACGAGCGGCCCTCTGGCTGGCCGGCGAGCTGCGGGACCCCCGTCGCGATGCCGAGCTCGAAACGTTCTGGTGTCGCCCCAACTGGGCGGTGGCTGCGGCCTGGCACATGGCCCTGGGCCTGGCCGGCAGCCTGGTCGCGGTGTCCTCGCCCGTGGTGGGCCTCGCGCTGGTGGCGCTCGCGCTGCTTTCGGTGATTGCCGACTCGGTGACCGGCATCTCGCTCGGACGCCGGCTGACTCCCGAGCGCGCCAGTCAGAACGTGGTCAGTCGCCCCGCCGGGCCGGGTCCCGGCGTGCGCTTGATCGTGACCGCCAATTACGACGCCGGGCCCAACGGCGCGGTCTATCGCGACGGGCCGCGCGGCGCGTGCGCCGCACTACGCCGTTGGACGATCGGCGCGGCGCCAGGCTGGACGGGCTGGCTGGTGATAGCGCTCGGATGGGTGCTCGTGACGGCTATCCTGCGCCGCGGCGGCGCCTCCGGCACGGCGATCGGCATCGCCCAACTGATCCCCACCGCGACGCTCGTGCTCGCGCTGGCCCTGACGTTGGAGCTGGCCAGCGCCGCGCCCGGCGCCGCCGCCGGCGACAACGCCAGCGGCGTGGCTGTCGCGCTCGCGCTCGTGCGCGCGCTCGACGTGGCGCCGCCGCCGCGCCTGGCCGTGGAGGTCGTGCTCCAGGGCGCAGGCGACGGTGGCATGATCGGGCTGCGACGGCACCTGCGGGCGCGCCGACGGGAGCTGGGACGCAGAGACGTCGTCGTGCTGGGCATCGCCGCCTGTGGGGCCGGGCGGCCGCGTTGGTGGGACAGCGACGGGTCGCTTGTGCCGTTGCGCTACTCCCGCTGGTTGCGCGCTTGCGCCCAGCGGGTAGCCGCCGCTGAATCGCATCTGGGCGCCACGGCGGTACGAGGCCGCGGAGTGACTCCGGCGTTACCCGCCCGGGCGGCCCACCGGGCCGCGATAACGATCGGCTGCCTGGATCGGCGCGGCCTGGCCCCGCGCTCCCATCAGGCGGCCGACACACCACCGGCGATCGAACCAGGCAGCATCGACGCAACGCTGGAGCTGGCACTGGCGCTGGTCGACGCGATCGATGCCAAGCTCGGCGCGCGCGCGTCGGCCCCGGCCCGCCGGCGACCGCGGCGGCGCCGTGAGCGCACCGCAGACGAGGACGACGCGCCGAAGTGACCGTCACCGCACCGCAAACGGCGACCGCGCCCCCAAGCAGCGGTCAGACGGGCGTGACCGGGTTGTGCTTGGCGGGCCAGTCGCGCTGTTTGGCCGCTGCGAGCGAAAAGCGGCGCGCGAGCTCGGAGCGCAGCCGGTCGGGCTCAATCACCGCGTCGACCACCAGCTCTGAGCCCAGATGCAGGATGTCGATGTCCTTGGCGTATTCGCCGCGCAACTGCTCGACGCGCTGCTGGCGCTGGAGGGGATCGTCGATCGCCTGAAGCTGGTTGTAGTAAACGGCGTTGACGGCCGCCTGAGGCCCCATCACCGCGATCGAAGCGCTCGGCAGCGCGAGGCAGCAATCCGGCTCGAACGCCGGTCCGGCCATCGCGTACAGGCCGGCGCCGTAGGCCTTGCGGACAATCACCGACAGCTTGGGCACGGTGGCCTCGGAGACGGCGCTGATCATCTTGGCGCCGTGACGGATGATCCCCTCACGCTCTACCTGGGTGCCGATCATGAATCCCGGGACGTCGGCGAGGAACAGCAGCGGAACGTTGAAGGCGTTGCAGGACCAGATGAAGCGGGCCGCCTTGTCGGCCGAGTCCACGAACAGGACCCCGCCCTTGACCTTGGGCTGGTTGGCCACGACGCCGATCGCTCGGCCCTCCAGGCGCGCGTAGCCGACGATCAGCTCCTTGGCCCAGCGCGCGTGGATCTCCAGCAGCGAGTCGGCGTCCAGCAGGCCGGCGAGCAGCTCGCGCATGTCAAACGGCTTGTTCTCATCGGCCGGGATCAGCTCGGCGATCGGTCGCTGCGACGCGGGCGGCACCGCGGGTGCATCGGGCGGCGCCTGCTTGAAGTTCGACGGCAGGTAGCTCAGATATCGCCGCGCGAAGTCGATCCCATCCTCGTCTGAGGCGACCAAGACGTGACCGCAACCGCTCTTGGAGGTGTGCATGCGCGCGCCGCCCATCTCCTCCAGCGTCACGTGCTCACCGATCACCATCTCGGCCATCCGCGGCGAGCCGAGGTACATCGAGGCGTTGCCGTCACGCATGATCACGATGTCGCAGAAGGCGGGGATGTAGGCCCCTCCCGCGGCGCTGGGCCCGAACAGCACGCACACCTGGGGCACCACGCCCGACAGCCTCACCTGGTTGTAGAAGATCCGTCCCGCGCCGCGCCGGCCGGGGAACATCTGCACTTGCTCGTCGATCCGCGCGCCGGCCGAGTCGACCAGGTACACCAGCGGCGTGCGCAGCGACGCCGCGCGCTCCTGGATGCGGAGGATCTTCTCCACCGTCTTGGGCGCCCACGAACCGGCTTTGACGGTGGGGTCGTTGGCCATCACCGCCACGGGCCGCCCCGCGATCGTCCCCAGCCCGGTGAGTACGCCCTCGGCGCCGAGGCCGTCCTGCTCCCACGCGGCCAGCAGCCCCTCCTCGGCGAACGAGCCTTCATCCACCAGCCGCCCGACGCGCTCGCGCACCGGGAGCTTGCCCTGCTCCGCCGCCCGGGAACGGTGGCGCTCTGGACCGCCCGCCAGCGCACGGTCAAGCGCTGTGCGCAGGGCCTGGGTGTGGTCGACGTCGGTCACGGTAGCTGCTCCTCCTCGCGTTAGTCGGCTCGGACGCCGTCCCAGCGGACCGGCCCAGCGCTGAGGACATGGCTGCCGAGCGGCCGCCCCAGCACCTCCTGGGCGGCCTTGGCTGCAGCGATCAGCGCGCCGAGGTCGATCCCCGTCTCGATCCCCATCTCGTGCAGCATCGAGACGAGGTCCTCGGTGGCGATGTTGCCGGTCGCTCCGGCCGGGACCGGGCAGCCGCCGAGCTCGCCGAAGCTCGACTCAAAGCTGTCCACACCGGCCTCCAGCGCGGCCAGAACGTTGGCCAGGCCTTGGCCCCGGGTGTTATGGAAGTGGGCGGTCAGCTCGGCACCGGGCAGTGACACACGGGCAAGGGCGAAGAACTCGCGCACCTGAACGGGGTTGGCCATCCCGGTGGTGTCGCCGAACCCCACCTCCGCCGCGCCGGCGGAGAGCATCGCCGTGGCGATCGCCAGCACGCGTTCGGGCGCCACATGCCCCTCGTAGGGACATCCGAACGCGGTCGAGATCACCGCCTCGCAGCGGAGGCCCTCGCCGCGCGCGCGTTGAAACGTGCGCTGCAGCCCGGCGATCGAATCCTCAATCGACCGCCCGACGTTCTTCTGGTTGTGGGTCTCCGAGGCCGACAGAAAGCCGTTGATCTCGTCAAAGCGTTGGCGGTGGCGAAGGGCACGGTCAAGGCCGCGCTCGTTGGGGATCAGGACGCTCACCGAGACCTCCGGCGGCAGCCGAACGGCTTCCAGCACCTGCTCGGCGTCGGCCAGCTGGGGGATCACGTCCGGTCGCACGAAGCTCGTCAGCTCCAGTCGCCGCAAGCCGGTTCCAGCCAGCCGCTCGATCAGCGCCACCTTGTCGGCGGTGGCAATCACCTCGGGCTCGTTCTGAAAGCCGTCGCGGGGACCGACCTCGCGGATCTTCACCCGCTCCGGCAGCCCGCTCCGCGCCGCGAGTTCGCTCATCGATAGATCAGACGCTGGCCGAGCAGCTGGGTGACGGTCACGAATTGATATCCGCGGCTGCGCAGCGTCTGGATCTCCTGCGGCAACGCCGCCAGCGTCTCGGAGCGGTTGCCGCCGCCGTCGTGCTGGATCACGATCGCCCCGGGATGCGCGTTGGCGATCACGTTGTCGTAGATCGCGCTGACGCCGGGGAGCGCCCAGTCACGGGGATCGATATCCCACTGGATCGTCGTGAAGCCCATCGAACGGGCCTCGGAGATCAGCGGGCCGCTGACGGCGCCGTCGGGCGCGCGGAACAGACACGGCGTGAACCCGTGCGTGGCCTGCTCGATCGCCGTGGCAGTCTGTGAGATCTGCCCGGCCGCAAACGAGCCGGCCCCCGACACATTCGGGTGACTCCACGTGTGGTCGCCGATCATGTCGCCGTCGGCCAGCATCCGGCGCTCGATCGCGCCACCCTTGCCGTAGGTGCTGATCTGCTCGCCGATCTCAAAAAAGGTGGCAGGGACATGGTAGTGCTCGAGGATGTCGAGGAACTGAGGCGTGTCGTACCAGGGCCCGTCGTCGAACGTGAGCGCGATCACGCGGGGGTTGGCCGGGCCGTTGTAGACGAACGCCGGCCCGCTGGGCACGCAGCCGACCAGCTGCGGGGTGTGGAGCTGGGCCAGCGTCGGCGAGCGCGGGAACAGGGCCAAGCAGCCGACCCGGTTGGGCTTGGCCGGGCGACAGGCGGGCGGGCGCAGCGTGCTGATCACCTGCCAGCGCAGTGACTGATAGCCCCGGCCGAGGCTGGCCGGCGTGAAGGCGGCGGTTAGCTCCTGATCGCCGGAACGCGTCACGGTCGCCGGGATCGCCTTGGCGGGGCCCGGACCGGCACCGGTGATCGGCTGGTAGAGCAGCCGCGGTCGGTGCCCGCCGCGAGCCGGGCCGGCGACGCACAGCTGTCCGGACACCGAGCCTGACTTCAGGCGCTCGATCAGCAGGCACAGCGAGCGCCGGGCGGCGGCCAGCCCGGCCGGCGAGAACGGCTGTGACATGTCGACCCGCCAGATCAGCTGTTGGGCGTCCTGCGTGAGCGAGGAGGCCTGAACCGGAATCGGCCGCGGGCGCTTTCTTGACGCGCCCGCGGTGGCCACCGAGACGGCCAGAGCCGTAACGAGCGTCAGGAAGATGATCCGAGCGCGCACCCGCGGGCAATATAGACCGCGCACGCCCAAGGCACCGCACGCCCAAGGCACCGCACGCCCAAGGCACCGCACGATCCGCACCAGTGCAGCACTAGACTCCCGGCCCGTGCCAGACCCGATCTGCATCGTCGGCGGGACAGGGGCGCTCGGGTTCGGCCTGGCGCTGAGGCTCGGCCGCGCCGGCGTCCCGATCGTGATCGGGTCCCGTGACGCCACGCGCGCCGAGGAAGCGGCGGCCCGGGCCGCCCGGCAGCTGCCCGAGGCGTCCTTTGACGGACTCCAGAACGCCGACGCCGTCCAGGCTGCCGAGACCGTGATCCTCAGCGTTCCGTTCCGCAACCAGTCAGAGACGCTCACCAATCTGAAGGGCGCGCTGCGCGAGGGACAGCTGGTGATCGACGCGACCGTGCCCCTGGCGGCGGCGGTCAGCGGCAAGGCGACTCGAACGCTGGCGGTCTGGCAGGGATCGGCCGCCCAGCAGGCGGAGGAGATGGCCCCCGACGGTGTTCGTGTAGTGTCCGCCTTCCACACGGTCAGCGCCGCACTGCTGACCGACCTGGAGCACGAGCTCGACGAGGACGTGCTCGTGTGTGGCGACCGGCGCGAGGATAAGGCGAAGGTGACCGCGCTGGTCGACCAGATCCCGGGCCTGCGCTGCGTCGACTGTGGGCCGCTGGAGATGGCGCGGATCGTCGAACAACTGACGGCGTTGATCATCTCGATCAACGTTCGCAACAAGGCCCGGACCGGGATCAAGATCACCGGCCTGAACCGGTGAGCCAGAAGGTCGTGGTCCTCGCCGGCGGGACGGGCGGCGCCAAGCTGGCCCGCGGGATGCTTGACGTCGTCGGAGCGGAGCAGCTCACGGTGATCGCCAACACCGGCGACGACATCGAGATCTACGGCGCCTATATATCGCCGGACCCCGACCTGGTGACGTTCTGGCTCGCCGACCGCATCGACGAGCGCGGCTGGGGCATGGCCGATGACACCTTCAACGTGATGGACGGGCTGCGGGAGCTGGGGGTCGAGGTGTGGTTCTCGCTCGGAGATCGCGATCTGGCGATTGGACTGCAGCGCGCCCACGAGCTCGACGACCACCGCCGTCTGACCGAAGCTCACACCGCGATCGCCAGGGCGTTCGGCGTAACCGCGACGGTGCTGCCGATGAGCGATCACCCCGTGCGCACGCGGGTGATGGCGGGCGGTCGCTGGCTGCCGTTTCAGGAGTTCATGATCAAGCTCGGCGGCCGGGAAGCCGTCCAGGGAGTCGACTTCCGCGGATTGCGCGCGGCCTCGCCAACGCCCGAGGTCCTCGCCGCGATCGCCGATGCGCAGGCAATCGTGATCGGTCCCTCCAACCCGGTCATCTCGATCGGGCCGATCCTGGAGCTGGAGGGCGTCCGGGCCGCGATCCTCGCGAGCGCGGCGACGGTGGTCGCGGTCAGTCCGTTCGTCGGAGGCCAGGTGCTCAAGGGCCCGACCGAGGCGTTCATGCAGTGGGCCAAGCAGCCATGTGACAGCGACGGGATCGCGGCGATCTACACGGGCCTGGTCGACGGGCTGGTGGCCGACCAGCGCACCGACGCTCTGCCGGTGCTGGAGACCGACGTGCTGATGGACAGCGCGCAGGCTCGCCGGCGGCTGGCGCAGGAGACCCTCGGCTTCGCCCTCGCGCTGGCCTGACCACTAGCGTGTGCCCCCGATGAAGACGCTCGCGATCTTGCCCATGAAGAGCTTCGACGAAGCCAAGGGCCGCCTGCGGGCCGCGCTTCAGCCCGCGCCGCGCCGGGCGCTGGCGGAATCGATGTTCTCCGACGTGCTGGTGGCGCTGCGACGTACCGCGTCGATCAACCAAGTGCTCGTGGTCTCAAGCGACCACGGCGCCCAGCGGATCGCCGGAGGCTACGGCGCCGTGGTGCTGGAGGACTCCGACCAAGGGCACAATCAGGCCGCGGCGCTGGGCATCGCCAGGGCGCTGGAGCTGGGCGCCGAGCGTGTGCTGCTGATTCCGGGCGACTGTCCGATCCTCGCCCCCACCGAGCTCGACGAGCTGATGGCCCGCGCGGTGTCGCCACCGTCGATCCTGATCGTCCCCGATCGCCACGGCGCCGGGACCAACGCGCTGGTGCTCACGCCGCCCGACTCGCTCGAGCCCTCGTTCGGGCCGGGTAGCTGCGAGCGCCACGCGGCGCTGGCGCGGCAGGCCGGGATCGCCGGCGAGGTGGTGGCCGTCCCGTCGCTGGCCCTCGACGTCGACACACCCGACGATCTGGCCACGGTGCGGGCCACGCTCGCGGCCACCCGCGGCGGCGCCGCGCACACTCGGGGGATGCTCAGCCAGCTGCTGCGAAGCCAGACCTAGTGCCGATCGCAGCCGATGATCACCGCCACGGCGCTTGAGGGACTGCCTGAGGTAAGGGCCGGAGACGATCTTGGTGCACTGATCGCCGGCGCGCTCTCTGAGACGGAGGTCGTCGCCGAGGACGTGCTGGTGATCGCGCACAAGGTCGTCTCCAAATCCGAGGGTGCGACGAGGAGGCTCTCGGCCGTCACCGCCGAGGGCCGGGCGCAGGCGCTCGCCGCCGAGCTGGGCAAGGATCCGCGCCACGTGCAGGTCGTGCTCGATCAGTCGCGGGAGATCCTGCGCGCCTCGCACGGAGTGCTGATCTGCGTCACCCATCACGGCTTCGTCTGCGCCAATGCGGGCGTGGACGCGTCCAACACCCACGACGACGACACCCTGATCCTCCTCCCGCGGGATCCCGATGGCTCGGCGCGGGCGATTCGTCAGGCTTTGCGCGCGCGGCTGGGGGTCGCGCCGGCGGTCCTGATCACCGATTCATTTGGTCGCGCCTGGCGACACGGTCAGGTCGACGTCGCGATCGGCTGCGCGGGGCTGGCGGCGCTGGAGGACTGGCGCGGACGGGCCGACGCGCGGGGCCGCGAGCTCAAGGCGACCTGGATCGCCGTCGCCGACGAGCTGGCGGGAGCGGCCGACCTGGCGCGGGCCAAGGACGCGATGCAGCCGGCCGTGCTGGTCTCAGGCGCCGGGCGCCACGTCAGCGCCGCCGACGGGCCCGGGGCGCTGACACTGCTGCGTCCGGAGGCAGAGGACCTGTTCCGCTAGCAAGCTGGCGTGGCGTGGTCGAACGGCCGGCTTCGATCCCTCACGCCTGGCTCGGCGCGCCGACCGCGTGAAATCCCAAGGGGATCTGCACTCACTCCTGGGTAGGCGCCCCAACTGCGTGAAATCCCCCATCGACATGGACGATCTCGCCGGAGATCGCCTGCGCGTAATCGGACAGAAGCCAGCAGATCGTCCGCGCCACGGGCACCGGGTCCTCAATGTCCCATCCCAGCGGCGCTTGGGCTTGCCACAGCTCAGCCAGCTGCTCGAAGCCGGGGATCCCGCGCGCCGCGACCGTGCCCAGCGGTCCGGCCGAGACCAGGTTGACCCGGATCCCCTGCGGACCGAGGTCGCGCGCCAGGTAGCGTGAGACGGACTCCAGCGCGGCCTTGGCGACCCCCATCCAGTCATAGACCGGCCAGGCCACACTGGCGTCGAAGTCCAGCCCGACGATGCTCGAGCCGCTGGGCATCAGCGGCGCGAGCGTCGCGCCCAGCGCCTTGAGCGAGAACGCGCTCGTCTGAAAGGCCTGCATTGCGCTGTCGGCCGGCGCGGTCATGAACCGTCCTCCGAGCGCGTCCTCCGGCGCGAAGGCGATCGCGTGCAGCGCCCCGTCGACCCGTCCCCACCGCTCGTCCAGCGATGCGCCCAGCGCCTCCAGGTCGCCGGTGTTGTTGATGTCCAGCTCCAGCACGTCGACCGGCTGCGGGAGGCGCTGGGCGGCGCGCTCGGTCATCCGCCGCACCCGCCCGAAGCTGGTCAGCAGCACTTCGGCGCCCTCCCGCTGCGCCTGCTCGGCGGCATGGAAGGCGATCGAGTCCTTGGTGATGACGCCGGTTATCAGTAGCCGCTTGCCGGCGAGGATCATGCCCGCCCGCCCGCGAGCGTGCGCAGCGCCCAGGCCAGGCGCTCGCGCGTCTGCGCCGGCTCGATGATCTCGTCGACGAACCCGGCGGCCGCCGCGCTGTGCGCCCGCAGGTGCTCCTGGGCATAGGCATCGGCGAGCCGATCGCGCGCGTCGTCCGGATCACCGGCCATCCGCAGCTCGCGGCCGTGCACGATCCCCACCGCCGCCCGGGCGCTCATGATCCCCAGCTCGGCGTCGGGCCAGGCGAGCACGAGATCGGCGCCGAGATCGCGTGAGTTCATCGTGATGTAGGCGCCGCCGTAGGACTTGCGCAGGACCACGGTCAGCTTCGGCACGCGCGCGGCGGCGAACGCCCGCACCAGCGAGGCGCCGTGACGGATCACCCCCGCGCGCTCCTGCTTGGAGCCGGGCATGAACCCCGGGGTGTCCACGATCGCGAGCAGCGGGACGCCGAACGAGTTGCAGAAGTTCACAAATCGGGCTGCCTTCTCGGACCCCTCGGCGTCGAGTACGCCGCCGAGATGGTGGGGCTGGTTGGCGACGATGCCGATCGGGCGCCCGTCGAGCCGGGCCAGTCCGGTCACCACGTTGCGCGCCCAGCGCGGGCACAGCTCCTGCAGCGACTCGGCGTCGACGATCGCCCGCAGCGCATCACGGACGTCGTAGACGCGCCGCGTCGCGGCAGGGACCACCGCGCCCGGATCCGGAAGCTCGGGCGCCAGCGGCTGGGCTTGGGGCGGGCTCTCCCCCGCCGCGGCCGGCAGATAGCCGAGTAGAGTGCGCACCCGGGCGGCGGCGCTGGCCTCGTCGACCTCGACCAGATGGCAGACCCCGTTGCGGTCGTGCACGTGCGGGCCGCCCAGGCCGGCGGCGTCGATCTCCTCACCCAGCGCCTCGCGCACGACGCCGGGCCCGGTGAGGAACATCGCCGCGTCCTGGGTCATCACGATCAGGTCGGTCAGCGCGGGCGAGTAGGCACCCCCGCCGGCCGACGCGCCGGAGACGACCGAGATCTGAGGGACCACTCCGGTCAGCGCGACCGTGTGGCGGAAGATCCGGCCGTAGCCGGCCAGCGCGGCGGTGCCCTCCTGCATCCGCGCGCCGCCGGACTCGACGAAGCCCACCACCGGAATCCGAGCGCGACCGGCTATCTCCAGCACGCGCACGATCGTGTCGGCATGGCGCTCGCCGAGCGACCCGCCCAGGAACGAGCCATCCTGGGCGTAACAGGCGATCGGGCGCCCGTGCACCACGCCGGTGGCGGCGACGACGCCGTCGCCCGGCACCGCCCGCTCGCCGAGCCGGGACGAGAGCGCCAGCGATCGCAGCACCTGGACGCTGCCCGGATCGCACAGCGCCTCCAGGCGCGCCAGCGGCGACAGGCGCCGCACCGGGGCTTGCAGGGCGGTCGCGCTCACTGGGCTGCCCCGCGCAGAACCAGCACGACGTTGTGGCCGCCGAACGCGAATGAGTTGGAGACAGCGGCCGGCGGATGGCCGTTTGAGCCCAGCAGGGGCCGGGCCTCGCCCGGGACGTAATCGAGATCGAGTTCGGGATCGGGGACCTCGTAGCCGAGCGTCGGCGCGACCACGCGCGTGATCAGCGTCCGCAGCGTGGCCACGGCCTCGACCGCGCCGGCGGCGCCGAGCAGATGCCCGATGGCCGACTTGGTCGAAGAGATCGGCACCCGCTTGGCTTGGTCGCCAAACGCCAGTTTCAGCGCCCTCGTCTCGGCGGCGTCGTTGAGTTGGGTTGAGGTCCCGTGCGCGTTGACGTAGTCAATTTCGTCGGGCGCGAGACCGGCGTCGGCGAGCGCGAACTCGATTGCCTTGGAGGCCGGGCCACCGCTCGGCTCCGGCGCGGTCAGGTGATGGGCGTCCGACGTCGATCCGTAGCCGACCACCTCGCCCAAGATCGTTGCGCCCCTGGCTCGCGCGCCCGACTCCGCTTCCAACACCAGCACGCCGGCGCCCTCGCCCATCACGAAGCCGTCGCGGCGGAGGTCGAACGGGCGGGAGATGCCGGTCGGCGAGAGCGCCTGCATCGCGTTAAAGCACGCGAATCCGAACTCGGTCAGGGTGGCTTCGGCGCCGCCGCAGACGACGGCGTCCGCATCGCCATATTGGATCATCCGCAGCGCCGAGCCAATCGCATGGGCGCCCCCCGAGCAAGCCGAGACGACGCCGTACATCTGACCCCGGAGGCCGTGCTTCATCGACACTGCCGCGGCAGCGGCATTGGGCATGTACTGCGGGATCCCGAGCGGCGAGACCATCTTTGCGCCGCGGTCGCGCATCACGTCGTGCTGGATCTCGACGGTCTCGATTCCACCGATCCCAGTCCCGATCACGCAACCGGTCCGCAGCGGGTCATACGGCAGCTCATCGCTCCAACCGGCCTGCGCCAGCGCCTCGGCGGAGGCAACCAGCGCCAGCTGGGAGAAGCGGTCCAGCCGCCGTACCTCCTTGACCGACAGGTGGTCTGCCGGCGTGAACTCGCGGCACGCCCCCTGACCTTCGGCGATCCCACATACGCCGGCCGCCCAGCGGTCGTGCAGCGTCTCGGCGCCGATGCCCAGCGGCGTGACCGCCCCGATGCCGGTGACGACGACCTTGCGTCTGTCCCGCGCTTGGTTCACTACTCCGCCCGCGCCACGATCAGGTCGATTGCGTCGCCAACCGTCTTGAGCTCCTTCATGTCCTCACCCTTGAGCACCACGCCGTAGTCGTCCTCGACGACCTGCGCCAGCTCGACCAGGTCCAGCGAGTCGATATCGAGCTCCTCGAACGTGGCTTCCCGGGTGATCTGGCTCTTGTCGGGGCCGAAGCTGGCCAGCGTCTCGACGACCCGACTCTCCACCTGCTCTGTGGTTACCGCTGACATCTGTGGATCTCCAATCTGTTGGGGAATTTCACGCCGCGAGCCCGCCGTCGACGCTCAGCACCGCGCCGGTCACGTAACTCGCTTCCTCGGAGGCTAGAAAGCGTACGCAGGCCGCCACCTCCTCCGGGGTTCCGGCGCGCCTTGCGGGCACCGCCGCCAGTAGCTCTTTCGACACCGATGCGGTCATCTCCGTCTCGATCCAGCCCGGTGCAACCGCATTGATCGTGATTCCGCGCCGCGCGACCTCGATCGCCGCGGTCCGCGTGAGCGCGATCAGCCCGGCCTTGGCGGCTGCATAGTTCGCCTGTCCGGCGTTGGCGCGCAGTCCCACCACCGAGGAGATGTTGATGATCCGCCCGGACCTTGCTCGCAGCATCGGCTTCAGCGCGCGGCGCATCAGCCGGAACGCGCCGGTCAGGTCCACGTCGAGCACCGATGACCACTCCTCGTCGCTCAGCGAAGGGGCGAGATTGTCGGCGCTGATCCCGGCGTTGTTTACCAGCACGCGCACGGGCGACTCCAGTCCTGACTCGACCGCCGCGAACAGCGCATCAGGCGTGGCCGGGTCCGACACGTCGCCACAGACGGCGATCGCCCGGTACCCCTGCCGCTCGATCTCCGACACTACCGTTTCGGCACCGGTGCGATCGGACCGGTAATTGACAGCCACCGGCCACCCGTCACGGGCCAGCGCGTGGGCGATCGCCGCTCCGATCCCGCGCGAGGCGCCGGTCACCAGCGCGCAGCCCTCCCGCGGTGGCGCGGACTTAGGCACTGGCGAGCTCCACGTCGGCCAGCGTGCGCTTGGCCAGGCCGGTGAGGATCCGGCCTGGGCCGACCTCCAGGAAGCGATCCGCGCCGCGGTCTCGCAGCGCCAGCAGCGTCTCGCGCCAGCGCACGGGCATCGTCAGCGCCTCCACCAGACGGACGCGAACGTCGTCAAACGGCTCCGCTGTGACGGCCGAGATCACCGGGACGCGAGGGAGGCCGACCTCCACGCGCGTCAGCGCGGCGGCGAACTCCGGCACGGCGGAGGCCATCATCGGCGAGTGAAACGCACCGGTTACGTCGAGCTCGCGCCCCCGCAATCCGAACTCCCTGGCGTGAGCCTCGGCGGCGAGCAGCGCCGCCCTGGCGCCTGACAGGACGACCTGCTGGGGTGAGTTGTCGTTGGCGACCGCCAGCCCATGCGCGTCGGCTATCTGGCTCGCGTGGTCGGCGGCGCCGGCTCCGAGCAGCGCTAGCATGCCACCGTCGCCGGCCCGCTGACCCGCCTCGTGCATCAGCCGTCCACGCAGGACGACCAGCTCCAGTCCGTCGCGTTCGGCCAGGCACCCGGCGGCGACCAGCGCCGCCAGCTCCCCCAGCGAGTGGCCGGCCATGAAGTCGCCCTCCGGGCTACCCAGCACCGCCCATCCCGCCAGGCTGGCGCAGAAGATCGCAGGCTGGGCGAAGTTCGTGCCCTCCTGCGCCCGCGTGAACGGGTCCGTGCCGACGATCTGCATGGCCAGCTCAAGCAGCTCGGGGCGCGCCTCGGCAACGATCTGTCTCATGTCCGAGGTCTGGCTGCCCTGCCCGGGAAACAGGATTGCGGTAATTGAGCCCATCGGTCGAAATTACGCACACCCACCCACTCCGATACAGGTCCGTGATGCTCTTCCCCCCGATCGGGGGGAAAGCCCCAGAACATGCTGAAATGGTCGAAGGGTCTCCTGAGCGGCTTTCCCTTAAGAGAATCGTGCGGATTACATCCGGGCGCCAGCCGCCAGGCTTGTCCCTAAGGGCAATCCGCACGATTCTCTCGGGGGCGGTTTCCCCTCCCGTCGCTCTCGCGGATAATGGCTCAGTATGAGTTTGCCTGAGCCTCATCCGGCCGGCGTGGCGCTCGTTACGGGCGCGTCTGCGGGAATCGGCGCGGCGATCGCTCGTGAGCTCGCGCGGCGGGGGCACGGGGTGGTGCTCGTCGCCCGACGCCAGGAGCGCTTGCAGGCGCTCGCCACCGAGCTCGGCGACGAGTTCGGGGCGCTCACCGAAGTGATCCCCTGCGATCTCGCCAAGCCGCTCGCCCGCCAGCGGTTGGTGGCGCGGATCGGACGGCTCGGGCTGGAGGTCGACATCCTGGTCAACAACGCGGGCTTTGCCACCGGCGGCCCGTTCCACGAGTCCGACCCCGAGCGCGAGCTGCAGCAGGTCAGGGTGCTCGTGGAAGCCGTCGTCGCGCTCAGCTCCGCGTTCATCGGACCGATGGTGGAGCGCGGGCGCGGCGCGGTCATGAACGTCGCCTCAACCGCCGGCATGCAGCCGATGCCCTACTCGGCGGGTTATTCGGCGGCCAAGGCCTACGTGCTCGCGTTCTCTGAGGCGCTTCACCAGGAGCTCGGCCACCAGGGCGTTACGGTCACGGCGCTGGCGCCCGGGCCGGTTTCGACCGAGTTCTGGGAGATCGCCGGCTGGGAGGTCGGCGCTGGGCAGTCGTTTGAGAAAGCGGTCCCGCGCCCGGCTTGGGTCACCGCCGAGCACGCGGCCAAGGCCGGTGTGGACGGGCTCGCGGCCGGTCGCCGCGTCGTCGTGCCAGGGCTGCCGATCCGCACCGCGATGCTCGCCGCGCGCTACCTCCCCCACGCCGTCAAGCTGCCGACGGTGGAGTGGATGATGCGCCCGCGGTCCTAGTGCCGTGATTCGAAACTAGCCGAGCAACCCGATCCGCTGCGCACGCTGCACCGCCTCGGTTCGATTGCGCGCACCCAGCTTGCGATACAGCGAGCTGGTGTGCTCCTTGACGGTGTGCGGTGAGAGGTAGAGCTCGCCGGCGATCTCCCGGTTGGTCGAGCCCACCGCGATCAGGTCGAGCACCTCACGCTCGCGTTCGCTCAGCAGCGGCGTGGGCTGATCTGCCTTGGGCGCGAACATCGTCATCCCAAGCCCCACCATCCGCACCGCGCGGGCGATCTCGTTCGCCTCCCAGTCCTTGGATACGAATCCAGACGCCCCCGCAGCCCGTGCCGCCGCTGCCGACATCCGGCCCGCGCCGGAGATCAGCAGTACACGGGTGGCCGGCGAGGCGCGGCGGATCGACTCACACACATCGGCGCCAGACTCGCCGACCAGGAACAGGTCGACGAGCGCCACATGCGGCGCAAAGCTCTTCACCAGCGCCAGTGCCTCGGCGCCGGTCCTTGCCGCCAGGCATCTCGCCACCCACGGCTGCTCTCCGAGCAGCACGCGAAAGCCCCAGTGCACGACATCGTGGTCGTCGACGACCAGCACGCGCAGGCGCCGCTTGGCGGCCGGGCCGGTCGGCGCCTGCGTGGTCACGACTCGGTCCCCTCCAGCGGCACGACCAGGCGCACCCGCCACAGCCCTGTGCCCGGCGAGCCGAAGTCGACCACGCCGCCCTGCTGCAGCGCCTCAAACGAGGCCAGGCGCAGCCCCATCCCGGCCCCGCGCGCACCGGGATGCACACCGTCGTTGCGAACCTCAAGCGTGAACGTGTCCTCGCCACGCGCCACCGTCACGTCCACGCGCGAGGGGTCGGCGTGCTTGGCGATGTTGCGCAGCGCCTCGGCGAGCACCGACTGAGCCAGCGCCTCCACGTCGGCCGGCACGATCACACCGGCCGCCCAGGCGACGTGCAGCGGTGGCCCCGGGGCGCCGGCCAGCCGCTCCAACTCGGCCGCCAGCGTCGTCCCGGTCTCCGGCGGCAGCGGGGCCAGCGGACGTTCCAGCGCGCGGCGCAGGTCGCTCAGCGCTTCCTGCATCTCGATCCGGCAGCGGTCGCGCTCGTCGGAGTCAAGCGGCTTCTCGGCGCTCAGCGCCAGCGACACGCCGAACAGGCGCTGCAGCACCCGCTCGTGGATCTCCCGGGCGAGCTCCAGCCGCTCGCCGTAGCGCCTGGCGCGCTCCTGCTGCCGGGTGGCGTTGCGCGCGGTGGCGACCAGCGCCGCCGTCTTGCCCAGCGTCCACAGCAGATGGCGCTCGCCGTCAGAGAGCTCAAAGCGCCCGCCGCCGCGATCGGCGCAGATCACGCCGTAGGCGCGTCCGGCGGCGCTCAGCGGCGTGCATACCAGCGTGGTGATCCCCAGCAGCTCGGCGTACTGCGCCGGTACGGCGTCCTCGATCGACTCCGAGATCACCACCACCTGGTCCTCCAACAGCGCCCGCTGGGCGATCGGCGTGTTGACCAGCGTCGGCCTCAGCGCCGCCAGCTGGGAGAACGAGGTCCCGTGGGCGCCGACCGCGCGCACCCGGCGGCGGCCGGCGTCGGCCATGAAGATCGCCGCTCGCCGCATCGTGGTCAGCCGGCAGATCGCCTCGCAGATCCGGTCATAGAACTCGGTCGAGGAGGTGTCGTTGTCGATCTCGGCCAGCAGCTCGACCATTACCTCCAGCGGCTCCACCCCGGCGAACAGCGACGCCGGGCGCTCTGTCGTCCTGGGCTCCCGGTTCATCCGGCTGCCGCTACCGGCAGCTCGTAGCGGCGGCGGATCTCGTACAGGGTCGTGCGCTCCGCCGCCGGGCGCCCGGCACGGTGGGCGGCGGCGATCAGATCCTCGGATTCCAGCTTGACCCCGTGGTAGCTACCGGCCATCCGGGAGATCGACTCCTCCATCAGCGTCCCGCCGAGGTCGTTGACGCCCCAGCGCAGCGCCTCGGTGGCCGCGTCGAGGCCCATCTTGACCCAGCTGGCCTGCAGGCTGGGCACCGTCAGCCCAAGCGCGAGCCGGAACGCGGCGGTGTGCTTGAGGTTCTCCTCGGGCGAGATCTCCTGCACGCCGTGGGTGCGCCCCAGCAGCGTGTGGAACGGGATGAACGACAGCGGCACGAACTCCGTGAAGCCGCCTGTGCGCTCCTGCAGCTCGCGCACGATCCGCATGTGCTCGGCCAGCTCCCACGGCTCCTCGATGTGGCCGAACATCACCGTCACGGTCGAGCGGATGCCCTCGGCGTGCGACGCCTCGATGATCTCCACCCAGCGGGCCACCGGGAGCTTGTTGGGCGAGATCCGCTCGCGCACCCCGTCGTGCAGCACCTCGGCGGCGGTTCCCGGCGTGGACCCAAGACCGGCCTCGCGCAGCCGCGCTAACACCGCCCGGGGCGACAGGCCGCTGACGTCGCACATGTGCGCGATCTCCATCGGCGAATAGGCGTGCAGGTGCAGCTGGGGGGCCAGCTGCTTGGCGAAGCGCAGCCAGTGCTCGTAGTCCTCCAGGCCCCAGTCGGGGTGGATCCCCGACTGCATGCAGAGCTCGGTCGCGCCGGCGGCGACGGCCTCGTCCACGCGCTGGGCGAACTCCGGCTCGGAATGCTCGTAGGCATCGGGCGAGCGGCGTGACTGGCCAAAGCCGCAGAACGCGCAACCGACGATGCAGACGTTGGATACGTTGATGTTGCGGTTGACCACAAAGGTGACCGTCTCGCCGGCCAGCCGCCGGCGCAGCTCGTCGGCCGCGCAGCGCATCTCCTCGATCACCGCGGGGCGGCGCTCGGAGAACAGCGCGGTCAGCTCGTCGGGCGTGAGGGCCATGCCATCCCGGGCCTTATCGATCGCCCGTGGCGCGGCGTCGTCGGCGATTGTCACCTCGGCGCGGCGCCCGCTCCCGCGCCGGGGGATGAACGACCAGTAGCAGCGCTTGATCACGTCGAGCACGGGGGCGGCGAGCCACTCCTGATCGATGTACTCCGGGTACACGCACAGGCGCTCGGTCAGCGCGGCGCCGTCGTCGTGCAGGCGCTTGCGCACCTGGACCGGCGAGGGGAACGGATGCTCAGGGGAGATGTGATCGCCGTTGGCGCTCAGCCCACCGAGGTCGGTGGCACCGGCACGCACCAGCTCGGGCCACCAGTCCGACAGGTTGGGCGGCACCTGGATCCCCACGTCGGGCATCAGCGCCCGCGCGTGGGCGATCAGCCGCTTCATGTCCGCCACGGTCACCTCGCAGGCCCAGGCGGGCATCTCCTGCTGGGGTCCCTGGCCGACTCCGGTGCGCCAGTACTCGCGCGCCGCCGCATCCGCGATCTGAGCCGGCTCGCGACCGTAGTAGCTCTGATGGGGCACGAAGTTCTGCAGGATCACCTCCTGGATGTGCCCGTAGCGCTCGTGCAGTTCGGCGAGCTTCTCCAGCGAGGCCATCCGCTCCTCCTCGCTCTCGCCGATCCCGACCAGGATCCCGCTGGTGAACGGGATCTTCAGCTCGCCGGCCGCGGCGATCGTGGCGATCCGCCGTTGCGGATGCTTGGTGGGCGAGCCCGCGTGCACGGTCGCCATCAGCCGCTCGGAGACGGATTCCAGCATCAGGCCCTGCGAGGCGGTGGCCTCACGCAGGCGGGCGAGATCCCCCGGCTCCAGCACGCCGAGGTTGGTGTGTGGGAGCAGCCCGCGGTCCAGCGCCTGCTGACAGGTCCAGACGACATATGAGGTGAAGTCCTCATGGCCGTACTGGGCCAGGCGGGCGCTGACCTCGGCGTTGACCTCGGGCCTCTCGCCGGTCAGCACCAGCAGCTCCTTGACGCGGTGGCGCTTGACCGCCCGGTCGAGGATCTGCTCGACCTCATCCGGCGAGTGCAGATGTGCCTTGTGGGTCGCGAACGAGCAGTACTTGCAGTAGCAGCGACACGTCCGCGAGAGCGACAGCGTGAGGTTTCGGCTGAACGTGACGCGGCGGCGCATTCGCCGTGGATTCTACGGAGGCCGCAGCGGCGGCCTATCCTGGCCCGCTTGCCCCGCGTCAGGATTCTGTGGCTCGTTGTCGCCCTGCTGCTGGGTGGCTGCGGCTCAACCGAGCGCTACGCCACGCTGGTGCTCGATTTCACCCCCAACGCGGTCCACGCCGGCATCTACGCCGCGCTGGCGCACGGCGATGACCGCGCGCAGGGCGTCGATCTGCACGTGGTCGCCCCGTCAGCCTCGACCGACTCGATCAAGCTGCTGGAGACCGGCCGGGCCAACTTCGCGATCCTCGACCTGCACGATCTCGCCATCGCTCGCCAACAGGGCGAGCCGATCATGGCGATCATGGCGATCGTCGAGCGTCCGCTGGCGGCGGTGATCGCCGCCCCCCAGATTCACGATCCGCGCCAGCTGCAGGGCCGGACGGTGGGCGTCACCGGGGTTCCCAGCGACACCGCCGTGCTGCGTTCGATCGTCGCCGGTTCCGGCGGTGACCCGGCCGCGGTCAGGCAGTTGGTGATCGGCTATGACGCCGTCCCGGACCTGATCGCCGGCCGGGTCGCCGCGGTGACGTCATTCTGGAACGACGAGGGCGTCACGTTGCAGCGTCGCGACCCCGGAGTCCACATCTTCCGCGTCGATCAGTTCGGCGCCCCCTCCTACCCTGAGCTGGTGCTGTGCGCCACCAGCTCCAGCTTGCGGGCCGATCCCGCCCTCGCGCGCTCGGTCGTGCGGGCGCTGGTCGCCGGCTACCGCCTGGCGCTGGCCGACCCCGCCGCGGCCGCCGCCAGCCTGGAGTCACGCGTGGCCGGCCTTGATCCCAAGCTCGTGAGCGCCGAGCTCGCCGTGCTCAGGCCGGCGTTCGCCGGTCCCGACGGGCGCGTCGGCGAGCTGAACCTGGCCCGCCTGCGCTCCTGGGCGACCTGGGAGACGCGGTTCGGGATCGTCCGCCGGGTACCCGACGTCGCAACGATGTTCGACCTCGAGTTCCTCTCGGCTGCTAGATAATGGAGCCCGCCCCCTGGGCGATCTCCGAAGGCAATCGGCGCCAGCCGATTGCCCCTACTGGGCGCGCAGGCGCTTGAAGTCCTGGCGCACGGATTCTGGCCGGCCCCACATCTGGACCACCTCCACGCGTCCGGTGCGGACCTCACGCAGTGCCAGCTCACCGTCGATATCGGCGTCGTCAAGCAGCTTCAGCGCCAGGTGGACTGAGGACACCGCCGCGGCGTGACCGAAGCGGTGGGCGACCAGCAGCCGCCAGTGCCAGTCATGCTTGGAGTACGGCTGCGCGTTGCAGGTCACCAGCACGATCGCCGCATCGACGTAGCGACGCTCGTCGAAGATCCGCAGGTCGAACTCCAGATCGGTCCAGTCGTCGGCCAGCGAGTCGACCAGCGTTTGGAAGTTGTCGGCCAGCGGCATGTCTGCAGCCTATCGAGCCAGGGCCCACGAACCCTCAGCCCATCAGCTGCTGAGCGATCAGGAACACGTTCATCGCCGTGATCATCGCCGCGACGCCGTAGGCGAGCAGGCTGGTCAGACGGTGGTTGGCGTGCGCGCCCATCACGGTGCGCCGTGCCGTGAGGATCACCAGCGGGATCAGCGCAAACGGAATCCCGAACGAGAGCACGACCTGGCTGAGCACCAGTGCGCTGGTGGGGTTCAGCCCGAGGGCAAGGATCACCAGGGCGGGAGTCATCGTCACCGCGCGGCGTAGAAGGATCGGGATCCGCACGTTGATGAAGCCGGCCATCACTACCTGGCCCGCGAACGTGCCGACGCTGGAGGACGAGGCCCCGGAGGACAGCAGCGCGACCGCAAAGGCGATTGCCGCGCCACCGCCCACCAGACGTCCGAGCTGGGCGTGGGCGCCCTGGATCGTGCTCACGCCCGACAGCCCGGTGGTGTGAAACAGCTTGGCGGCGACGGCCAGCATCGCCAGGTTGATCAGGCCGGCGAGACCGAGGGCGATCAGCACGTCGATGCGTTCAAAGCGCAGCACGCGCTTGCGCTCGGCGTCGTCGCGGGTGTGCATCCGTCCTTTCATCAGCGCCGAATGCAGGTAGATCACGTGCGGCATCACGGTCGCACCGACGATCCCCACCCCCAGGTACAGCTCGGTGGTCGAGCTCAGACCGGGGATCAGCCCGCGCAGCGATTCGTGGACCGAGGGGCCGATCTTCAGCGTCTCGTAGAAGAAGCCGGCGAACACGATTCCCAGCAGCGCGGTGATCGCCAGCTCAAAGTTCCGAAACCCCCGGCGCTGGAGCTCCAGCAGGCCGAAGGCGATCGCGCCGGTCATCAGACCGGCCGTGAACAACGGCACCCCGAACAGCAGGTTCAATCCCAGCGCAGCCCCCAGGAACTCGGCGATATCGGTCGCCATCGCCATCAGCTCGGCCTGCAGCCAAAGTCCCCAGCTCAGCCAGCGCGGGAACAGCTCGCGGCACAGCTCGGGCAGGCTTCGCTCGGTGACGATCCCCAGCTTGGCCGACAGATACTGGATCAGCATCGCCATCAGGTTTGCCATCAGTACGACCCAGAGCAGCGCGTAGCCAAAGCGCGCGCCGCCCTGGACGTTGGTGGCGAAGTTCCCCGGATCGACATAGGCGACCGACGCGACGAACGCGGGGCCGAGCATCGTCAGCGTCGCCCGCACCTTCCCACGGGCCAGCAGGTGCTCGAGCTGGCTCGGCTGCCGGTGCCCGATCGAGATCCCCAGACCGTCCGTGCTGGCTCCTTCCAGCGCGGCGGCTCGCAGGGGCAGGGGCGGCGGGGTCAGGGCGCCATCTCCACGCGCATCGCCCGGGCCAGATCGCCGCCGAGCACGTGCACCTGGCTGCCGATCTCGACGAACAGCGGGCCGCCGAACGGCTGCTTGTCGACCACCTCCAGCTCGGCGCCGGGAGCGATCCCGCGCTCGGCCAGGAAGCGCAGCATGTCCGGATCGGAGTCCGAGACGCGCGTAAACGTCCCGCGCGCGCCCACGTCCAGGGTCTGCAGGCTCTCGCTGGGCCGCTCCTCGATCTTCAGCTCGCGCGTCGGGATCGGATCCCCGTGCGGATCGTGGGTGGGATCACCGAGCTTGGCGGCGATCAGCTCCTCGAGCTCTTCTGACAGCACATGCTCGAGCACCTCCGCCTCCTTGTGCACCCGATCCCACGGCACGCCGAGACTCTCGACCAGGTACAGCTCCAGCAACCGATGATGACGCATCACCTCCAGCGCAACGCGCCGGCCCGGCTCGGTCAGCGAGACGCCGTGGTACGCCTGATGGGCCACCAGCCCCAGCTCGCCCATTCGCTTGACCATCCCCGACGCGGACGCCGCCGTCACGCCAAGGCGCTCGGCCAGCGCGGTGGTGCTGACCGTCTGGCCACCGCGCAGCTCAAGCGCGTAGATCGCCTTTGCGTAGTCCTCGATCGCGGGCGATCGCAGCGAAACTGTTTCCTGCACGGTGCTCACAAAAAGTTATGGTAGGCCTAAACCTGAGTTTTGGCAAATGTTAGCCAGGCTCCGCCCGGCTTTCTATGCTTCTGGGCGTGACTTCGCTGGCCCTGCCAACCTCCGAATACCAGGCCGTGACCGAGGCCTGTGGGCTGGTGGACCGATCGCAGCGGGGCAAGCTCGCGCTGAGCGGATCGCAGACCAAGAGCTTCCTCCAGGGGCAGGTGACCAACGACGTCGAGGCGCTCACCCCGGGTGAGGGCTGCTATGCGGCGTTCCTGACGCCGAAGGGGAAGATGCTCGGCGACCTGCGGATCCTCGACGCCTCAGGTCTCCAGCAGGTCGCCGGCTCGGCATCCGGCCTCGCCGGAACGGGCGACGCTGGAGTCGTCCAGCTGCTGCTCGACACCGAGCGCGTGGCCCTGCAGGAGCTGTTCAACATGATCCGCCGCTTCTGCATCGGCTACGACGTGCAACTGCACAAGCGCACCCTGCAAAGTGGCCTGGTGTCGCTGATCGGACCGGCGTCCGAGCAGGCGATCGGCATCACGGAGCTGCCCGAGGCCGAGCACGCGCACGTCCTGGGAGGTCTGGACGACGTCCGCGTCAGAATGATCCGCACCGATCTGGGCATCGATCTGCTTTGCGACGCCGATGACACTGTGCGGCTGCTGTCCCAGCTGGCGGCACGAGGCGTGCCCACGGTCTCGGAGTCCGTGGCGGAATGCGTGCGGATCGAGCACGGGCGCCCGCGCTACGGAATCGATCTCGACGCCGGCGTGATCCCCCAGGAGGCCTGCCTCAACGAGCGCGCGGTCTCGTTCACCAAGGGCTGTTATGTGGGGCAGGAGACCGTCGCGCGCCTGTTCTACCGCGGCAAGCCCAACCGCCACCTGCGCGGCCTGCGGCTCACCGAGCCCGTGCCGGCCGGCTCCGAGGTGAGCTTGGGCGGACGTCCGGTCGGTCGCGTCACCAGCATCGCGTACTCGCCCGCTCTGGGTCCGATCGCGCTGGCGCTGATCCGGCGCGAGGCGCCCCCCGGCTCAGCCGTCGACGTCGGCTCCGACGCGATCCGCGGCGAGGTCGTCGAGCTCCCGCTGCGACGCTGACCCGCGCGCGGCGAAGGCAGCCAGCGACGCCCGGTCGGGAACCGGCTGGAGCATCAGCCGCGGCGCGTCGGGGTGCGAGGCCAGCCACCGGTCGATGATCCGCAGCTCGTCAACCTCATCGGGAGCGACGTGGGCACCGAGCTCGCCGATCCGCCCGCCCCGGGCCAAGGCCGCCTCGGTGCGCCGGGCCAGCTCGCCAGAGCCGACCGGCAACGGCCCCCAATCGACGAGCCGTCCGCCCGCCAGCCAGAAGGCGTCGAACTCAGGCTTGGCCGGGTGCGGAGCGAGCACCAGCCGGGGCCGGGCGTGGGTGGCTTCCAGGACTCCGTCCAGGCGCCCGAGGATCGCCCCCAGCCGCCGTGCGCGCCGGCGCAGCCAGGCGGCGCGCTCAAAGCGCTGCTGGGAGGCCGCCTGGCGCATCTGCGCCTGCACGTGCTCCAGCAGGCGCCGGCCACCGTCGCCACCCCCGACGAACAGCCGCAACGCCTCGTCGAGCCGGCGCCGGTACAGGTTTGGATCCAGGTCACCGAGACAAGGGGACAGGCAGCGTCCCATCTGCCCGTAGGCCGAGGGATACTCGCGGCGCGGCAACCGGCGGCCGCAGTGGCGCAACCCGAACAGCGAGTCGAGCTGCTCCACGAGCTCAGCGGCCAGCCGCCGCCCGCGTAGCGGCCCGATCGTCACCCCATGGCCCGCCGCCGGGTCGCCGGCGACCTCCAGGATCGGGAACGGAACGTCCAGCCGGCAGCGGATGTAGACCAAACGGTCGTCGCGGCGAGCGAGCCGGACGTTCCCCGGCGGGCGCAGCTGCTTGATCAGCCGGTTCTCCAGCACGAGCGCGCCGAGCTCCGAGCGCGTGGCACGATAGTCGACGATCGCTGCGTGCGAGGTCCACTGGGCGGCCGGGGTCGAGGGAGCGAAATGGGCGCGCGCGCGGCTGCGGATCGAGAGCGACTTACCGACGTAGAGCGTCTGGCCGCCGGCGTCGCGGAACAGGTAGACGCCCGGGTCGCGCGGGAGCTCGCCGAACTCCAGCGTGGGACGGTCGAGCACCGATTCGGCGCGCCTGCGCGCGGCGGTGCGGCGCGGGCGGCGCGGCGCCAGGAGCGCCAGCGCCTCGCCCACCGTGCCGGCGTTGGCGCACAGGCGCGGAAACAGCGCGCAGAGCACGCGCGCGCAGGTTTCTGCGTCGGCCAGGGCGCGGTGGGCGACGTGCACCTCGATCCCCAGCGCGTCAGCCAGCGCGGTCAGCCGGCGCTCGCGCTGCAGCGGCAGCATCGTGCGTGCCAGCGCGGCGGTGCAGATCACGGGCGGGTCTGGCCATTCCAGCCCGATCCGCCCGAACGCCTGGCTCAGCACCCGACGGTCAAACGGCGCGTTGTGAGCGACCAGCACCCGGTCGGCCAGCCGCCCGCTCAGCTGCAAAAGCACCAGCTCGAGCGACGGCGCCGCATCGACCATCGCCTGCGAGATGCCGGTGAAGCGCTGGATCCCCCGTCGCAGCGGCGCACTGGTGCGCACCAGCGAGGACCAGCGGTCGTGCAGCTCGCCGCCGCCGACCAGGACCGCACCGATCTCGGTCACCTCGCAACCCTCGCCTCCCAGCCCGTTGGTCTCGGTGTCCACGACGATGAACTCGCACGAGGCGAGGGGCTGTTCGAGCAGCTGCATCGGGGCGGTGATACGCCCGCGCCCGGACGGAGTGCAAGCCGGCTTGCAGGACCCGCGCAGCCCATCACCCCGGAAATCCGGTCGATGACCGCCTGGCGGGGTACGATCGAACTGGTCAGCTAGGTAAGGAGTCCTCAAATGACGGCGGTCGCCCCCGATACCGAACAGTTCCGCGAGCTAGAGGCGGATACCCGCCAGGCGTGGAGCGCATACAGCGACGGGTTGCGCGAACTGGCCGGAGATGAGTACGAGCGCGCCGAGCGCGAATCGTGGGCGGAGCTGCAGACCGAGTTGAGCCGGCTCGAGCTCCGACGGCGTTCATTGACCCATCCTCCGGCCTGATCAGCTGCATACAGAAAATGCGCAGGACAACGATCGGGATACTCGTGGCCAGCACCGTGGCTATCTCGGGATGTGGCGGCGCAGGCGGCGCGTCCCCGACCGCTTCGCGTCCGCCCGCTCCGGTCAACCTGACCGTCTACGTCAATGACTCCAAAGTCTCGGTGTCCCCCGCATCCGTCGGCGCCGGCCCGGTCGTGTTCATCGTCACCAATCAGGCCAGCCACGCCGAGGCATTGACGATCTCCTCCGCCGACGGGTCCCGCACACTGGCCAGTACGGCGCCGATCAACCCGCAGGCCACGACCCAGGTCTCGGTGAACTTCAAGCCGGGCAGCTACACGATCGCCACCGCGCCGCACGGCTCGACCGACGCGTCGCTGGCCAACCCCAGCTCGATCGCGGCTGCATCGATCCATATCGGGCCCGCGCGTCCGAACTCCAGCAACAGCCTCCTCGGCCCCTGACGAGCGCCCCGGCGCTCTGTTGCGTTCGCGCAATCAGAGCTTTTGTGCAATACTTGCATGCGTGCAAGTAACTACTGAACGTGCAGTCACCGCAGACGGGAAGGCGGGGCTCGCGGGCGAGCTCTACGCCCTGATCGTCTTTCTGCACAAGCACTGCAACGCGGATCTGTTCGAGGCGATGGGAACGCTCGAGCTGTCGATGACCCAGATCAAGCTGCTGCATCACCTGGAGGAGGCCGATCGCGAGCTGACGCTCAAGGACGCGGCCGAGCTGGTGCTGATCTCCCTGCCCGCCGCCAGCCGGACGGTCGACGACCTCGTGCGCCGGGGTTTCGTGATCCGCCACGAGGACGCCGAGGATCGCCGGTGCAAGCGCGTCAGCCCCACCGAGGCCGGCCGCTCGGTGATCCGGCGACTCAACGCCGCCCGACTCAGCGGCCTGCAGGAGTTCGTCAAGACCTTGACCGAGGACGAGCGCGGACCGCTCGGCGCAGCGCTATCCCAACTGCTGCGCCGGCCCGACCTCGCCGCCTGCCGACTGGAGGACTGAAAACCGCCGTGACCCAACGCTGGCTTGACCACCGACACCGCCTCGTGACCGACGACAACAGCCGCTGGTGGACGCTCGGCGCGATGTGCATTGCGCTGTTCATGATCATGCTCGACAACACCGTCGTGAACGTGGCGTTGCCGTCGATTCAGCGTGATCTGAAGGCCTCGCTGTCGTCGCTGGAGTGGACCGTCAACGCCTATACGCTGACGTTCGCGGTGCTACTGGTCACCGGCGGACGGCTGGGCGACATCTTCGGCCGGCGCCGGATGTTCCTGTTCGGCGTCGT
>CALAQT010000324.1 GCA_937888775.1 uncultured Actinomycetes bacterium | reverse complement strand
CGCCGCCGCCCTTCTGCGGCAGGCTGCTGGATGTTCGAAGTTCAGCTGCCTACGAAGGAGGGCGACGTGCGAGTCACGACCGCATTCAACCGGATGCTGTGCCTGCCGGGGGCGTCTGTGCAGGACGTGGCGTTCGGCAGCGAGGGGGTGATCGTGACGGTCGCGTTGCGGCGCCGCCGGCGGATCTGCTCGGGTTGCGGCGCCGAAGGTCTGGAGATCAAGGACCGGCGGGTCAGACGCTGGCGGCATCTCGACTTGGGCGCCAGCCGGTGCGTGATCGAGTGCGAGCTCAGACGGCTTCGTTGCCCGGGCTGCGGGCACCGGCCGGAGATGGTTGAGTGGGCGCGGGCCGGGAGTTCCTACACGCGCGACTTCGAGGATGTCGTCTCGTTCCTGGCGCAGCAGATGGCCAAGACGCCGTTGGCGAGGCTGATGCGGATCGGGTGGCGCTCGGTCGGGAAGATCCTCGCCCGCGTGGTCGCTGACAAGCTCGATCGCGGCCGTCTGGACGGGCTGGTGATGATCGGCGTGGACGAGGTCAGCCACGGCGCCGATCACAGGTTCCTGACCTGCGTCGCTGACCACGCCACCGGCGGTGTCGTGTGGGCCGCCCCAGGCCGCAACGCCCAGACCCTGCAAGGGTTCTTCGACGAGCTGACCGACGAGCAGAAGCAGTCGATCACCGCGGTATCGATCGACATGTCCGCCGGCTACGAGAAAGCGATCCGCGCGCCCGACGGGCTCCCGAACGCACAGGTCTGCTTCGACCCGTTCCACGTCTGCCAGCTCGGCGGGCGCGCGGCCGACCAGGTCCGCCGCGACGAGTACAACCGGCACGGCCGCTCGGGAACCGGCGAGGGACGCTGGATCAAGGGAACCCGATGCTCGCTGCTCAAGGACACCGCCAACCAAACCGCCAAGCAACTGGCCAAGCTCGCCGAGGTCGTGCTCACCAACAAACGCATGTACCGCGCGTTCCTGCTGCTCGGCGAGCTCCGCTACATCTACCGACTCCCCAAACACGAAGCCGCCGAACGGCTCGACGCGTGGCTCGCGTGGGCATCCCGATCGAAGCTCAGACCGTTCGTCAAGCTCGCCCGCACGATCCGCAAACACAAGGCCGGCGTGCTCGCCGCGATCCAGCTCGGAATCAGCAACGGACGCCTGGAAGCGCTCAACAGCCGCGTCCGGCTGATCAGCCACCGCGCCCACGGATTCCACTCACCCGACGCGCTGATCGCGATGGTCTACCTCTGCTGCGCCGGAATCCATATCGACCTCCCTCACCGATGAGTCACCCCCAGATCGACAGGAGAGCCTCTTTTTGGCGACGTCGGTGAACACATACACCGCCAGGAGGCGACCAAGGGTGTCTGCGATCGCCGCCGACGCATCGGGCGCGTTCTGGTCGAGGTTGATGATCGCGTGCGACAGCCAGCGAACGGTGTCTTGCGCGTGCTCTACGACTGATGGCGGCTCCCGGTGTAGGCGTGCCGCTTCTAGGAGCGGTGCGGTGATGTCGTAGACGGCTGGCAGCCACTCGCCGGCGGAGTACCCGTGTGCTCGGCCGTCGAGCTCGAGCGCCCGATGACATCGGTGCAGGACGTCTGCAGCGTTTGCCTCGATGGTGCTGAGGAGCCGTTGCGCGAGCTCGCCATCGGCGGTGACGGGCAGCGCGTGAAGCACGTGGATCGCGACACTTAAGCTGGCGCATGAAGGGATAGCGCTGGCCAGGAGCGAGATCGGCCGACTCAAGCCATTCTGTTCGGCTCCGAGCGCTGGTTCTCCGCGGCGGTTGGCCTCCTCGTAGTACGCGGCGAGCTGTTCGATGGTCCATGGGCGCGCGAGCTGCTCGTAGGTGGCTTCGAGGTCGATCATCGGTTGACGGGAGCATGACGCGATCGCCGACGAGCTGTCCTCAAGGGAAGCACTTGCCCCGGGGGGGCGTTCGGCCGCGGGGCATCGGCAACCCTGGGCCATACCTACTCGTGAGTGGGTGAAGCTTCGGACATCTTGCGGGCGCTGTCGATGCCGGCAGGGCTCGACGCGAGGCGGCGGCGGGCGAGTTACTGCCACGCGGTCGTCGCAAGGGTCGCCAACACGCGATGCGGTGCCGAGCGGGAGCGCCGCTACGGGGCGCCGCGGCTGCTCACGCTGGCGACGTTGCGTCTCCCGCACCTTCTGGCTGTCCACGGCGGGCTGTTGCACTCGGAGGAGGAGTGCGGCGCGCCGTGTCTAGTGGCGCAGGCGGTGATCGGCGCCTCGTCGGGCGCGATGCGGCTCGCTCACCGCGCGCTGGAGATCCACGCGCTGGAGTTGGGCTACGGCGTCCAGGTGTGGCTCGAGCGCGGTCGCGACGAGCTGCGGGAGGGCGAGCGCGGAGAGTTGAGCCTGCCGGCGACGTTGGACCAGGCGCGGCTCGCAACGCTTGCGCTGACGCGGGCGACCGCCTCGACGGCGAACGAGCCGATGCAGGTGCCGGGACAGATCGCCGACGCGCTCGCCCACCTTCTCGCGATCTACGTGATCGCCGTCGAGGTCGCCTCGGCGACATGACCGCATGGCTGCTCTCTGCGCTTGAGCGTGTCCCGCCACGGGCCCGGCGCGTGGTCGTGGTCGTGGCGGCGCTGCTGCTTCTCGGTGCGGCTATTACTGCCCTCACACTCGGACCGCCTCCGGCTGGAGGTGCTCGATCGGGGAGGCCAACGTCGCGAGGTCCATCGCGGCAGACGTCCACGCGCTCCGCGCCACGTGATGTGCCGCCGGTGTCGGCTTCAGAGCTGCTCCAAGCCCGTGGCGCCGCCAAGCGGTCCCTGGTTACGTACTTGCGGTTCGCGTACGGCCGCGCCAGCGCGGCGGCGGTGAAGGCTGTCACGCCGGAGCTGCACCGCCAGCTGGTGCAGGAGCGCGCGCAGATGACGCCGGCCGAGCGTCAGCGCCACCCGCGTGTGGTGTCGCTGCGGGTGGTGGGGATCGTGCCCGGCTTCGCCGCGGCAACCGCGGCGGTCGAAGACGGAGGGATCGCCGCGTATCCGCTGCGGTTCACGCTGCAGGCTCGGGCCGGCCGCTGGCTGGTGGGCAGCGTGCTGGAGGGGTGAGCTGCCTTGCCGGTCGTGGCCCACAAGCGGAGCGTCCGGATCCTGCTGGTCGTGGCGGCAGGGTTCCCGCTGCTGCTCGCGGGCGCCGCTGCGTTGCTGTCGGTCGTGTTTGGTCAGGGCTGCTCCGGGGGCGGAGTTGGTGATGCTCCGTCGCGTGTGGCCGTTCGCGACATCCCGGCGAGCTTTCTGACTATCTATGAGCAGGTCGGGGCGCAGTACAAGATCCCGTGGGAGGTCCTCGCCGGGATCGGGAAGGAGGAATGCGACCACGGCCGTGACCCGGATCCGTCCTGCACGCCGCAGCCCGGAGCGCGCGGGCCGGGAGTGGCCAACTGCTGCGGGGCGTCCGGTCCGATGCAGATGGGTATCGGCGGGGCGTCGAGTGACAACTACGACAGGCTGAGGCAATTCCTCCCCGATCCCTCGCTGGGGCCGCACGACCCGACCACGGCCGTGCAGCTCGCGGCGCTGTATCTGCTCAAGTCCGCGGGCGCGCCGACCGGCCAACCGATTGATGCGTACCGCGCGGCGATCCTGGGCTACAACCACGACTCGGCGTACGTCGACCGGGTGCTGGCCGACGCGCACGCCTACCAGGGCACCGGGACAGCGGCGGTCGGGGCTGCGTGTAGCGCCGCCTGGGGCACCCCGCTGGTGCCCGGCACCAGAGCCAGGATCCTCGCGAGTGGCGACGCGGCTGCGCCCGCTGGCGCTCCCGCTGCCGTGCAGGACATGATCGCAGCCGGCAACCGAATCGACCGCTTCCCCTACAGCTACGCCGGCGGCCACGGCGCGGTCGCGCAGACGATGAACCAAGCGACGCCGGACCCGGCCGCCTTTCCGGGCGCCCAGGAAAACGGCGGGCCCGGTTACGACTGCTCTTCGGCCACGGACTATGTGCTGTACGGCGGGGGTTTCGGGCAGACCCTCCTCCAAGGCAGCGCACCCGCCTCAACCACGCTGGAGAGCGTCGGCGAGCCGGGTCCCGGCAAGTGGGTCACGATCTACGCCAATCCCAGCCACGCCTACGTCGAGGTCGCGGGCATCTACTTCGACACCGCGGCCGGGTTGGGCAACCCGCCCAACCCGCCGTCCACAGGTCCGCGGTGGAGCACCGTCGGGACAGGGCCGGCCGGGTTCGTGGCGCGCCATCCGCCCGGGTTGTGATCGGCGGCCGGGCCCTTTCGCTCGCCGAGACTACGGCGACGGTGGATCAGCGAGGACTCCGGTCAGGCCGCGTGCGTGAGCGCCGCGGCGAGCTTGCAACGCGCGCGGTAGGCCGCCTGCGAGGCCGCCTTCGGCGTGCCGCTGAGCGTCGGGGCACGGCGCTGGTAGCTCTGCCCGTTGAGGGCCATCGCGAGGCCGGCCCGCTCGCTGGGGGTGAGCGTGGGGAGGGCGTGAAGCATGCTCGTCAGCTGCTCGCGCACGAGCAGGCGAGCTTCGGGGTCGTCGCGTGCGTCACGCGGCGCGGGGAGCGTGTCGAGCAGCGCAGGCGCCCGGCCGGCCTCGTCGGCGCGTGCTGATGGCTCCCTCGGCGAATCTAGCGACATCGCGAGGCTCAGAACCTGATGCTTTCGGGCGCAGGCCGCCTGAAGGGCCAGCAGCGCCTGGTTGGTGACGCAGCGGTCTGCGAACGCGGGGAACGGGCCGCGCTCGGGTCGCCAGGCTCGGATCGCGGCGAGCAGCCCTACCCTGGCCTCCTGGGCGAGATCCTCGCGATCGCAGCCTCGCGGCAGTCTGAGCTTCCAGACGACGCGCTGGACGAGTGGCTCATAGCGGCGCACGAGCTCCTCCTGCGCACAGAGGTCACCGTGTTGGGCGGCCTGGAGCAGCCGCCGAGCCGTGCCGGTGTTGCCGGCTCGTGTCAGAGAATCGGTCATGCCGGGGCATGCTGAGAGCGCCGATAGGGTTTTTTTCCGAGGTCGTCAGATCGGGCGACTTGGTGAGGTCGAGACGGGCCGGTGCAGGTCGCCGGGCCGAGCGCTCGTCGTCACGGCGCCGACCGTCTACGAGACCGTTAGCGGGACGTTCGCCGCTCGGGGCAGTACTTGGACAGCAACCCCGCAGCAAGCGCGACATCCATGTCCAACCGCGACGAGACCAGAAAGACCGACGTACTCCGGCCGGCTGAGGCCATGCGGGGCGCGACGCGAGCGCCCACGCGAGCCCGGCGGCGAGCGAGTCCACGGCGCATGCTGCGGGGTGAAAGAGTCAAGGGTGCGCTGGATCGAACCCGGCCAGTCTGTGAAGAGAGTGTCACGGCCTGTATTGGGTCTGTGCAGACCCTGCAACGGCGTCGTGCCAGATCCGGACGGAGCGCCAGGATTGGCTGTGAACGCGAGTACGTTGTGGCGATGGACTCCCGCGAGTCCCCACCAACACTGCCGTGACGGCGGCCATGGGAATCTCCCCACTGGCGGCCATCGAAAGTCCCCACTGATG
>CALAQT010000323.1 GCA_937888775.1 uncultured Actinomycetes bacterium | reverse complement strand
CGCTGCTGGCCGCGCTGGGCGGGATCGCCGGTCTGGCCCTGGGTGCGCTGGCGACCTGGCTCTACTCGCTCTCCCAGAATCAGCCGATGGTCGTCCCGGTCTACGCGCTGGTCGCCGCTCCCGCCGCGGGATTCGTGATCGGGGCGCTCGCCGGGCTCTACCCGGCCACCAAGGCCGCGCGCCTCAGCCCGACCGAGGCGCTGCGGGCCTGAGCCCGACCGAGGCGCTGCGGGCCTGAGCCCGACCGAGGCGCTGCGGGCCTGAGCCCGACCGAGGCGCTGCGGGCCTGAGCCCGACCGAGGCGCTGCGGGCCTGAGCCCGACCGAGGCGCTGCGGGCCTGAGCCCGCCGCGGCCGGGCGGCGGGGTCGTCGACCTACTGCCGCGTACTTTGCGTGTTCGCGCGGCGACGGGCTGCGCCTCTGTCACGGCCTGGTGAGACGTCGGCTCTGAGTGTTTTACGAAGAGCCGATGCCTGACTCCATACCCTCGTCGACATGTCGAGTGGGTGTCCTGGAACTGGAGGCACCGGACGGCGAGCTAGAGGTATCCCCCTGCCTCCTCGCTGGCCAGATCGCCTCAGAACGCCCGCCGATTGCGACGAAAGTGCGCCTCGTCGCCAGCGGGAGCAAAGACTCTCCGCATCCTGGGGTGCCGGCGGCGGTCCGGGCCGTGACTCCCGCTCGGGCATGCCCGCCGGTCCTCAGGACATCTGCTGCTGGCGGCGTTCACCGCTGGGTCGCTGATCTCGGCGACGCCGACTGAGCGCCGCGGCGGTCAAGTATCCGACGGCCGCCAGCCCGATGATCGCGCTGCTGGGCGGCAGCGAGGACACCGCGTAGCTGAGCGCCAGGCCGCCCCACATCGCCCCGACCGCGATCAGGCCGGAGAGCAGCAGACCCAGGTACGGCCGGGCGGTGAGCGCGTGCGCGGCACCGGCCGGGGCGGCGATCAGCCCGAGCAGCAGCAGTGCTCCCACCGCCTGCGTGCTCTCGCCGGTGATGATCGCCAGCGCGCCCAGGAACGCCACACCGAGCAGACGCACGGGTACGCCCCGGATCGTCGCCAGGTCGGGGTCGAGCGTGGACAGCAGCAGTGGTCGTGAGACCGCCAGCACGAACCCGGTGACCAGCAGCGCTATCGCCGCGTCCTGCAGTGAAGCGCTCGGCGTGAGCGAGTAGATCGAACCGAACAGAGCGTTGGTAGCGGTGATGCCGCTCGCGCCGGCGGAGCTCATGGCGAGGACGGTGAGCAGCAGGACGCCCAACCCGAGGATCCAGGCGAACACGGTTCCAATCACCACGTCATCCGCCTGCGCCCGCCGACCCAGTCCGGCCATGGCCCCGGCGAGGAGCAGCGTCAGCGCGAACAGGCCGACGCGCTCGTCGAGCCCCAGCACCGCCGCTCCGATCGCCCCGACGAACGCAACATGGCTGAGCGCGTCACCGGCGAACACCTGCCCGCGCAAGACCACGAACCATCCGATCGTCCCACACGCCAGCGCAATGAACGTGCCGGCCAGGTACGCGTTGCGTACGAACTCCAGGGCGAACATCAGCGCCGCCACCGCAGCGCCCACCGTCCGGTTCGCAGCAGCACGTACAGACCGAACGCGAAAGTGGTCAGGAAGAACCCGGGTGGGTAGATCGAGAAGTAGGAAACGCCGAGGCCAAGCCAGGCAATCAGCAGGCCGAAGCCGACGCTCAGCGCCAGGCCGAGGCCCGGCCGCGTGGTGATCAGCTGCGCGCTCGCGGGCGGCGCGACCAGCAGTGCGAAGACCAAGAGCGCGCCGGTGATCTGGCTCGTGGCGGCAATCGCCAGCGCGAGGATCAGCAGAAAGCCCGCGTCGAGCAGCCCCACCGGAACGCCACTGGCCCGGGCCACCTCCCGGTCCACGGTCGCGAACAGCAGCGGCCGGGCGAGCAGCGTGATCACGCCCAGCGTCGCGGCGGCGACGAGCAGCAGGATCAGGACCTGGCCGCGAGTGACCCCGAGGAAGGTCCCGAATAGGAGCGTCTCGGGGCCTGCGAGCACCGCTTGGTTGAGCGACAGGAACAGGAACCCCGCGGCCAGCCCGACCGACTGGACCGTTCCGATCGCCGCCGTCTCGCTCCCGTAGCCGCGCTGGGTGAAGCGGCCGCTGCGCCCCATCGCTACCGCCGCGAGCGTGCACGCGACGTAGTACCCGAGCGACGTGGGCAGCCCCGCCAGCGCCGCCCCGGTCGCGCCGGGGAAAGCCATCACCGAAAGCGTGTGACCGGCGAAGCTCTGCCGGCGCAGCACCATGTACCACCCCACGACCGCGGCCAGCACCGCCACGATCGTGCCGGCCTCGAGCGCGTTGACCATGAACGGATAGACCAGCAGCTGGCGCATGTCGGCCACGAGATCGAGCGACAGGGAAGGGTTGGTCATCCGGCTTGGTTCGCGTGGCGCTCGCCGTGATGGTGGGGCGCCTCGGGCTGCCCGACGACGACCAGGCGGCCGTCGCGTGTACGCAGCACCTCGATCGGCGATCCGTAGAGTGCGCTCAGCTTCTCGGAGGTGATCACGTCCTGCACGTCGCCCGCCAGCGCCCGGCCACGCGCCAGGTAGATCACGCGATCGAGGTATCCGAGCAGCGGATTCACATCGTGGGCGACGAGCAGCACCGCCACCCCCTCGGCGGTGCAGATCCGCCGTACGAGCGCGGTCACGGCGGCCTGGTTGGGCAGATCAAGGCTGTCGAGCGGCTCGTCGAGGATCAGCAGCTTCGGATGGCGGACCAGCGCCTGGGCGATCAGCAGTCGCTGCTGCTCTCCGCCTGAAAGCTCTCCGATCGAGCGATCCGCGTAGCGCTCTGCGCCGACGAATTCGATCAGCTCCTGAATGCGCGCGCGCTCCACCCGCCGTCGCTCGCGCGCGCGCCGCGAAACGGGTACCGGCACCCCCCAGCGCGCGCCGTCGAGGCCGAGGCGAACGACGTCCACGCCGCGCACGCGGGTGCCCTGGTCGAAGCTGCGCCGTTGGGGGAGATAGCCGATCTCGGACCGTGCCTGGAGCGGGCGGCGCCCGAGCACGCTCAAGGTCCCTGAGGCGATCGGCACGAGTCCCAGGATCGCCTTCATCAGCGTTGACTTTCCGGCTCCATTCGGGCCGAGCACGGCCAGGAACTCGCCGCGTCCGATGTTGAGCGACACGTCGGCGAATATCTGGCGCCCACCCAGTGCGACGCTCGCGGCGATGAGCGCCACGGCGGGCTCGGCGTCGCGAGCGGATTGCTGCGTCGCGTTCGCGTTCGTGTGCGCGGTCGCCGTCCGGGTGACCGCGCCATGGATGTCGCTCATCGTCCGGTTGCCTCGTGGAGCGCCTGCTCGATCCCTTCCAGCTGAGCGACCTGCCAGTGCTGGAAGCTGTCGGTGGCGGGAGACAGCGTCTCGGTCACGGTCGCGATCGGGATGTGCTGTACGCGCACCAGGCTGTTCAGGCGCTGGATCTCAGGGGTCACGTTCTGCGAGTTGTAGATCCACACCTTGATCGCGTGATCGCTGATCTGCTGCTCGGCGGTGGCGATGTCCTGCGCCGTCAACTCGGTGCCCTCGCTGATCGCCTTCAGGAAGCTGGCCGGTGTGATCAGCCGCAGACCGAGCGCCGGCGCTTGCAAGGCGAAGATGCTCTCCGACGCGCCGACCGTGACTCCCGCGTAGCGCGACCTGATCTCCGCTATCAGGGCGTGGTAGCGAGCGAGGCCTCTGGTCTCAAACAGGCTCCGCTGGTGCTTGTAGTACGCGGCGTCCCTGGGGGCGAGCTTCTCCAGGTCGGCGGCGATCGCGTTGGTCACCGCCTCGACGTCGCTCGGGTCATACCAGCGATGCGGATTGTCTCCCTCGGTCAGGCCGAGCAGATTTCCGACCGTCAGCACCAGGCGGCCGGTGACGGGATTGGCCGCCAGCAGCCTCGGTGCCCACGGGTCATAGCCGATCCCGTTGACGATCGCCAACTGGGCGGTGGCCAGGGTGCGAGCATCAGCGGCGGTCGGTTCATAGGAATGTGGGTCCTGGGCAGGGTTGACGATAATGCTCTGCACGCTCGCCTTGGTGCCGCCCAGTTGAGCGGCGATGCTGCCCCAGAAGTTCTCCGCCGCCACCGCGCGGACTCCATCGGATCCCGACGTCCCGGCGCTGACACCGCCGGCGCATCCGGCGAGCGCCAGTCCCACGATCAGCGCGCGGATCAGCCTAAGCGCTCCACTAAGTCCGAATCCGGTGTTGCGCGGCTTCGACGCGCATCTGGCTAGGAGCGATGGCACATCGTGATCTTACATAAATGGGATTGATTCCTATTCCTGTTCGAGTTCCCGTGGCGCTAATCTTGATCGAGATGAGCATCCAGGAGTCCCCTAACTGGAGCGAGCACGTGCGCACTGTGCTCGCGCAAGCGGGTCTCAAGCGGGGAGGCGCCCGCGAGCGGATCGTCGAGCTGTTGGCTGACCAGCCCTGCGCGCTGAGCGCGGTGCAGATCGAGGATGGGCTCCGCCACCAGGGTCGCCCCACCGGCCGGGCCAGCATCTATCGCGTGCTGGAGCTGTTGGTCGAGCACGGGCTGGTGGAGCGCGTGGAGGTGGGGGACGGTCAGGCGCGCTTTGAGCGGGTGCGCCCCGGCGGTGACCACCACCATCATCTGGTGTGCGAGCGGTGCGGACGGCTGGTCGCGTTCGACGACCCGGGGCTGGAGCGCGCGATCGACCGGCTCTCGGAGCGGCTTGGGGTCCGCGTCGCGAGCCATGACGTGCTGCTGCGCGGCGCGTGCAAGAAATGTGGTTGACGGTGGCGCTCGTGGTACTCGCCTGCACCGAGGAGTGAGCTGCCGGGTGACGTGGTCGCTCACCACGTGTCGACGTAGGGCCGGCGCTTGCCGGGCCGCGTCCACCATCCGCCGGGGCGCTGGTCGAACAGCGTCCTGAGCCAGCGGCGCGTATCGGCTGGATCGATCACGTCGTCGATCTCGAAGTAGGCGGCCATATTGACCCCCTGGCCGCGCTCGTAGGCGGCCGCGACAGCGGCGTCGAAGGACTGGCTCCGCTGCTCCGCATCGTCGATCGCCTCAAGCTCGCGGCGCATGCCCAGTCGCACCGCTCCCTCCAGGCCCATCGCGCCGAATTCCGAGGTCGGCCAGCCGACCGTGAACAGCGGCTCCTTGAATCCCCCTCCCGCCATTGCCTGGGCGCCGAGCCCGTAGCCCTTGCGCAGCACCACAGTCCCAGTCGGTACCTCGAGGTTGGCGCCGGTCACGAACATCCGCGCAAAGTGGCGCACGGTCGCGGTGCGCTCGGCGTCGGGGCCGACCATGAACCCGGGTGTGTCACAAAGGAACGCGATCGGGAGCTCGAACGCGTCACACAGCGCCATGAACCGGGCGGCCTTGTCGGCTCCGTTGGCGTCGATGGCGCCGCCCAGGTGGGCGGGATCGTTGGCCACGACGCCCAGCGGGCGGCCGTCGAGGCGGGCCAGCGAGGTGACGATGCCGGCGCCGAACCCCCGGCGCAGCTCGAGCATCGAGTCCATGTCGAAGAGCCCGTCGATCACAGTCCGGACGTCGTAGATGCGCTTGCGGTTGGCCGGGACCAGTCCGCGGAGAAGCTCCTGGTCCGGTTCGGAGGACGGCGCGGGCGGCGCGGCGCGGCGGCGAAAATATCCGAGATAGCGCTTGGCCATCTGGGTCGCGGCGTGATCGTCGGCCACTCTGAGGTCCACAACTCCGTTAGCCTCCTGCACGTCGATCGGGCCGACATCGCCGGGGGCGTGGACACCGAGCCCGCCGCCCTCGATCATCGCCGGGCCGCCCATGCCGATACTGGAATCCTCGGTCGCGATCACCACGTCACAGCACCCCAGCAGCGCCGCGTTGCCGGCAAAGCAGTATCCGGAGGCGATTCCGACCAGCGGCACGAGGCCGCTGAGCCGGGCGAACCGGGCGAACGCGCGACAGTCCAGGCCCGCCACGATCGGCCAGTCGACGTCGCCCGGGCGCCCGCCGCCGCCCTCGGCGAACAACACCACCGGCAGTCTGCGGCGCTGCGCGAGCTCAAACAGGCGGTCCTTCTTCTGGTGGTTGCGCATCCCCTGCGTCCCGGCCAGGACCGTGTAGTCGTACGACATCACCACGCAAGACTCGCCCTCGACGTCGCCGACGCCGGCCACCAGGCCATCGGCTGGCGTGCGGGCGATCAGCTCGTCCTTTGGACGCCGGCGCTCCTGGGCAGCGAACATCAGCGGTCCGTACTCGACGAACGTGTCCGCGTCGATCAGCTCGGCCAGGTTCTCACGGGCGGTCCGGCGGCCGCGCTCGTGGCGACGCGCGACGGCGTCAGGACGGGCCGCGTCAAGGCCGAGCGCGTGGCGCTCGATCACGGTCCTGAGATCGCCGCGGTCGCCGGTCGGCTGCGGCTGCGGCTGGTGTCCGTACGTCTTACCGGTCTCGGTGCCTGGCGTTAGCACCGCCAGCAGCTGGCCCTCGGACACCGTCTCGCCGACCGCGACCTCCAGGCGGTCGACCACGCCGTCGTATTCGGCCATCACCTCGTGCTCCATCTTCATCGCCTCGATCACCAACAGCGGCGCTCCGGCGCTGATGCGCTCGCCCTGGCCGCAGGCGACAGAGATGACCGTGCCGGCGAGCGGCGCGACCAGTGCGAGCTCAGGGATGGTCCCCACCGCGAGATCATCCCGCACGGTGCGGTCGCGGCCGGATTGAAGTCACTTGGGCACGATGGCGATTTGGGGAATACTGCCTGGCATGGCTGATGTCCCTGAGCTCCTGTGGGCGCCGTCGCAGCCGCGCATCGAGCGCGCGGCGATTACCCGCTACGCCGACTGGCTGGCGCAGACGCGGGGATTGCGGTTCGACGGCTATCACGAGCTCTGGCGGTGGTCGGTCGACGACATCGACGCGTTCTGGGAGTCGGTGGTCGAGTACTTCCAGGTGCACTTTGAGACGCCCGGCTCAGGCGTGCTGGGCGACCGGACGATGCCCGGGGCGCAGTGGTTTCCGGGCGCCCGCCTGAGCTATGCCGAGCATGTGTTCCGCGGCAAGCGCGATCAGGACGTGGCCATCCTGCACGCCTCCGAGCTGCGCGAGCTCAGCGAATGGACCTGGGCCGAGCTGCGCGCGCAGACGGCGGCGATCGCTGCGGGGCTGCGAGCCTTGGGTGTCGTCGAGGGCGATCGGGTCGCGGCCTACATGCCCAACATCCCGGAGACGGTGGCGGCGTTTCTGGCCTGCGCGTCGATCGGCGCGGTGTGGTCCTCTGCGGCACCCGAGTTCGGGGCCCGCAGCGTTATCGACCGCTTCGCCCAGATCGAGCCCAAGGTGCTGCTGGCGATCGACGGCTACCGCTATGGGGGTAAGGACTTCGATCGCCGAGCGGTGGTCAAGGAGATCGCCGCCGAGATCCCGTCGCTGGCGCGGGTCGTGACGCTCGGCTACCTGGATGGCTCGGGCTGGGAGGGCGGCTTTCTGGACGGCCCGGCCGCCGAGCTTGAGTTCGCGCCCCTGGACTTCGATCATCCGCTCTGGGTGCTTTACAGCTCCGGCACCACCGGGCTGCCGAAGCCGATCGTCCACGGTCAGGGCGGGATCCTGATTGAGCAGTTGAAGAAGATGCACCTCCACGTCGACGCCCAAGCCGGCGACCGCATCTTCTGGTTCTCCACCACGGGCTGGATGATGTGGAACTTCCTGGTCGGGGTGCTGCTGACCGACGCAGCGATTGTGCTGTTCGACGGCAACCCCGGCTACCCGGACCTCGGCACCCTGTGGGAACTGGCCGCGCGCGCCAGGATCACCTGCTTTGGCACAAGCGCGGCGTTCATCGCCTCGTGCATGAAGGCGTCTGTGGAGCCGGCGCGGGGGCGCGACCTGAGTGCTTTGCAGGCGGTCGGCTCGACCGGTTCGCCGCTCTCGCCGGAGGGCTTTCTCTGGATCTACGAACAGCTCGGGGAGGACACATGGCTGTTCTCGACCTCCGGCGGGACAGACATGTGCACGGCCTTCGTGGGCGGGGTGCCGACGCTGCCCGTCTACCTCGGTGAGCTGCAGGCGCGCTGCCTGGGCGCCAACGTCCAGGCCTGGGACCCTTCCGGTCAGCCGCTGATCGACGAGGTGGGAGAGCTGGTCATCACCGAGCCGATGCCCTCGATGCCGATCTTCCTCTGGGGCGACGAGGACGGCTCGCGGCTGCGCGACAGCTACTTCTCGATGTTCGAGGGCATCTGGCGCCACGGCGACTGGATCGAGATCACCTCCCGCCAGACGGCGATCATCTACGGCCGCTCGGACTCGACGATCAACCGCGGCGGCGTACGGATGGGAACGAGCGAGATCTATCGCGCCGTGCTGGCCGTCGACGAGGTCGTCGACGCCCTGGTGGTCGACCTGCCCCGCGCCGGGACCGACGGTTGGATGCCCCTATTCGTCGTGCTGGGGGACGGCGCTCGGCTGGACGACGACCTGATCGCCGCCATCCGGCGGCGGATCCGCGAAGACTGCTCACCCCGCCACGTTCCGGACGAGATCCGCCAGATCGCGGAGGTGCCACGGACGCTTTCTGGCAAGGTCCTGGAGGTGCCCGTCAAGCGGATCCTGTCGGGCACCGATCCCGAGCAGGCGGCCAGCCGCGAGTCGCTGGCCAACCCGGCTGCGCTCGACTACTTCGTCGAGATGGCCGGCAAGGAGGGCGGCCAGACCGGGGGGTGAAGCGCCGCGCTCGTGAGGGTGGTCAGCACCACCCGGGTGTTCACGGCCGGGCGCGGCAGGCCGAAGCGCTCACAGAAGGCCAGGAAGGCGTGTTCAAACTCAGAGCGCGTGGGCGCCGGACAGGGGCCGGGCCGGTACGGGCGTACAGTTTGGGTTCCGGTCCCCGGGGAAAGCCCGTCTGCATGAGCCAAACCGGCCCGGTCTGGAGCCCATCCTCCTCTCTTACGCACTTCTTCCCTGGCTCTGAAGGGTTTCTCACGGGAGGGTGCTGTACTAGCCATACCAGGTCTGCGATCAATTTCTGCCAGGAGATGAGAAACCGAAGATGAGCCGTCTGAGCCGATTTATTCCCGTGATCGGCGGTGCCGTTGCAGGGGGAGTCATCGCGCTAGCCGTGGCGAGCGGCGGCAGTTCGACTCACTCCACGACGACCACCGTCGTCCAAGCGTCCCGCGCCCCTGCCATCCCGACGTCCTTCGGTGGCAACTCCAACTCCAGCGCGCGTGGCCTGACGATCAACCAGATCTACCGGGCCGCTAGCCCCGGTGTGGTCGACATCTTCGTCACCAGCCAGTCATCGGGCCAGAGCGTCAATCCCTTCGGCGGCAACGGCGGTTCCCAGCTGACCCAGGGTGAGGGCGCGGGCGTGGTCTATGACAACAAGGGCGACATCCTCACCGACGAGCACGTCATCGCCGGTGCGATCAAGGTCACGGTGACCTTGCAGAACGGTCTCAAGGTGCCGGCGAAGGTGCTGGGAAGCGACCCGTCGACTGATGTCGGCGTGATCCACGTCAATGTGCCTTCGTCTGAGCTGCACCCGATCACCTTTGCCACCTCCTCCGACGCACAGGTCGGCGATCCGGTGGTGGCGATCGGCAGTCCGTTCAGCCTGCCGGAGACCGCCACCGCCGGCATCGTGAGCCAGGTCGGGCGCAGCATCACCGCTCCCAATAACTACACGATCCCGGGTGCGATCCAGACCGATGCGGCGATCAACCCCGGCAATTCCGGCGGTCCTCTGCTTGACGGCGACGGCCACGTGCTAGGGCTCAACGATCAGATCGAGACCAACAATTCCACTGCGACCGGCCAGGGCTCTAGCTCGGGTGTCGGATTTGCGATTCCGTCCGACACGGTCGCCCGGATCGCCAACTCGATCATCGCCGGGCGTCCGGTCAAGCACTCATACGTCGGCGTGGAGCTCAATGGCAGCTCGTCGGGCGGCGCCAGCATCAGCTCGGTCCAGCCGGGATCCCCGGCCCAGACCGCCGGCCTGCAGAATGGCGATCTGATCACCGCGATCGACGGTCAGACGATCACGAGCACCGACCAGTTCATCGCGACGGTCGACAGCTACCAGCCCGGACAAACGATCACCCTGACGATCAAGCGAGGTGGCCAGACCAAGAGCATCAAGGTCACGTTGGGCACGCGTCCGGCATCCACGCCGACCGGCGGCTGACCCCACTGCCGTCCGGCGGCTGAGCCCACCCATGCCCCGCGGCGCAGGTCACCGCCGGGGCGCGGTGCCTTGAACCATCCGCGCGGGGCGGTGGCTTGAACCACCCCCCGGAGCGGAAGCGCACGCCACCGCCCGCGCCCGCCCCTGGCGCGGACGGGTTCACACGCCGGCGGCTTCGGCCAGTCGTCGGCGGCGGTTGGCGAGCGTCGTCGTCAGGGCGCCGAGCCCGACGAGGCTGATCACCAGCGGCCCAGCCACGCCGCTGCCAAACGCCGAGGCGAGCCAGTACGCCACAGCGCCGAACATGCCCGCGGCCGGGAGCGTGAACACCCAGGCCGCTGCGATGCTGCCGGCCACGCCCCAGCGAACGGCGGACAACCGCTTGGCGGCGCCTGCGCCTATCACGCCGCCGGAGATCACGTGCGTCGATGACAGCGGATAGCCGAAATGCGAGGAGGCCAGGATCACGATCGCTCCCGCCCCCTGCGCGGCGAAGCCCTGCGCGCTGTCCATTCTGATGATCCTCATCCCCACCGTGCGGATGATCCGCCATCCGCCCGCGTACGTGCCGAACGAGATCGCCGAAGCAGCCGAGATGATCACCCATGCCGGTACGTGCGTGTGGTGGGCGCTCACGCTTCCGTGCGCGACGAGCGCGAGCGTGATCACGCCCATTGTCTTCTGTGCGTCGTTGGTCCCGTGGGCGATCGATAGCAACGAACCGGAGGCGATCTGTCCGAGGCGAAACCCGCGCGTCACTGGCCCCGGGCGTTTGCGCCCGACGAGTCTGTAGATCACCATGATCGCGACGCCCGCGAACAGGAACGCGATCAGCGGAGCGACGATCGCGGGGATCACGACCTTGGTCAGGATCGCCGCGCCCTTGACTCCGGAACCGCCTACAGCCGCCAGCATTGCGCCGATGACGCCGCCGATCAAGGCGTGCGATGAGCTGGACGGCAGCCCCCATCCCCAGGTGATCAGATTCCACGCGATCGCGCCGATCAGGCCTGCGAAGGCGATCGTCTCTGAGACCTGAGCGGCGTCGACGATCCCCGTCGCGACCGTGCTGGCAACCTTCAGTGAGATGAAGGCACCGATGAAGTTGAGGATCGAGGCGAGGGCGATCGCGGTTCTGGGCGAGAGCGCACGCGTGGAGATCGAGGCCGCGACGACGTTGGCGGTGTCGTGAAAGCCGTTGGTGAAGTCGAACGACAGCGCCGTGACAACTACGATCACGAGCAGAAGATCGCTGTGCACGAAGGGCGGGAGGGCTGTGCTAGCTGGCCGCGCTCGCGGCCTGGGTCAGGGTTCGCTCCATCAGCTCTCGGTGCACGCTGCGAGTGGCGCCCGGGCGACGGGTCCACTCCCGGCCGGCGTCCAGCGTCCAGGCGAAGGTGTCGTCGGCGAGGCAACGGTCCATCGTGTCCTCGAGTTCGGCCTGCAACTCGCGATTGTCGATTGGCACGATCAGCTCGACGCGCTTGTCGAGGTTGCGGGGCATCAGATCCGCTGAGCCGATGTAGTACCGGTGTTCGTCGCCGCGGTGAAACGAGTAGATCCGGGAGTGCTCCAGGAAGCGTCCGACCACCGAGATCACATTGATCGTCTCGCTGACGCCCTCGATCCCCGGGATCAGGCAGCAGATTCCGCGCACGTTGAGGTCGATCGGCACTCCGGCCTGCGAGGCTCGGTACAGCGCCTCGATGATGCCCTGGTCCACGAGCGCGTTCATCTTCATCACAATCCGTGATGAGGTGCCGTCCCGGTGGGCGGCGACCGTGCGCTCGATCTCGTCGACCAGCGGTCGGCGCATCCACGTCGGAGCCACCAGCACCTTGTGCTGGGGCTCGGGGTGGCCGTAGCCGGTCAGCGTGTTGAACAGGTTGGCGACCTCCTGGCCGATCTCTGGATCGGTCGTGAACAGGCCGAAATCCTCGTACAACCGGGCATTCTTGGCATGGAAGTTGCCGGTCCCGATCATCGTGTAATGCCGAACCCCGCCACGCTCACGGCGGACGATCAGGATCGCCTTGGCGTGGGTTTTCAGACCCGGGATCCCGTGCACCACGTGGGCGCCGACCTCCTCCAATGAGCGTGACCAGCGGATGTTCAGCCGCTCGTCGAAGCGGGCCTTGAGCTCCACCAGGCAGACCGCCTGCTTGCCCTTCTCGGCCGCCTGGATCAGCGACGGGACCAGCGCCGAGTCGTCGGAGGTCCGGTATACCGTCATCTTGATCGCCAGCACATTTGGGTCTTCGACGGCCTGCTTGACCAACCGCTCCACGCTGGTGGAGAAGGACTGATACGGATAGTGGACGAGCACGTCGCCGGCGCGCATGGGGGCGAACACGTCTGGCTGGGGATCGCCGTTGCCGTTGCCGGGTGCGGCTACACCGGGCGCGGCCGCAAATATCGGATGGGTGAGCGGGGTCCAGTTGTGCCAGCGCAGCTCGGAATGGCCTTCGATTCCGGCGATCTGCCACATGTCGCTCATGTCGAGCAGTCCCTCGACGTCGTAGACCTGCACCTCCTCCACCGCCAGCCATTCGATCAGTCGCGTGCGCAGAGCCGGGTCCATACTGGCTCCGACCTCGAGCCGCACGACCTCGCCGAAGCGGCGCCGGCGCAGCTCGTCCTCCACCGCCTGCAGCAGATCGTCGGCCTCGTCGGAGACCTCGAAGTCGGCGTCCCGAGTGACCCGGAAGAGGTCATAACTGAGGATTTCCATCCCCGGGAACAGCGCACTGAGATGCTTGGCGATGATGTCCTCAAGCGGGATGAACGTGTCCTTGGATATCTCCACGAAGCGCGGCAGGACCTCCTTGGGCACCTTGACGCGGGCGAATGCGTCGTGGTCGAGATCAGGGTCCTGCAGGCGCACGATCAGGCTCAGGGACAGGTTGGAGATGTAGGGGAACGGCCGTCCGGGGCCGACCGCAAGCGGCGTCAACACGGGGAAGATCTGCTCACGGAAGTGGCGCTCGAGCTTCTCAGCCGAGGCCCCGGACTCCTCGCACGTGACGATCGAGATCCCGTGCTCGCAGAGCGCCGGGCGGATCACGTCTGACAGCTGTCGGGAATGGCGGCGGTCGAGCTCGCGCACCTGCGCGGCGATTCCCTCCAGCACCTCGGTGGGAGAAAGCCCGTCGGGACCTCGGGCGTCGATCCGGGCGTCCACCTGGTCGTGCACGCCGGCCACGCGGACCATGAAGAACTCGTCGAGGTTGGTGACGAAGATGGCCAGGAACTTGACTCGCTCAATCAGCGGCAGTGACTCGTCTTCGGCCAGCTGCAGCACGCGGTCGTTGAAATCCAGCCACGACAGCTCGCGGTTCATGTACAGGGCCGGATCGGCAAGATCGCCGGCCGCCGGGGGCTCGGCGGCGGTTACCTGACCCTGGAGCGCCTCGGTGGCGGGGTCGTTCACGCGACTCGCTCGTCGGCCATGGCGATCGCGCTCAGCTCGCTGGGACGCAGCAGCGTGACGAGCTCGCCCTTGGCGATCCCGGCCAGGCCCCCTTTGCGCATCCGTGCCTGCACACCCGTGAGGTCGTGTAGCAGCAGCGAGAACGACGGGTCGTGCCCGACCAGCAACACGTCACCGAGTCCCGCGGTCAGCTCGGCGACGTCAAACGGCTGGCCCGCCAGGCGGAGCTCGACGGTTACCTCCAGGCAAAGCGGCTCACAGGCACGCTGTGCGGTCTGCAGCGCCCGCAGTTTGGGACTCGACAGGCAGACGTCGATGTTGGTCCCCAGCCGCACCAGCGCCCGGCCCGCAGCCTCGGCCTGTCGGATCCCCCGATCGGTCAGCGGACGATCGTCGTCCGGAAGGCCGTCGGCGGCCTCGCCGTGGCGTAGCAACCAGAGCATGTCTGAACTGTACGACTGATCGGCTCGCGCCATCGGACCGGCCGGTCAGCCGATCAGCAGCCGTCGCCCGAACACGCGCTGAAACGCCTCGCCGTCGCCGTAGCGCTCAACGCTCCAGCGCGGCAGCATCAGGTCCCCGGCGGCCTCCAGGTGCAGGTCGACGCCATGCCCGTTGGCGCGCAGCTGTGCCTCTGAGACCGACTGATCGCGGCCGCGCTCCAGGTGCTCGGCGAGCCTGAGGATCACTGCGTCGCGCTCCAGCAGCTGCTCGTCCCCCTCCCGGGTCAGGGCCGCGATCTCGCCGAGCTTGGGCATTCCCTTGCGGTGATAGCGAGACATCTGGGCGATCAGCGCGCGCTCGCGAGGGTCGAATCCGGGCAGCTCGGCGCTGACGATCAGATAACGCGAATGCTTGTGGTGGTCGTCGTAGGAGATCGTCATCCCCACGTCGTGGAGCATCGACGCCGCCCACAGCAGCTCACGTTCACCGGGCTCAGGCTCGAACAGGCCCTGTTTGACCAGGGAATCGAACATCTGCAGCGACAGCATCGCTACGTGCTCCACGTGGGCCATGTCGGACTCGTACTGGATCGCCAGGTTGTCGACCGCCGCCCGGCGGACGTCTTCAAACAGCGGCTCTTCGCCGTCCAGCAGCGTCCCGGCCAGGAACACGCCGTCGCGAAGCCCGGCCTCGGTCACCTCCAGGCCGTCGAAGCCACCCAGGTCCAGCACCGTCTCGAGCACCAGCGTGGCCGCCAGGATGATGTCCGAGCGCCCCGGCTTGATTCCCGGGATCGATCCCCGCTGGTCGGAGGGCAGGGCGGCGAACTTATGCACCAGCTCGGCGAGCGCCTCACGGGTGAGCACGAAGCCCTGCACGCCGAGGTCGATCGGCCCCGCCGCGCTTTGGACGGCGGCGGCCAGGTTGCGCGCGGCGCCGCCCAGTGCCACCAGCCGGCCACCGGAGTCCGTGAGCCAGTCCAGGGCACCGAGGGTCTCGCGAACGTGGACTCGGACCCGCTCCAGGTCCTTCTTCCTGGCTGGACCGGTCTCCGGCAGGAAGCGCTCGGTGATCCTGACCGCCCCCAAGGGGAATGAGGTCATTTCCCCGGCGTGCCGGTCGCGCACCTCGATCAGCTGCATGCTGCCGCCGCCGAGATCCAGCACGACGCCGTCGCGCAGCGTCGTCGTATTGACCGCCGCCACGTACCCATAGCGCGCCTCATCCTGTTCGGAGAGGACCTGGATCGCCAGTCCTGTGTCGGCGCGCGCCTGCTCCAGGAACTGCTCGCGGTTGGAGGCGTCCCGGATCGCGCTGGTGGCGACAGCGTGGATGTCCGCCCCCTCGATCCGATTGGCACGACAGAACCGAGCGAACACGGCCAGCGTCTCCAGGCCGCGGGCCATCGCCTCGTCGCTCAGCCGTCCGGACTCGCCGAGCCCCTCACCGATACGCACGGTCTCATAGAGCTCGTCGGTGTGCTTCCACCATCCGTGCGGCTCATAGGTGAACACGACCAGGCGCCATGAATTGGAGCCTAGGTCGATCACCGCGACCTGACGGCTGTTCTGCAGCGCTCGCCCGGTGGCTCGGGTGGATCGCCAGCTCACGGTTGCATGATGGGGTCAGCGGCGGACGGCTACGCGCCCCGGGTGAGGCGACGTCGGCCGGAAGCCAATGCCCGGCAGGAGGTTGGTACCCGCCGTGGCAGCCAGCAGCAGGCCGGCCGCGGCCCGGGAGAGGATCGCCGCTCTCCGAGCGGGAAAGTCAACGTCGGGAAGTCTGCCCCGGGGATTGTGGGCGGCCCGCGACCGTCGATTCGCCGGTTCGCTTTACGGCTTGTCGACGCCGACGGTGGCCGTTCTCCGCCGTGCGGGAGTCTCTGAGCCCGGAGCCGCGAGCGTCTCGGCTGGCTCCTGCGTGTCGGGGACGATCGGCCCGAGCACGTAGCGAGTCACCGCTCCGATCAGCAGCAGGGTGAGGATCGCCGCGCTGGAGGCGCACCACTCGCAGACCGCGTGGATCGAGAACAGCTCCCGGTAGGTCAGGTAGCCGCTGAAGCCGAAACCGACGAGCGTCAGTCCCAGCGTGGCCAGCTGGGCCTCCTCGCCGTCGGGCGCCAGCAGGCTGGCGACGATCGCCACGTAGCCGATCAGCCCGAGCAGCGCGACCGGGACCCCGGCCAGCTTGGACCATTGTGAGGTCTGGACCTTGATGCAAGAGCCGCCGGCGGTGCAGACCGGCTGGATCCCGGAGTAGTGAACGTAGGTCAGGTAGATCGCGACTCCCAGCCCGATCACACTGAGCACCAGCATTACGCGGCGCAGCTTCGCGCTCATCGGGGCTCGCCGATGCGCGGCGCGATCATGTGACCTTCTTGACCGTCTGCTCAAGCTGTGAGTAGCTCGGCACTGCCGAGGACGGCGTCGCGGTTCCCTTGGGGCCCTGGAAGATCAACGTGGGCGTACCGTTGACGCCGAGCTTGGTTCCCGTCTGCCCGTCGGCCAGCACCTGGCTGGCCAGCGCCGCATTGTTGCGGTCGGTCTTCCATTTGCTGATATTCAGGCCGGGGATCTGCTGGGCCAAACCGTCCAGATAGCTCTCGGTCACGTAGCTGGTGCCCTCCGTGCCCTGCTGGTGGTAGAAGAGCTCGACGAAGTTCCAGAAGCGCTGCTGCTCGCCGGCGGCCAGTGCCGCGACCTGCTGGGTCTGGAACGTCGTTGGATCACGCGTTGCGGTCTGAAACGCGCGATAGAGGATCTGCACCTTGCCCGCCTTGACGTCGTTGGAGACGAGCTGCGAGAAGCCGCCGTTGAGCGTGAAATCCTGGCAGATTGGGCATTCCAGGTCGCCGTAGTAGGTCATCGTGACCGGCGCCTTGGGGCTTCCGAGGCGAGCTCCGGACTGCGGGATCCCCGACAGCAGCGACGCCACCGACGAGATCGTCTGGGAAGCCGTCTTGCCCTTGGCCAGGCCACCCGACTTACCGCCGCTGCTGGAGATGGCGACCGCCACGGCGATCAGCACGACCGCACCGAGCACGACGCCGCCGAGCATCCGCAGACGCCGTTGACGACGCACCCGCTCGGACCGTGCCTGCTCCTCCGCCAGGCGGCGCGCGCGAGCTTCTTCCTTTTGCTTAGTGCGAGAGGCCATCGGTGGTGCTGGGGCGGGCCGGTCGAGTCTCAATCATGCGAGCACGCCCCGTATTAGGAGGATAGCGATGACGAGTGCCGCAATGCCGCAGCCCAGCGCGATCAGGGCCGCCAGCAGACGCCGCGCGACTGTGCCCCCAGATGTCCGCGCGTCCATCAGCCGTTGGCCTGGTCAAGGATCAGCGCGGTGAACGACGGCCCGCCGCGGGGCGTGACCTGGAAGGCCAGCGCCCATTTGCCGACCATCACGAGCGCCGGGGCGGCTCGCGAGTACACGCCGGGCGGCTTCTCGGTGAGCTGATATTCCTGCTGGGGCATCTCCATCTCCGTGTGGTTGAAGGTGAGCGTGACGTTCGCGCCGCGTACCGGCTGACCGCCCTTGGTGATCCGCAGCGCGAACGAGTCAGGCGCCGCCGCCTTGTTGGGTGAAACGAGCACCTGCAGCTTGTACCCGGCGCGTTGCACGGTCTCGGCGACCCGCCCGGGTCCGACCTGCGCCAGCGCCGAGTCCTGCAGCGCAAACGCCGGCGGAGGAGGGGCGAGGCTCGACAGGACCGCGGCCGCGGACACCGCCGCCGTGACGAGGAGCGCCTCGCCGCTCAGCATCCGGCGCAGCAGCCGGGCGGCCTGCTCGCCGCGGTCAGCACCACCGCTCGCGGCGAGCAGACCGGCCCCGGCGCGCTCAGCGTGGTCAGCGCCGGCGCTCGCGGCCAGCAGTCCGGGCTTGGCGCGCAGGCGATTGGTCGCCGCGAACAGCACCGCCGCGCTCAGCAGCCCGATCTTGACCAGGATCGCCACCCCGTAGCCGGTCTTCCAAAGCGCGTCGACGGCGGGCATGTGGATGATCGTGGCCAGCGTTCCGGTGGCTAGCAGCGCCAGCACCGATGGCAGTGCGACGTTGGAGAAGCGTGGGACTGCCACCGCCAGGCCGGCGGTCCGTCGCGCCGGCGCCAGGCTGCGCCACACGACCAGCAGGCCGACCAGCCCGCCGATCCAGACCGAGCCCGAGACCAGGTGCAACCAGTCCAGGAACATCGATACGCCGCGCGGCGAAGTCTGCCCCGCGTGTCCGGCGCCGCCGGGGATCACCAGCACCGCCGCTGCCGCCAGCAACGCCCCGGTGACCGACGCCAGCTCGGCGATTGAGCGCAGCTCGCGCTGAGGCCGATCGACCCACAGCGATATCCACGCGGCGATGCAGAACAGCGCGAAGCAGACCGCCATGTCGAGGTAGTCGCGCCCGAACGCGGTCACGCGATACAGCGGCACCAGCGTGGCGAGGTCGAACACCGAACGCAGACTGTCGTTGGCGATCGCGAAGTCCAGGTAGACGGGAATCGCGATCACCCCCAACACCGACGCGATCACGAACGCAATCGTGATCGCGCGCAGACTGGTGTCGGGCGTCCGTCGGACCAGCGGACGGATGATCAACATTCGCAGCACGAATAGGCCGATCGAGACCATCACGGTGAGGAACATCGCCCAGCGGGCGATCAGCAGGTTGGTCGAGGTGGCGGTCGCCGAGATGCTCGGGATCGGGAACTGCGGCGCCGGCCCCGGGTTCGGGCCCACCGCGTAGGTGAACGCACCCTGAACTGGATGCCCGTCGACCGAGATCGCGCGCCAGTAGATCAGGTACCAGCCTTCGGGCAGGTTGGGGCGCAGCGGCACGGTCAGGGTGTCAGGGTCCGCCGGTGACCGTGTGACCGGCCCGGTCGTCTGCTGCTTGCCGGCGGCGTCGGTGACCGAGATGATCGCGAACCGGGGCTCGACCGCCTCGTCGTAGGTCAGCGCAACCTGGCGGGGCGGGGTTTCCAGGACGCCGCTGGCGGCCGGCACCGTCTTGATCAGATACGCGTGCGCGCCCGCGGAAGCGGGCGCCACGAATCCGACCGCGATCGCCGCTAAGGCTAGAAGAACGCGCGCCCGGCGGGTCATGCCAGCGGCCGGCCGCCGCCGCCTCGACCAGATCGGAAGAGCACACGTCTGAACTC
>CALAQT010000322.1 GCA_937888775.1 uncultured Actinomycetes bacterium | reverse complement strand
GGCGGATGCAGCCGACCCTCGGGCGATAATCGGCCACATGGCCGCAGACAGAACTCCAGATCCGGATGGACTCCCGGACTCGACCGATCCGAACGGGCCTTGTCCGAGGTGCGGTCGTGTCGCCAACTTCCAGTCGTGCGGCGTCGCAGACGTGACCTTCAAGCACGGCGGCTATGCGATGAATCACAACGGCACGATGGAGCGCTTGGGCCCCCAGCGCGTCGCGATCCTGGAGTGCAGCGGCTGCAACGACCGGATCGTCGTCATCGAAGACGAACTGGTCGGCGGACAGCGCGGCGGCGGCCGTGCCGGCACCATCACCTGGGAAGGCGTGCACTGGTGGCCGACCCCCGGCGCCCAGAGCCTCGGCCCATCTGTTCCTCCCAATGTCGCGCGCGCCTACGGCGAGGGGGTTCGCTGTCTGAGCGCGAACGCTCCCAACGGTGCGGTCGCGATGTTCCGTGCCGCGATGACGTGGATCGTGGACGACAAGGGCTCCGAGGCTGCCAAAGGCAAGAAAGACCTCAAGGACAAGGTCAAGCAGATGGTCGCCGACGGCGGCCTGACCGCGACGCTCGGCGGCTGGATCGATCACGTCCGGCTCTACGGAAACGCTGGTGTCCACGCCGATCTGTTCGGGGACGTCTCGCTGGACGAATCGAAGGATGTTGCCCGCTTGACGGAAACGCTCATCGAGCTGCTGTACGTCACCCCTGCGAAGATCGCCCAGCGGCAAGCCGAACGGCTCCCGTCACGGTCGTAGCTCCGCGCCTCGGACGTAGCGGTACAGCGTCTCCCGGCTGATCCCAAACTCCCGGGCGAGCGCGGCACGTGCCTCACCCGAGGCAGCGCGGGAACGCATCCGCGTGATCGCTTTGGTCGCACCGGCGCCCGGCATCGCCCGATCGCTTTAGACACTATGGAGGACCGGCCCTCGGTGTGTCGAAGGGTTTGGCACTCCCCGCGCAGTCTGCGGGGTAAGTCTTCGCGCTGAGGATTACGGCCTCGGCGCGGGGCCCACAATCTATGAGAGGAGTGCCGATGCCTGACGGTATCCGTTGGGTCGGTCTGGACGTGCACGCCCGCGAGTCAACGCTCGCTGTGTTTGATCAGGCCACGAGCGAGGTTGTGACCAGGCGGGTGGTTGGCCGCCCGCACGAGCTGCTGCCGTGGTTGCGAGGTGTGGAGCGGCCGGCGCGGATGGTTTATGAGGCCGGTCCGACCGGCTATGGGCTCGCGCGCCGCGCGCGGGCGGAGGGGATCGAGCTCGGGGTGTGCGCGCCGGGCAAGACCGAGCGCCCGCCCGCGGATCGGGTCAAGACCGATAAGCGCGACGCGATCCGCCTGGCGCGGCTGTTGGCGGCCGGCGAGTTGACGTTGGTCACGATCCCGTCTGTCGAGCGTGAGCAGCTGCGCGACCTGGTGCGCTGCCGCGAGGACATTCGCCAGGATCTGATGCGCGCCCGACACCGAATCGGGAAGTTCCTGTTGCGCCGCGAGATCTACTGGGAAGGACCCGGCGAGGCGTGGTCGCGCAAGCATCGCTCGTGGCTGACCTCGGTGCGGTTCTCAGACCACGCCTCACAGGCGACACTGGCTGACTACCTGCACGCCCACGACGTCCTGATCGCCCGCCGCGATCAGGTCGAAGCCGACCTCTCAAGCTCGCGACCTGCGTCCCGTGCGCGCACACAGTCGCCAGGTTGCGGTGCCTGCGCGCGATCGACACGCTCTCCGCGCTCGGGTTGTGCGCCGAGATCGGCGAGTGGGAGCGCTTTGATCATCCCGACCAGCTCGCCGCCTACCTCGGGATCGTCCCCTCCGAGCACACCAGCGGCGCGCAGCGCCGGCTCGGGTCGATCACCAAGGCCGGCTCCACCCACGCCCGCCGGCTGCTGGTCGAGGCATCCTGGCACTATCGCCGCGGCCCAGCTGTCGGTGAAGCGCTCGAACGCCGCCAACGCGGCCAAGCACCCGAGATCATCAACATCTCCTGGAAAGCGCAACGCCGGCTCAACGCCCGCTGGCGCCAGCTCAGAGACTCCCGTCGCAAACCCGGCGGGGTCGTCGCCGTCGCGATCGCCCGCGAACTCGCCGCCTACT